>DATFUO010000098.1:0-38273 GCA_035260785.1 Burkholderiales bacterium
GCCATGCCGAAACCGTCGGCGCCGATCACTACGCCGGAATGCAGAATCACGCGTTCGCCGATTATGCAGTCGTGATAGATCGTGACGTTCGCATGCACGCGGCTGTGCGCACCGATGCGCGCACCCCGGCCGATGAAACAATTCGCCCCGATCACGGCGTCATCGCCGATCTCGACGCCCTTTTCAATCACCGCGCAGGGACCGACGGATGCGGAAGGGGCGACGCTCGCCTGCGCATGGACTACGGCCCTGGAATCCACTCCGGCTTCGGGCCGTTCTTCGGGATTGATGAGCGCTGCAATTCGCGCATAGCTGGCATAGGGATTCTTGCAGACGATGCGCGGCAACTGCGTCGCGCCTGCGGAATCCTGCGCAAGGAGGACCGCGCCGGCGCGCGTTGTTGAGAGCAATCTCTGGTATTTGCGGTTGGTGAGGAAGGAAATATCTTCGGGGCCGGCGGTTTCCAGGGGCGCCACCTGGCGGATGCGCACCGTGGCGTCGCCCATTACGGTGCCGCCAAAACGCCCGGCCAGTTCCGCCAGGCTGAACGACATGCGCGCGTCCCCTTTCATTCGAGCCTGGTTGCCGGGCTGCACGGTCGTACGCGCGCCGGTTACTTGTCTGCGAGCGCCTTGATCACTCGGTCGGTGATGTCGATGCGCGGGCTGATGTATACCGCTTCCTGCAGAATGAGATCGAATTTCTCGCTCTCCGCAATCTGCTGGATGACTTTGTTGGCGCGCTCCAGTACCGCGGCCAGTTCCTCGTTCTTGCGCAGGTTCAGATCCTCGCGCAATTCGCGCTGCATGCGCTGCAGGTCGCGATTCATGCGCGCCAGTTCCTGCTCCTTGTCGCGCCGCTCGGATTCGCCCATGGTCACACCGTCTTTTTCCAGGCTGGTCTGCAGATCGCGGGCCTGCTTGGCGAGCTTCTGCAGTTCCTGGTCGCGGGAGGCGAATTCCTTTTCGATCTTTTTCTGCGCCTTGACGGCCGGAGCCGCTTCCTTGAACAGTCTTTCGAGTTTGACGAAACCGATCTTGAGTTCCGCGGCGGGAACAAGGTTTGAACTCGCCATCAGCGCCGCGGCGGCAAGCACAAGCGAGATTTTATTCAACTTCGGGTCTCCCTTTTCGTGTGTTCCGCAAAAAAACTAGAATATCGTGCCGAGTGTGAACTGGATGCGCTCCAGCCGGTCATCCGGCTTCGGGTTCAACGCCTTGCCGAAACTTATTTTCATCGGCCCCACCGGCGAGAACCAGTTAAATCCGAGGCCGGTCGAATATCGCGTCTCCTGTAAATCGTACTTTTCGCCGACGGTACCGGCATCCACAAACCAGCTCAGCCGCACCGACTTGTCCTTCTCCAGGCCCGGGAAGGGAAACAGGATTTCGGCGCTGGCCAGCAGTAGGTGGCTGCCGCCCAGCGAATCTCCGTTCGAATCCTTGGGCCCGACCGACGCAGTAGCGTAGCCCCGCAGGGAATTCACGCCGCCCAGGTAAAACACTTTGAAGAAAGGCAGCGGCTTGTTGTCATATCCACCCGCGTAACCGATCTGGCTGTTCGTGTAAAAAATCAGATTCCGGGTCAGCGGATAATACCACTGATGCTGGTAGCTGGCCCTGTAGTACGTCAGGTCCCCTCCGGGCAGTCCCGCCTCCGTGGTAATGCGCTGGAGCGTGCCGCTGGTGGTGTAGATCACGCTATCGCGCTTGTCCCTCGACCAGCCGGCGCTACCCACGTAGCTGTCGGCTACCGAGCCGAATTGATTGACGAAATCGATGTAACGCTGCGGCGTGGTGCTCTGCAGGCCGATGGAAGTATTTTCGAAGGCCAGCCCGTAGTTAATGGTGTCATATTCCGAGACCGGCACGCCAAACCGCACACCGGCTCCGAGAGTCGACGTGCTGTAGCTTCCGACTCCGGTCAGGTTTGCCGCGTCGACACTGCGCTTGTACACGTCGAATCCGCGGCTCACGCCGTCGTCGGTGTAGTACGGATTGGTATAGGACAAGGAATAAATCTTGTTGATGCTGCCGGTACTGACCTGAAACGACAAGGCATTGCCGGTCCCGAAGATATTGCTCTGCGACACACCGGCGGAAAGAATGATCTTCTCCGCGGAGGAGTAGCCGATGCCTGCGGTGAGGCTGCCCGTGGCACGCTCGGTCAGCTTGACCTCGACGTCCACCTGGTCGGTGGTGCCCGGAACCGCCGGCGTATCGATCTGGACATCGGAAAAATAGCCCAGCAAGTCGATGCGCTGTTTCGAGCGGGTGAGTTTTCCGGTGTTGTACCAGCCGCTTTCGAGCTGACGCATTTCGCGCCTGACAACTTCGTCGCGCGTATTGGTGTTGCCGAAGATGCCGATACGGCGCACGTAGACTCGGCGGCCGGGATCGACATAGAGCGTGAACGTGACTTCGTCTTTCTCGCGATTGATTTCCGGTACCGGGTTGATGCTGGCGAATGCATAGCCCTCGTTGCCGAGCCGGTCCTGGATCAGTTTGGTCGATTCGGTCAGACGCTCGCGCGAAAACACGTCGCCCGGCTTGAGCTTGATGAGTTTGGCGAGCTCCGCTTCCGGGACGATCAGGTCGCCGGCGAGTTTGACTTCCGCGACCCTGTACTTCCTGCCCTCGGTGAGGTTGACCGTGATGAAAATGTCTTTCTTGTCGGGCGTGATCGATACCTGCGTCGAATCTATCGTGAATTCGAGGTAACCCTGGTTGAGGTAAAACGAGCGCAGGTTTTCCAGATCGGCCTGCAGCTTCGGTTTTGAGTACTGGTCGTTCTTGCTGTACCAGGTCAGCAATCCGGGTGTGCGCAGCACGAATTCGTCGACCAGATCCTTGTCCTTGAATACCTTGTTGCCGACGATGTTGATCTGGCGGATTTTCGCCACTTCGCCTTCGGAGATGTCGAAGTTTAGCGCCACCCGGTTGCGCTCGAGAGGCGTGACTGTGGTGGTGATCTGCACGCCGTACTTGCCGCGGCTGATGTACTGGTTCTTCAGCTCTCGCTCGGCTCGCTCCAGCAGCGCGCGGTCGAAAATGCGCGACTCGGCCAGCCCGACCTGCTTGAGGCCTTCCTTGAGCTGCTTGGCATCGAATTCCTTGGAGCCCGTGATTTCGACCTGCGCGATGGCCGGTCTTTCCTCGATCAGGACCACAAGAACGTCGCCATCGGCTTCCAACCTCACGTCCTTGAAGAATCCGGTGGCATACAACGCTTTCACCGCCGCAGTGACACGTTCCTCGTTGACCGTGTCACCGATCTTGATCGGCAGATAGGAGAATACCGTGCCGGCCTCGGTGCGCTGAATGCCCTCGACACGGATGTCCTTGACCTTGAAGGGTTCGAAAGCGAGGGAGGGTAAGCTGACGAGGCTCGATAAGACCAGCAACAGTAGACGCTTCATCATCCGCTTATCAGCCACCGAACAGGCGGTATAGGTCGTTATAGAGTGCAAACGCCATCAAGCTGAACAGCAGAACCATGCCAACCTGTTGGCCCACCTCCATCACCCGATCCGATACCGGGCTGCCTTTGACGATTTCGGCGACATAATACATGAGGTGGCCACCGTCCAATAACGGAACCGGCATCAGATTGAGCACGCCGAGGCTGATGCTGATCAATGCCAGGAAGCTCAGATACGCCAGCCACCCGAGCTGGGCGGACTGCCCGGCATAGTCGGCAATGGTGATCGGCCCGCTCAGGTTCTTCAGCGAAACGTCGCCGACAATCATCTTGCCGAGCATTTTGAGCGTAAACGTCGATACGTTCCAGGTACGCCCGGCGGCTCTCGTCACGGATTCGACCGGACCATAGCGGATTTCGGTAAGCAGGCGCTTGACCGCCACTTCGTCTATTTTCGGAGCGGCGCCGATGCGCCCCAGCGTCTTGCCTGCCTCCTGCTTCGATTCGGGCGTCACGGCAAGTTGATACGCCGTGCCCCCGCGCAGAATCTTTAACTGCAGCGTGCGCGCCGGCGCCGCACTAATCGCCGCCACCAGCTCTTCCCATCCGGAAATGGCCTGCCCATCGACTTCCACGACCTCGTCACCTTCCTTGAGGCCATCGCGCTCGCCCGCACCGCCCGCGATCAGGCGCCCGATTACCGGCTTGAGCGGTGGCTGATAACGCGTCAATCCGATGGCCTGCAGCAGATCGACGTCAATCTTTTCCGGCCCGATGGACGACAGATCGAGTCGCCGGAACTGTATGTCGCCGCGCTCGGTATGCATCTCCAACTCGACGACGCCCTTGCGCAGCGAATGCTCCAGTAGCGCCCATCTGACGTCCTGCCAGGTCGGCGCCTCGGCGCCGTCTATGCGGGCGATCAACTCACCCGGCGCCAGCTGGGCCCGCGCCGCCGGCGTGCCTGGAATCGGGGCGCCGACGATCGGTCGGATACCGGGAACCCCATGCATGAACAACACCCAGTAAAGCAGAATGGCAAGCAGGAAATTGGCCATCGGTCCGGCAAGCACAATGGCGAAGCGCTTTGCCACGGATTGCCTGTTGAACGCGCGATGGCGCTCTTGCGCCGCGACCGGTCCTTCGCGTTCATCGAGCATCTTGACGTAGCCGCCCAGCGGAAAGGCCGATATCGCCCACTCCGTCTGATCGGTTCCGAATTTTCGGCGCCACAACGGTAGTCCGAAGCCTACTGAAAAGCGCAGCACCTTCACGCCGCACAGGCGCGCAACCAGAAAGTGTCCCAGTTCGTGGAACACAATCAGCAAACCGAGTGCGACGACAAATGCAACCAGGGTCGACAAGATAGGCATGATTATCGGGACATCCCAACGGCGCCCAACTGTTGTTCGGCCACGGCGCGCGCTTGCGCGTCCGCCGCCAATACCTCTTCGAGCGTGCGCACGCGATTGGGCGTGATGCGCGCGAGCACCTCTTCGACAAAACCCGCAATGCGCGCAAACGCCAGGCGCCCGGACAGAAAACTTGCCACCGCCACCTCGTTGGCAGCGTTCAGTACGATCGGTGCATTGCCGCCCGCATCGAGAGCGCGATAAGCCAACCCCAGGCAAGGAAAACGATCAAGGTCCGGCCGTTCGAATTGCAGCGCGCCGATGGCACACAGGTCCAGCGATTGCACGCCGGGATCGATGCGTTCCGGATAGGCGAGCGCATGAGCAATCGGCGTGCGCATGTCGGGGTTGCCGAGCTGCGCCAGCACGGACCCGTCGACGTATTCGACCAATGAATGCACGATGCTTTGCGGATGGATGACCACCTCGATCTGTGCCGGTTTCGCCTTGAACAGGAAGCTCGCTTCGATGACTTCGAGGCCCTTGTTCATCAGCGTCGCCGAATCGACGGAGATTTTCCGCCCCATGATCCATTTCGGGTGGGCACAGGCCTGCTCCGGGGTCACCTTGTCGAGCATGTCGCGCGCCGTGCGCAGAAACGGCCCGCCCGATGCGGTCAGCCACAGGCGTCTGACGCCGGCGCGGGCAAAACTGCCGTCGAAGTCGCGCGGCAAAGCCTGGAAAATCGCATTGTGCTCGCTGTCGATCGGCAGCAGCATCGCGCCGCTGGCCGCGACCGCATCCATCAGCAGACCGCCGGCCATCACCAGCGCCTCCTTGTTGGCGAGCAACAACTGCTTGCCGGCACGGGCGGCCGCCAGCGTCGAGCGCAAACCCGCCGCACCGACGATCGCCGCCATCACCGCATCGATTTCCGGAGCAGCGGCGATCTGCTCGAGCGCGGCGGCGCCGGATAGCACTTCGCAGTTAATTCCCGACTCGCGAATCTTCAGCCGGAGTTGCCCGGCGCACGCCGCGTCCGCCATCGCGGCATATCGTGGCCGGTACCGGCGGCACTGATCGAACAGGCGATCGACTTGCCGATCCGCCGACAACGCCACGACTTCGAACCGGTCTGGGTGGCGATCCACCACCGCAAGCGTGTTGGCGCCGATGCTGCCCGTCGACCCGAGAATCGCAAGCCGCTTCATGCTGGCGCAAGCACCGGCAGAAAATACAGCGCAGCGAACGGCAACGCCGCCGTGAGACTGTCGATGCGGTCGAGTACGCCGCCATGGCCGGGCAAGAGACTGCCGCTGTCTTTGGCTCCCGCCCCGCGCTTGATCCACGACTCGAACAGATCGCCGACAATGCTGATCACCGTCAATGCGCAGACAAAAATCAATGTGACCACGCGTTCATAGATATTCGCCGACGGCTGCAGTACCAAACTTGCGGCCAGTCCGTAGACCAGCACGGCAACGAAGGCCCCGGTCACACCCTCCCAGCTTTTGCCGGGACTGATCCGGGGCGCGAGTTTGCGGCGGCCGAAGCGGCGGCCGGCAAAATAGGCAGCGGTATCGGCAATCCATACCACGAGCAAGGTGGCCAGCAACAACCACGGCGATCTTTGCAGGAAAACGGCCGCGAGCCATGCCGGGACCAGGACAGTCCAGCCGACGGCGCCGAAAAGCAGCGGCTGCGTTACGCGCCACCCGCGATACAGCCACAGCGGCACCGCAATCGTCCAGAACATCAATGCCGCCACGAGCAGCAGATGCGAAAGATCGCCGGCACGACCCCAATTCCCGATATTTAAAAATGCCGCGACGAATGCGAGACAACTCGCCAGCACGATGCCGACGAAAGCGACGCGAAACGTGCGCCGGAAGCCACCCAGACGCGCCCATTCCCCGGCGGCCAGCGCGATCGGCAGGCAAGTCAGCAGTTGCCATCCGATACCGGGCAGCAGGAACAGGCTCGCGAGCAGCAGCGGCACCAGCACGAGGGCGGTCAGTACACGTTGTTTGAGCGCGGACCGGGCGGCGCCGCCGTCCGCCGCCTTCGCGTTAGCGGGAATCCCCACCGGACTCACGCAGTGCATCAGCCGGCGTTTCGCCGCTGAGCTGCTCGCTCGTTCTACCGAAGCGACGCTCGCGGCTGCGATAGGAATCGATCGCGCGACTCAGCGATTGCCCATTGAAGTCGGGCCAGAGTTCATCGGTGAAATAGAACTCGGCATAGGCAAGCTGCCAGAGCAGGAAATTACTGATGCGCTGTTCGCCGCCGGTGCGGATGAACAGATCCGGCTCGGGCGCATAGTTCATCGCAAGATACGGCGCAAGGTGTGCCTCGCGATACCCTCCCGGCGGCTGGGCCAGATCACCGGCCATGCGGTTGACGGCCTGCAGAATGTCCCAGCGGCCACCATAGTTCGCGGCGATGGTCAGTGTGAGTCCGTCGTTGGCCGCCGTCAGCAGTTCGGCCTCGGCAATCATCCTGATGAGTCTCGGCTCGAAACTGGAAAGATCGCCGACGACTTTCAGCCGGATGCGGTTTTCGTGCAGCTTGGCGACTTCCTGCTCGAGCGCGATCACAAACAGCTCCATCAGGAACGACACCTCGTCCTTCGGGCGCCGCCAATTTTCGCTGCTGAAGGCGAACAGCGTCAGATATCGCACGCCCTGCGTCACGCAGGCTTTGGTGACGGCGCGGACCGCCTCGAGGCCGCGCCTGTGCCCGGCAACACGCGGCAGAAAACGGCTTTTCGCCCAGCGTCCGTTGCCATCCATGATGATGGCCACGTGGCGTGGGACTGCGCCGACCGGAGGTACCGTGATGGTGGAGCTGTTGAACACGCGGGATGTCAGACGGCCATCAGATCGACTTCCTTGGCCGCGAGGGCCCTGTCGATCTCGCCTATATAGCGATCGGTGAGTTTCTGGATTTCATCCTGCGCGCGGCGATCTTCATCTTCCGAAATCGCCTTGCTCTTGAGCAACTCCTTCAATCCGGTATTGGCATCGCGGCGGACGTTGCGCACGGCGACCCGGGCGTTCTCGGCCTCTCCCCGCACGACCTTGGTCAGATCGCGCCGGCGCTCTTCGGTCAGGGCCGGCATCGGCACCCGGATCACCTCGCCCATCGAAGAGGGATTGAGTCCCAGGCCCGACTCGCGGATCGCCTTCTCGATCGCCGCAACCATTTTCTTTTCCCAGGGCGTTACGCTGATGGTGCGGGCATCGAGCAGAGACAGGTTTGCGACCTGGTTCAACGGCGTGGCACTGCCGTAATAGTCCACCTGGACATGATCGAGAATGCCGGTGTGGGCGCGCCCCGTGCGAACCTTGCCCAGATCGGCCTTCAGTGTTTCCAGCGTCTTGTGCATTTTCTGATCGGCCGATTTCTTTACGTCTGCAACGCTCATGTCGTCATCCTCCTAACGGCTCCTCAGGCGTAGACCAATGTGCCCTCGTCCTCGCCCAGCACCACCCTCGTCAATGCACCAGACTTGAATATGCTGAACACGCAGATCGGAAGCTTCTGGTCACGGCACAGCGTCAGCGCGGTAGCGTCCATGACCTTGAGCTTTTTCACGATCGCCTCGTCGAAACTGATGCGCTGGTAACGCATCGCGTCCGGATGCGTTTTCGGATCATCGGTATAGACGCCGTCCACCTTGGTCGCTTTCAACACGATGTCCACATTCATTTCCAGTCCACGCAGCGCCGCGGCCGTGTCGGTGGTAAAGAAGGGATTTCCGGTGCCGGCTGCAAAAATCACCACCCGTCCCTCCTCGAGGTAGCGCATCGCCTTGCCGCGGATATACGGCTCCGCGACCTGCTCGATGCTGAGCGCCGACAAAACCCTGCTCTTGAGCCCCTGCCGCCGCATTGCGTCCTGCAATGCGAGCGCGTTCATGACCGTGGCGAGCATGCCCATATAATCCGCGGTGGCACGATCCATCCCCGCCGCTGCCGGCGCCACGCCGCGAAAGATGTTGCCCCCGCCGATGACTACGCCCACCTCGACGCCCAGATCCAGTATTTCCTTGACCTCGGCGGTGATGCGGTCGATCGTTTCGCGGTTGATGCCATAAGGATCGTCCCCCATCAGGGCTTCCCCCGACAGTTTGAGCAGGACGCGCTTATAGGCCGGTTTCATCCGCGCACGAACCCCTTTTCAGCGCGCCTGCGCGGCTTGCGCGGCCACTTCAGCGGCAAAATCGCTCGATTTCTTCTCGATGCCTTCGCCGACAATGAACATTGTGAAAGCATTGACCCTGGCGCCCCGGGAAGCCAGCAGTTTTTCGACCGTAACCTTGTCGTCCTTCACAAAAGGCTGGCCGAGCAGCGTGACTTCGGCGAGATATTTCTGCACGCTGCCCTCGACGATCTTGTCGATGATATTGGCCGGTTTGCCGGATTCCAATGCGCGTGCCTTGGCGATCTCGCGTTCGTGCGAAATGAGTTCCGCGGACACCTGATCCCTGGAAACCGAAATCGGCTTGGAAGCCGCAATGTGCATCGACAAATCCCTGCCGAGCACGTCGTCCCCGCCCTCCAGGTCCAGCATTACGCCGATCCGGGTGCCGTGCAGGTAGTACGCGAGCTTGCCCCTGGCTTTGTGAACCGCGACGCGGCGCACGCTCATGTTTTCGCCCAGCTTCATGACCAGCGCCTGACGCGACGCCTCGACGGTCTGGCCGGGAGACAACTCCGTTCTGGCCAGAGCGTCAACGTCGGTGATTCCCTTGAGCGCCGCAATTTCGGCCACCGATTTCACGAACCCTGCGAAGTTCGCATCCTTTGCAACAAAGTCGGTTTCACAATTGACTTCGACCAGAGCACCCAACTTGCCGTCTGCGGAAACATAGACGCCGATAGCACCTTCCGCCGCCACCCGGCCCGCCATCTTGCCTGCCTTGGCGCCGCTCTTGATGCGCAGCAGGTCCTCGGCCTTCTTCATGTCGCCGCCGGCTTCTTCCAGCGCTCTCTTGCACTCCATCATGCCGAGCCCGGTGCGCTCGCGCAGTTCCTTGACCATGCCCGCGGTAATGTCCGCCATTCTTGTCTGCTCCTTGCTGCCGTGCACTTTTCCAGATTGCCCGCGTCCGTACAGAATTCCCATTAAAGATCCAGTTGCAAAAAAAGGGGCGTGCGCCCCTTTTTTCCGGCGACTGCGCCGTTCAGGCCGTAGCCTGTTCTTCCGAGCTGTCGACTTCCACGAATTCGTCGCTGACGATTTCCTTGATGGTCTGGCTGCGCCCGTCGAGGATCGCGTCGGCAATCCCACGCGCGTACAGGCGCACCGCGCGGCTGGCGTCGTCGTTTCCTGGAATGACGTAGTCCACCCCGTCGGGCGAATGGTTGGTATCGACAACGCCGACCACCGGGATGCCAAGCTTGTTGGCTTCGGTAATTGCGCCCTTCTGATAGCCGACATCGATGACGAAGAGCGCGTCGGGCAGCCCGTTCATTTCCTTGATGCCGCCCAGGCTGCGATCGAGTTTCACCAATTCGCGCTGGAAGGTGAGCTGCTCCTTCTTCGACAGCTTCTCGAGCGAGCCGTCCTGCACCATCAGTTCCATGTCGCGCAGGCGCTTGATCGAAAGCTTCACGGTCTTGAAATTGGTCAGCATCCCGCCGAGCCAGCGATGGTCCACGAACGGGGTGGCCGCACGCATCGCCTCTTCCCGGACGATTTCACGCGCCTGGCGCTTGGTGCCAACGAAGAGAATGCTGCCTTTGTTCGAGGAAAGCTGGCGCACGAATTTCACCGCTTCCTGGTACATGACCAGGGTCTTCTCGAGATTGATGATGTGGATCTTGTTGCGATGGCCGAAGATGAAAGGCGCCATCTTCGGATTCCAGTAGCGGGTCTGATGTCCGAAATGCACACCCGCTTCCAGCATTTGACGCATGGTGACCGACATGAACTTCTCCTGTAAGGGTTAAGCCTCCGCCTGCCGGACCCTGTGCGGGCACCCATACTTGGCTGGCGTGTGGATTACCGCAATCGGAAGTGACTGCGGTTAACTTGAAAGTATATCAGCGGCACGCGCCCCGCCTCAACCTTTTTCGCGCATGGTCAAAGGCTTAACTGCCAGACCACGCATGCCGCTGACGGCGGGCCTCGTACAGGCAGATGCCGGCCGCGACGGAGACGTTCAGGCTATCCACCTGCCCGAGCATCGGAATCGATATCAGTTCGTCGCAGGTCTCTCGGGTCAGCCTGCGGAGCCCCTCACCCTCAGCTCCCAGGACCAGCGCCAGCGGACCGGATAATTTTGCGTCGAACAGGGTCCGGGCTTCGCCTCCGGCCGTTCCAACCACCCAAATTCCCTTATCTTTCAGTTCCCTTAACGCTCTTGCGAGATTCGTAACGGGAATGAAAGGCACGCTTTGCGCCGCACCGGAAGCCACTTTGTGGACGGTGGCGTTCAGACCGGCAGCACGGTCTTTGGGCGCAACAATCGCGTGGACGCCCATGCCGTCCGCGACCCTGAGACAGGCACCCAGATTGTGCGGGTCCTGCACTCCATCCAGCACCAGCAGTAAGGCTGGCTCCACGAGATCGTCCAGCACTTCGTTCAGCGAAGCGGCAAGGGCAACTTCCTCGACAAAGGCCGCAACGCCCTGATGCCGGCCGCCTTTGGCGAATCCATCCAGGCGCTGGCCATCCGCCTCGTGCAGCCGCACGCCCGCCGCCTTCGCCAGATCCGCAACCCGCCGCGCACGGGGGTCGCCTCGGCCGGAATCGAGGAATACTTCGAACACCGCTTCCGGCCTGCGTTTCAGTGCAGCCGTCACCGCGTGCAAACCGTACACGACCCGCCTGCCGGTCATCGCGGGTCTTTCGCTGCCTCATCGAGCACGAAGTCGATTTTGGCCGTTTCCAGATCGACCCTCACGAGTTTCACGGGAATGCGATCGCCCAGCCGGAAACGCTTTCCGGTGCGCTCGCCGAGCAGTTGATGTTTTGTTGCGTCGAAATGGAAATAGTCGGCGCCCAGCTCGGAGATGTGTACCAGGCCTTCCACGTAAACCTCGTGAAGGGCAACGAAAACACCGAAGCTGGTGACGCCGCTGACAGTGGCCGTGAAGTGCTCGCCGATGCGATCCTGCATGTAGTAGCACTTGAGCCAGGCCTCGACGTCACGCGTCGCTTCATCGGCACGGCGCTCGGTTTCCGAGCAATGCGTACCCAATTCCTGCCAGTTACCGGGTTCGTAGCGGGCGCCGGCGAGAACCGCATTGATCGACCTGTGGATGAGCAGGTCCGGATAGCGCCGGATTGGTGAAGTAAAGTGCGTATAAGCCTCATACGCCAGGCCGAAATGACCGACGTTGTCCGGGCTGTAAACCGCCTGCCTCAGCGAGCGCAGCATCACCGTCTGCAATAACTGCACATCCGGACGCGACTTGATTTTTTCCAGCAGCCGCGCATAGTCCTTGGCCTGGGGGTCGTCGCCGCCGGTGAGTTGCAGGCCGAATTCGCGCAGGAACTCGCGCAGCGCCGCAAGTTTTTCCGGCGTCGGCCCCTCGTGCACGCGATATAGCGCAGGATGATCGTTGCTCGACAGGAAATCAGACGCGCAAACATTTGCCGCGAGCATGCATTCCTCTATGAGCCGGTGGGCGTCGTTGCGCTGCGTCGGAACGATGCGCTCGATCTTGCCGCCGTCGTCGAAAAACATCTGCGTCTCGACCGTCTCGAAGTCGATCGCACCGCGCAATGCGCGCGCCTTGACCAGACCCTGATACAGAGCGTGCAGCGCCTGCAGATGCGGCACCAGGTCCTTGAGTTCGCGTGCAGGCTCGCCGTGCGGATCTTCGATGGCCTGTGCGACCCGGGTATACGTCAGCCTGGCTCGCGAATGCATCACCGCCGGGTAGAAGCGGTAAACGGCAATCTCGCCGCGCGCCGAAATGTCCATTTCGCACACCATGCACAAGCGGTCGACCTTCGGCATCAGCGAACACAGACCGTTCGACAACACCTCCGGCAACATCGGGATTACGCGGCGGGGAAAGTAGACTGAATTGCCCCGCTCGCGCGCTTCGAGGTCGATTGCATCGCCGTGCCGTACGTAGTGGCCGACGTCGGCAATGGCCACCCAGAGCTTGTATCCCTTGCCGCGGCGCTCGCAATAGACTGCATCGTCGAAATCCTTGGCCGTCTCGCCATCGATCGTCACCAGCGGCAGATTGCGCAGATCCTCGCGCCCGTTTAGGTCCTTCTCGGTAACCCCGGAGGGGAATTTCGCGGCCGCCTTCTCGACTTCAGCGGAAAATTCGTGCGGCAGATCGTGCTTTCTCAGCGCGATTTCGATTTCCATCCCCGGATCGGCGTAATTGCCGAGCACCTCGACGATGCGTCCGACCGGTTGCGCATGGCGCTGCGGCTGCTCGATGATTTCAGCAATCACGACCTGGCCAGCTTTGGCACCGCCTGTCGCGCCCGCCGGTATCAGAATATCCTGGCTGATGCGGCGATCCTCCGCCGCCACGACGCCGATGCCGTGCTCATTCAGGAAGCGGCCAACCACTCTGACATTGGCGCGCTCGAGCACCTCGACGATATGCCCTTCGCGCCGGCCGCGCGCATTGATGCCGCCTTCGCGCGCGACTACCCGATCGCCGTGCAATACCTTGGCCATCTCACCCGGATGCAAGAACAAGTCCTCTCCCTCACCGTCGCGCACCAGAAAGCCGAACCCGTCCGGATGGCCCTGCACTTTGCCCTTGACCAGATCGAGTTTGTCGACCACGCAAATCGCATTCTTGCGGTTGCGCATGATCTGGCCGTCGCGCTCCATGGCACCCAGACGACGCTCGAACGGCTCGGTTTCATGCGGCGCGATGGAAAGCAACTGCGTCATCTTGTCCACTGAAACCGGAACGCCCTGTTCAAGCAGGACATCGAGTATATGTTCGCGGCTGGGCAGCGGATGTTCGTAACGCGATTGCTCGCGCTGGAGAAAAGGATCGCGCGCACGGATGTCCGTGGCGCGCCCACGCGCAGCAGTCTTGCCGCCGGCGGACTTGGAAGTTTTCTTGGTGGTTTTCATTCCGACAATCGGTTGGAGGCGAGCGCCGCTGCGTTGACAAGGCAGCACTTTCCCATTACATTTTGCGCCCTTCCGTGCCGAGATGGCGGAATTGGTAGACGCACCAGGTTCAGGTCCTGGCGGTGGCAACACTGTGGAGGTTCGAGTCCTCTTCTCGGCAGAAATCCATACCCTTTTTGGGGGTACTTTTGGGGGTATATCTGCAATCCACATTGGTTACCGACATTAGCAATCAGCGCGTTAGCGAAGAAGTTTGCGTTCTCTTCTCGCACCAGATCGAAAACCCCGGACAATTCTTTTCTCTGCATTCCTTCGCCTGCGCAGTCCCTACATCGGCTCGAATGGATGGCGCAGGACGATGGTTTCGTCGCGATCGGGACCGGTGGAAATCATATCCACCGGCACGCCGCAGGCCTGTTCGATGCGCTTGAGATAATTACGTGCATTCGCGGGCAACTCTTCGTAACGGGTAATTCCGACGGTGCTCTGCGTCCAGCCCGGAATCTCCTCGTAAATCGGTTCGCAGCCGGCCAATGCGTCGGCGCCGGACGGAAGAATGTCGATGCGTTCGCTGCCGAGGTTGTAACCGACACCGACTTGCAGCGCCTCAACGCCATCGAGCACGTCCAGCTTGGTGATGCACAAACCAGACACCCCGTTGATCTGCACTGAACGCTTGAGCGCAGCGGCATCGAACCAGCCGCAGCGCCGCGGACGCCCGGTCACCGAACCGAATTCCTTCCCCCGTGTGCGCAACTGTTCTCCTATATCGTCGTCCAGTTCGGTCGGAAACGGCCCCGATCCTACCCGTGTCGTGTAGGCCTTGGTGATGCCGAGCACGTAATGCAGCATTTGCGGGCCGACGCCGGCACCCGCCGCAGCCGCGCCAGCCACGCAATTGCTCGAAGTCACGAATGGATAAGTTCCATGATCGATATCGAGCAGCGTTCCCTGCGCGCCTTCGAACAGCAGATTCTTGCCGCCACGGTGCGCGTCATAAAGCGCACGCGGCACATCGGCCACCATCGGTGCAAGCTGGTCGCGCAATGCAAGGGTTTCGTCGTGCGTCTTCTGAAAATCGACCGGCTTTGCCTTCAGATAATGCTCCAGTACGAAATTGTGGAAATCGAGCACTTCGCGCAGTTTTTCCCCGAACCGCCCGGGAACGAACAAATCCTGCAGGCGGATCGCCCGGCGCGCGACCTTGTCCTCGTAAGCCGGTCCTATGCCGCGGCCGGTCGTGCCGATTTTTTCGGCGCCCTTCGCAACCTCGCGTGCCTGATCGATCGCCACGTGATAGGCGAGAATGAGCGGGCAGGCATCGCTGATCTTCAGCCGCGAGCGCACATCCACCCCGGCCGTTTCCAGTTCCGCGATCTCCTGCAGCAACGCGGTCGGCGACAGGACCACGCCATTGCCGATGTAGCAACTGACGCCTGCGCGCAGGATGCCGGATGGAATAAGCCGCAGGATCTGTTTGCGCCCGGCGATGACCAGAGTATGTCCGGCGTTATGTCCGCCCTGGAAACGGACCACGCCCTGCGCGTGATCGGTCAGCCAGTCGACCACCTTTCCCTTGCCTTCGTCACCCCACTGGGTGCCGATGACCACGACGTTGCTTGCCATCAGGACCTCTGATTGTGCTTCGTTGGTTTCCGGCTTCGCTGGTCCGAACCCAGGGGCTCCAGTCTCCAGGCGCCCGCCTTCTCGACCAGCCTCTGCGAACAATCGAGTTCCGCGCGGCTTGCCTCGTGCCCGGGCAGGTCCGACACGACGACCGCACCGCCCGCCCGCAACCTCGCGACCTCGGACTGCAGGCCGGCGTCAGACGGCCGGTACGGTGCGAGTATGCGTTCAGGCCGGGTCTCTTCGTTAGCCATCTCGGCAAGCTCGCGCAGATCCATCGTGAATCCGGTCGCCGGTCGCGCGCGGCCGAAGGCACGGCCGACTTCATCGTAACGTCCGCCGCGCGCAATCGCTTCCGGGCGGTTGCCGGCATAAGCCGCGAACACCACGCCGCTGTGATAATGATAGCCGCGCAGCTCCGCGAGATCGAAGCACAGTTCCTTCACATGACCGTTCAACTGCCCGCCGATTGTCGCGAGCGCATCGAGGCAGTCGATCAGCTCCGGATACGGCGGCAGGCGCTTGCGCGCGGTGTCCAGTATCTCGGTTCCACCGTAGAGTTCGGGCAGCAGCATCAAAGCGTCCCGTGTCGCCGAATCGAGCCCGTTCGACAGTTCGCGCAATGCCGGTACGTCCTTGGCCTGCAGTACCTGAAACAAATCCGCCTCCTCACGCGCGGTCGCGCCGGCCCGGGTAACCAGGGAACGGAATACAGCCACATGGCCGATATCGAGATGCACGCCCGTTACACCCGTCGCCTGCAACGCACGCAGCATCAGCGTCTGTATTTCGACGTCGCTTTCCAGTCCGGCGTGACCATAGATCTCGGCACCGATCTGCATCGGCTCGCGGGTGCGCAGCAATCCCGAGGGCTGCGTATGCAGCACGGTGCCCGCGTAACACAGTCGGGTAACACCCTGCCGGTTGAGCAAATGTGCATCGATGCGCGCCACCTGGGGTGTCATGTCCGCGCGCAAGCCGAGCATCCGCCCGGACAACTGGTCCACCAGCTTGAAGGTCCTCAGGTCCAGGTCATGCCCTGTGCCCGTCAGCAGGGATTCGACGTATTCCAGCATCGGCGGAACGACCAGTTCATAGCCGTGGACAAAAAACAGGTCGAGGATGCGACGGCGCAATATTTCCACCCTCGCCGCCTCGCCGGGCAGGAGATCTTCGATGTACTCAGGGAGCAGCCATTTCTGCATGATCAGTCGACGCGCGAAAACGACCCGTGCGGATTGCTACGATTCAAACGGTCATGTTGGTCTATTTCGTCAGGAAAAGCAGCAGCAGTCCGGTCAGCATGGAGGAAAGCCCCACGAAACGAATCTGCCCGTCCGACATCGCGGTCAGCCGGCGGAACATATCGCGCCATACCGCCGGCAACAGGAAGGGAAGCAGCCCCTCGATGACCAGCATCACCGCGACGGCCACCATCAGGGTATTCGTATAGGCTTCCATCGTCGCCTTCCCACCGCGCGCAAGCGGCATCCCGCCTCCCAACGCTGTTGACTATTTTGCGCGTCCCGCCGGGTTCTTCAGGTACTTGAAGAATTCCGAATTCGGTTCGAGTATCAGCAAGTCTCCTTTGTTCTTGAAGCTTTGCCGATAGGCTTCCAGGCTGCGATAGAACGCGTAGAACTCGGGATTGCGCTCGAAGGCTCGCGCGTAAATCGTGGAAGCCTTGGCGTCTCCATCGCCCTTCAGACGCTGCGCGTCACGGTATGCCTGGGCAATCACCACCTGGCGTTGCTTGTCCGCATCGGCGCGGATTTTCTCGGCCTCGGCAAAGCCCGTCGAACGCAACTCGTTGGCCACGCGCTTGCGCTCGGCCTGCATCCGGCCATACACGGATTCGCTGATCTCGGGCGTGAAGTCGACTCGCTTCAATCGTACATCGAGGACCTGGACGCCGATCTCGCGCGCGATCTGGTCCGCCCGCTCGCGCATCAGATCCATGATCTGCTCGCGCTCGCCGGATACAACTTCGTGAATCGTGCGCTTGCCGAACTCTTCGCGCAGACTGCCATTGACAGCCTGCGCCAACCGCACGCGTGCGAGAATTTCGTCACCCTGCACGCTGACGTAATACTGCTTGACGTCGACGATGCGCCATTTTACGAAGGAATCCACCAATACCGGCTTGTTCTCGGACGTGACAAACCTTTGCGCCTCTTCGGCATCCAGCGTAAGGATACGGGAGTCGAAATAACGCACGTTATCGACCAGCGGCACCTTGAAGAACAGTCCTGGCTGCGTTTTCACCGAAACGATTTCGCCGAGCCGGAAGACGATCGCATTCTGGCGCTGATCGACGGTAAACAGACTCAGGCTGGCCACGACCAACGCGACAACGATTGCGATCAGCACGCTGCTCACGTTGAATTTCATCGTGCCTCCCTCTCGCGATTGCGGAATGCATCGCGCGACCGCGGCGAAGCTTCTGCCGGCGCCGGTGTGGGCAGGTTCGGTTCGGGAACGGCCTTTGTGTTCGTGTCCGCGGGCGCGTTGGTACTGGCACCCAGCTGCATGAGTTTGTCCAGAGGCAGGTAAAGCAGGTTGCTGCCGCTTTTTTGGTCGACCACGACTTTGCTGGAATTCGAAAGCACCTGCTGCATTGCGTCGAGGTAAAGGCGCTGGCGGGTGACCACCGGTGCCTTGCTGTACTCGGTGACAATCTGGCTGAAACGGGAGGCCTCGCCTTCGGCGTTCGCGATCACGCTCTGCCGGTAACCTTCGCCTTCCTGCAGCAGCCGTGCGGAAGTGCCTTTCGCCTTCGGCACGACATCGTTGAAATACGACTGCCCCTCGTTGATCTGCCGCTCCCGATCCTGACCGGCCTTTACCGCATCGGCGAAAGCGGCCTGGACCTCCTCGGGCGCCTGGGCGTCCTGCATGGTCACCCTTGTGACGGTGATTCCGGTTTTATAGCGGTCGAGGATTTTCTGCAGCAGGATGGTCACCGTTTCGACGATTTTTTCCTTGCCGCCGGAAAGCAGGAAATCCATTTTGTTCTTGCCGACCACCTCACGGATCGCGGATTCGGACGCCTGCATCACCGACTTGTCGGCATCGCGATTGTTGAACAGGTAATCCCTGGGATCCTTGAGGATGTACTGGACTGCGAACTGGATGTCGATGATGTTCTCGTCGTCGGTGATCATCAACGATTCATTCTGCACCTTGCTCTTGACGTTGTTGCGATAACCGATCTCGATCGTGCGAACACCCGTCACATTGACGACCTCGGCGGATTCGACGGGCCACGGCAGGTGCCAGCGTGGGCCCGCCTCCGTTATTCCGACGAATTTTCCGAAGCGCAGCACCACGCCGCGCTGGCTGGCATCGACGATATAAAAGCCGCTGGCCAGCCAGACCACCAGTACCAGGATGATCAGCAGGCCGAACCCGCCACCGAACTGACGCGCGCTCGGCCGCGGCGGCTGGCTGCCACCCCCGCCCTTGCCGCCAAACAGGGCGTTCAACCGCTGATTCAGACGACGCCATAACTCATCGAGATCGGGCGGCCCGTCGTTGCCGCGCTTCCCCCACTGCGGATCATTCAATGCCATTCGTGCTTGCTTTCAATTTGACAGGAGGCCCGGCCCGGACCAGGGCCTTCGTATTCAGGCTGCGACAACGCCGGTGGCGTTGCGCTGCGTTTCGTGCAATTCAGCCAGCATGGAGCGCAGAAACTCGACGCCTGCACCGGTTTTCGCGCTAACGCGGACTGATGCGATTTTACCATACTGATCCCGCTCGACGCCGGGTTGCAGTCCAGCCGCATCGATCTTGTTGAACACCACGACTTGAGGAACGCAATCCGCGCCGATTTCAACCAGTACCTTGTTCACTTCCGCGATCTGATCGTCGCGCGCCGGGCTTGCCGCATCCACCACATGCAGCAACAAATCGGCACGCCCGGTTTCTTCCAGCGTTGCGCTGAATGCCGCCACCAGAGTGTGCGGAAGATCACGGATGAAGCCCACCGTATCCGACATGATGATGGCCGCGCCGTCGGCCCCGCTGATGCGCCGCGAAGTGGTATCCAGGGTCGCGAACAACTGGTCGGCCGCATAAGCTTCGCTGTGGGTAAGCCGGTTGAACAATGTCGACTTGCCGGCATTGGTATAGCCGACCAGCGAAACCGACAAGGCCTGGCCGCGCTGGCGGGCGCGGCGCTGGGTCTGCCGCTGGCGATGCACCGTGTCGAGCTTGTCCTTGAGCACTTTCACGCGTCTGCGCAGCAACTGGCGGTCGGTCTCGAGCTGGGTTTCGCCCGGCCCGCGCAGGCCGATCCCGCCTTTCTGGCGCTCCAGGTGAGTCCAGCCCCGTACCAGACGCGTCGCCAGATGCTCGAGTTGGGCCAGTTCGACCTGCAACTTGCCTTCGTGCGAACGCGCCCTTTGCGCAAAGATGTCCAGTATCAGGCTGCTGCGGTCCACCACGCGGCACTCGAAGCGCTTCTCCAGGTTACGCTGCTGCGCGGGGGATAAATCGTGGTTGAACAGCACCAGGGATGCGGCGGCGGATTGCACCGCTGCCGCGATCTCGTCGACCTTGCCCGCGCCCGCAAAAGTGGCCGCGTCGGGCCGGTGTCGCTTGCCCTTGATGACTGCGACGGGTTCGACGCCGGCGCTTTCGGCCAGGCGGCGGATTTCGTCCTGAGACTCGGCGAAATCCACATTGCCGAAATCCAGGCTGACGAGGATGGCGCGGTCGCCGCCGCGTGGACGATCAAACATTCAGAGGGACAGGAAACCGGGACCGGCGCCGCCAGCGCGCGAACTCAAACCTCGCATCCCGGGGATCGGGATGACCACAAAGGCGGAAAGTCCAAAACGGATGAAACGGGATCGACGAACACTCAGTCTTCGGACTCATGCTCCAGAGACAAGTTCACCGGACGCGCGGGCACGACGGTGGAAATCGCGTGCTTGTAGACCATCTGCGTCACCGTGTTCTTCAGCAATACAACGTACTGGTCAAACGATTCGATCTGTCCCTGCAATTTGATTCCATTTACCAGGTAAATCGACACCGGCACGTGCTCCTTGCGCAACGCATTCAGAAATGGGTCTTGCAACAACTGGCCTTTCGCGCTCATGGCTGCTCCTTATTTTATTTTTCGACCCGTGTTTACTGTACTGGATTTTCGGGCGCAATACCATCCCGCGGAAAGCCGCGGGGGATTTCAAGCCTTCCGGCGGCCGGCGAAGGGATTCCGGCCTTGCTTGAACGACACCTTTACGGGCGTGCCACGCAAATCGAATGCGGTCATGAATGCGCGTTCCAGATAGCGTCGGTAACTATCCGGTACCCGATTCAAGGCATTGCCGTGAATCAGGATCAGCGGTGGATTCATGCCGCCCTGATGGGCATAGCGCAACTTCGGACGGGAGACCCCGTCGCGCGGCGGCGACTGCTTTTGCACCGCAGCGAGCAATACCCGTGTCAGTTTGGGCGTCGACAGCTTGGACATGGCGGCAGCATAAGCCGCATTCGCCGAACTGAGCAGCGCCGCGACGCCGGCGCCGTTACGCGCGCTGATGTAATGCACCGGCGCGAAGTCCAGAAAGTTCAGTTTGCGGCCGTAATCGCGCCTGGCCTTTTCACGCGACTCTTCACCCGCGGCATCCCACTTGTTGATTGCCACTACGAGTGCACGGCCGGACTCGAGAATGAATCCCGCCAGGTGCGCGTCCTGGTCGGAGACATCCTGCGTAACATCGAGCACGAGCACCACGACATTGCAATCGTCGATGGCCTGCAGCGTCTTGACGACCGAAAATTTTTCCGCGACGTCCTCCATGCGCCCGCGTCTACGCACGCCGGCGGTATCGATCAGGGTGTACGCGCGGCCGTTGCGCTCGAAATCGATGTAAATACTGTCGCGCGTGGTGCCGGGCTGGTCGAACGCAATCACGCGTTCCTCGCCGAGCAGGGTATTGACCAGGGTCGACTTGCCGACGTTCGGGCGGCCCACGATCGCTATCTTCGGATGTTTGCCAGCCGGTTCCGCCGCGTCGCCGCCGGCCGGAAATTCCGCGAGAACGACATCCACCAACTCGTGCACCCCGTCGCCGTGCGATGCCGATACGGTCAGGGGTTCGCCCAGCCCGAGTTCGTGAAATTCAGTGGCGGCAGTCTCGTGGGACAGGCCCTCCGCCTTGTTGACCACCAGCCAGAGCTTTCGCGCGGTCTTGCGCAGTTCAACGGCAATCTGCCGGTCGAGTGGTGTGAGCCCCTGGCGCGCGTCGACCAGCAGCAGCACGGAATCGCTTTCGTCCACGGCCTGGCGTGTCTGGCGCGCCATTTCCTTGTAGATGCCGTCTTTCGCCACCGGTTCGAATCCTCCGGTGTCCACGACCAGATAGGATTTCTCGCCCGAATCGCCGTGACCGTAATGGCGATCGCGGGTCAGGCCGGGAAGGTCCGCCACAAGGGCCTGGCGCGACTTCGTCATGCGATTGAAAAGGGTCGACTTGCCGACATTCGGCCGGCCGACCAGCACGATGGTGGGTTTCACTGGGAATAAGGGGACACTGGGGTGGCCGTCAGGAACCTGGCGGACGTGGTTATTTTTTGACGGTAATTGCGAAGACGCCGCCCTTGCGGGTCTGCACCAGCACCATGTCGTCGATCAGCTTCGGGGCGGCGGCGATGCCCCCTCCGTCGGTTGCGATGCGGGCGGCGAACGAACCATCCTCGAATTTCAGGTAATGCACCTGGCCTTCAAAGTCTCCGACCACGACGTAATCCTTCGCTGCCAGCGGCGCGCTCAGGTTGCGGTACGAGAGTTTGTCCTGCTTCCACACGCTGGCGCCGGTATTCCTGTCCAGCGCCACCACCGAGCCCGTATCTTCCGACAGATACACGCTCAGGTCATCCGCGGCCAGGCTGCCGACGCTGGACGCCGGCCGTGCCCACAACTGGCTGCCTTTCTGGGTTTCATAGCATGCGACCCGCCCCTGGAACGTAGCCGCGCATACCCTGCCCGCCTCCACCAGCGGCGGACCGGCGATATCCGTGATGCGCTCGAGTTCGTTGTCTCCCTTCGACGCCGCCACTACGGTTTCCCACACCAGGCCGCCGTTGGCAATGTTCAAAACGACAAGTTTGCCTGCCGGCATGCCGGCAATCACAAAGCTTTCCACGATGATCACGCCCGGATTGGCGCGCAACGTGAGCGGCGGAGGCGTCGTCTGATATTCCCAGCGGCGCGAGCCGTCCCGTGCGTCCAGGCCAAAAATGCGGCTGTCGCCGCTGCGCACGACGACGAATTCGCCGGCGGCCTGGGGCGCGCTGAGCACTTCGCTCGATACCTTCGATTGCCATAACGGTTTGCCCTCCAGGTCGTAGGCGAGCACCGAGCCCTTCGACGTTCCGACCAGCACCATGTTCGCGCCGACACCGACGCCTCCGGATAGCGGCGCCTTGGTGTCGACCCGCCAGAGCGTCTTGCCGTTTGTGGCTTTGAGACGCAGCAGGTCGCCCCGATTGCTCGCCACGAATACGCTGTCGCCTGCTATCGCCGGCGTAAAGATGTAATGGCCGGCGTCGCCGACGTTCACCCTCCACGCCTGGACCAGTTTTGCCGAAGGTTTGAAGTCCACCAGCTTCACGGGTTGGGGACCCTTGCTGCCGCATCCACCGAGCACAAGGCCCAGCAGCGACATCCCTACCAGACACAGACGCCACTGCGCTCCGGTCACTTGTCGCCCCCAAGGGCGTCAAGTTTGATCTGCACGACATTGCGGTAACTGCTATTGGGCAGGCTCTTGTCGATCGCCAATTTGTAAGCAGCCCGCGCCTCGGCAACTTTTCCCTGCGCGACCATGACGTCGCCGCGCAGGTCGGCGTATAAGGTTTCCAATGCGGCACTGTGTTTGGTTTCCAGCAGCTGGAGCGCCTCATCGTATTTTTTTTCGTCGAGCCGGATGCTCGCCAGCCGCAGCCGCGCCACCTCTGCGGTTTCCGCGTCCTTCGCTTTTTCGATCGCCCATTGCAGCTGCTCGGCAGCCCCGGCAAGGTCGCCATTTTCGTAATTGGTCTTGGCGAGCAGCAGAGCTGCCGTCGGGCCGTAGGCGGTCGAACCGAATCCGTCCATGACCTGTTTGCCGAGCACGCGGATTTCCTTGACGTCGTTCTTGCGCACCGCGTCGCCGAACTTCGTGAACAGCGTGGAGGCCTGCTCCGATTGGCTGTGTTTGTAATAACGCCAGCCCTGAGTGGCCGTGAAAGCCACGAGCGCAGCCACCGCCAGCGTAATGATCAGCGTGCCGTATTGTTTCCAGAACTGCTTCAGTTCGGCTATCTGTTCCTGTTCTTCGAGATCGAATGCCATGTCGGAATAGTCTGTAGTTATTGAATCAAGGTTTGGCTGATTTGAGCATCATTGCAGCAGCTTGTTGCGCATCGACCTGCACCTGCTTCCCGGCTTCGCGCATCGGCTTGAGGGAAACCACCTGCCTGCCCGCCTCATCGTCGCCAATGATCACGGCAAACCGGGCGCCACTGGCATCGGCTCGTTTCATCTGCGATTTGAAACTGCCGCCACCGCAATGAAGGACAACCGAAAGGCCGCGCCCGCGCAACGATTCCGCGACCTTCCAGGCAAAGCGACTTGCCGATTCACCGCTATGGACCAGGTAGGCGTCCGCAGTTGGGGCCGGCACTGTAACAGCAGAATCACCCAGCAGCGCAAGCAATCGTTCGATCCCCATTGCGAATCCGCAGGCTGGGGCGGGCTTGCCGCCGATCTGTTCGATCAGTCCGTCGTAACGCCCGCCGGCGCAAACCGTACCCTGTGCACCGAGCCCGGTGGTCGTCCATTCGTAGACCACATCATTGTAATAGTCCAGACCGCGTACCAGTCGTTCATTGACGGCGTACTCGACCCCGGCATTCTTCAGCAATTCCTGCAACGCTTCGAAATGCCGGCGCGACTCGTCATCCAGATCGTCGGCAAGTTTCGGTGCTGCCGCAATAATGTCACGCATCGCCGGATTCTTGCTGTCGAGCACGCGCAGCGGGTTGCTGTACAGCCGTCGGCGCGCGTCCTCGTCGACGCCCGTGGCATGCCTTTCAAGGTAGGCGATAAGGCGCGTTCGATAGCGGCTGCGCGAAACCGTGTTGCCCAGCGTGTTGATCTCGAGCTGCAGGTTTTCGAGGCCCAGCCGCCGCCACAGGCTTGCGCCCATGACCAAGTGTTCCGCGTCCACGTCCGGACCCGGAAAACCGAGCGCTTCGACCCCGACCTGATGAAACTGGCGATAACGGCCTTTCTGCGGCCGCTCGTGGCGGAACATCGGCCCGATATAGAACACCCGCTGCGCGCCGTTGTAGAGCAAATTGTGCTCGATCATCGCGCGCACGCAGGACGCTGTGCCTTCGGGCCGCAAGGTCAGGCTTTCGCCGTTCAACTGGTCGACAAACGTGTACATTTCCTTCTCGACGATGTCGGTGACTTCGCCGATGGAGCGCACGAACAGCTCGGTCTTTTCCAGGATCGGCATGCGGATGTTGCGGTAGCCGTACTGGGCCAGCCAGCCGCGCACCGTCTCTTCAAAAAACTCCCAAAGCGGAGCCTGTTCCGGCAGGACGTCGTTCATCCCGCGGACCGCCTGAATCGTTTGTACCATGAAGCTTGTTTGTCTCGAGATTGCGTGGAGGCTCAGCCGAGCGCCCGCGCGGCCTGGTCTTTGTTCGTCCCCGCCCGCCCGCCTTGCCCATCGGACCGGCCGTAGTGGCTGGAGACGTACTCATCGACCAGGCGATGAAATTCCTCGGCGATATGCCCGCCTTTCAACGTGACGGTCTTCACGCCGTCGACGAATACCGGCGCCACCGGCGTTTCGCCCGAACCCGGCAGACTGATGCCGATGTTGGCGTGCTTGCTTTCCCCCGGTCCATTGACCACGCAGCCCATCACGGCGACGCGCATTTCCTCGACGCCGGGATATTGCGTGCGCCAGAGTGGCATTTGCCGGCGCAGGTGCGCCTGGATCTTGTCGGCAAGCTCTTGAAAAACCGTGCTGGTCGTCCGTCCGCACCCGGGACAGGCGATTACCATCGGCGTGAACGAGCGCAAGCCCATGGTCTGCAGGATTTCCTGCGCGACGACGACTTCCCGCGACCGGTCTCCGCCGGGGTCGGGGGTGAGCGAAATCCGTATGGTGTCGCCGATGCCCTGCTGCAGCAACACCGCCAGCGCCGCGGTGGACGCGACAATACCTTTGGATCCCATGCCCGCCTCGGTCAGCCCGAGGTGCAGCGGATAGTCGCAGCGCGCAGCGAGTTCGCGATATACCATGATCAGGTCCTGCACACCGCTCACCTTGCACGACAGAATGATGCGATCGCCCTGCAATCCGATCTCCTCGGCTTTCTGCGCGTTCTGCAGCGCGGACACGATCAACGCTTCGCGCATGACATCGGCTGCGTCGCCCGGCTCGGGCCGGCGCGCGTTGTCATCCATCATGCGGCCGAGCAGGTCAGGATCCAGGCTGCCCCAGTTGACGCCGATGCGCACCGGTTTGCCGTATCGGCACGCTGTTTCGATCATGGTCGCGAACTGATCGTCGCGCTTCGACCCGCGACCGACATTGCCGGGATTGATCCGGTATTTATCCAGCCCTTGCGCGCACTCCGGATACTGGGTCAGGAGCTTGTGCCCGTTGAAATGGAAATCACCGATCAACGGCACGCGGCAGCCATCGCGTTCGAGCAGGTTGCGGATTTCCGGCACGGCCGCCGCTGCATCGGCCGTATTGACCGTGATGCGCACGAATTCAGATCCGGCTTCGGCAAGCTCCCTGACCTGACGTGCTGTGGCCTGCACATCCGCGGTATCGGTATTGGTCATCGACTGCACGACAACCGGAGCACCGCCGCCGACCGGGACACCGGCGATACGGACCTGGCGGGTGAGGTGACGCAGAATGGAATTCCCGGACATTGGAAACTGGCCGCCCTATTCCAGCGTCAGCCGTGCAACATCCACTCGCGTGTGCGGTGCAAGATCGATGCTCTTGTCACCCTGAAACAGGCGCACGCCGGCGGCATGTCCGACCACGATCGACAGGGGTGGCTCTCCGCTCACCTTGCGGCGGCTGCCCGCGGGATTGAGTTGCCCGAAGATCGTGTTGCCGGAACGGTCCTTGATCTCGACCCAGGAGTCCTGCTCGAAGATCATTCGCACCGTCACCAGTCCGGAAGATTCTGGGGCAAGCGTTCCGTCCGTTTCAACCGATTCGCCCCGTTCGGCGGTTTGCGTCTTTTTTTCGGCTTTCGTATCCGTTGTAGCGTCGGGTTTTGTTGCGGGTTTTGCCGCGACTTCCGGTTCCGGCTTCGGCTCGACTTTGGACTTCGCGTCACCGCCCGTCCTGGCCTCGACAGAATTTTTCGATGGTGGCACCGCTTTGTCCCGCGCTGCGATCGCCGGAACACTGCGCCCTGCGTCCGGCGCGCGACCGGCCCCGAAATAGACCGAAATTACGACGCCAATTACGAGCACCGTCACTGCCGCCGGCCAAAGCCGGAATCTCTTCTGTTCCCTGTGCACCGGCAGCGCGCGTTCCGGCTCGCGCGGCACCTCGGCCACAATCTGCGGCGGATTGAGCAATGAATCCGTGGCACGGATCAGGGGCGCCGGATCGAGCCCGAGCAGCTTCGCGTAGTTGCGGATAAAGCCGTGGATAAAAACCGGACCCTTGTAGCCGGAATAATCGTCGCGCTCCAGCGCTTCGACCTGGCGCACGGACAGCTTCAGCTGCCGCGAAATATCACCAAGGCTCAGACCTTGCCGGCGGCGCTCACTGAGCAGCACCGCGCCGGCAGCGCTCTGTCCTTCAGATGGGGAAGGAGTGGAACCGCCAGTTGCGGGCTCACCGGTCATCGCAGGTTCACTCACGGAAAGCGCCCCTCATTGAATGCCTTCGTCTGTGCAGCGCCAGGATACCGGTTGTTCAGTTGGGCACCATAACTGGCGAGTGCGGTGCGATTGCCGAGACGCTGTTCGATGCGCGCGCCGAGCCACAACGCTTCGGCAGAGGGTGTTGACACCTGCATGTGGCGGTTCAATAGTGTCCGGGCGGTCGTCAGCTCATTGCGCCTGAACACGATATCGGCGAGTTGATACAGGGCTTGCGACTGATCCGGCTGCAACGCCAGGGCCTTGCGCAGCCAGTCTTCGGCCTTCACGTCGTCGCCCTGCATGCGCGAGCAGATGCCCGCATTGGTGTAGGCATTCTCCGGCGTACTATAAAGCGGATTCTTCAGCGCCGTCGCGAAGTATTTCATGGCCTCTTTCTCGCGCTTGCGCTGGCACAGAAACATTCCATAGTTGTTGTTTGCCGACGAATCGTTCGGATCGATCTTCAGCGCGCGCTCAAAGGATTGTTGTGCCAGTGCATCTTCCTTGAGGGTCATGTAAACCAGTCCGAGTTGACTATGCGCGGGGCCGTAGCCTGGATCGGCGCTGACGGCCTCCTTCAGCTCCTGAACGGCAACGGACATCTGCCCCGCGCCGTAGTACGCCGCACCGAGCTCGGTATGGATGCGGGCACGATTCTCGGCGGCGTTCCTCGGTTCGCCGGTTTCTGATTTGTTCACCGTGGTCGTGCAGCCGGCCAGCATTGCCACGCACACCAGGACCGAAATCCGGTTCATTCCGTGGCCACCATCGTCCGCCGCGTCTTGCGCCGCGTGCGATCCTGCACCTGGCCCGCTAGCTGGCCGCACGCGCCGTCTATGTCGTCGCCACGCGTCTTGCGTGTCGTCGTGACCAGGCCGGCCCGCATCAGGACGTCACGAAACGCGCCGATGCGCCCGGGAGAAGAGCGCTCGAATCCGGAATCCGGGAACGGGTTGAACGGAATGAGATTGAATTTGCACGACACGCCCTCCACCAGCGTCACCAGCCGTTTGGCCTGCTCGACGCTGTCGTTGATGCCCTGGAGCATCACATATTCGAAGGTAACGAAATCGCGTGGCGCAACCTTGATGTAGCGCTTGCAGGCCGCCATCAGTTCCTTCAACGGATATTTCTTGTTGATCGGCACCAGGCGATCGCGCAGTTCGTCGTCCGGCGCATGCAGGGATACGGCGAGCGCCACCGGCAATTGCGCGGCAAGCCGGTCGATGGCCGGAACCAGGCCGGAGGTCGAGAGCGTCACGCGCCGGCGCGACAGACCGTAGCCATAGTCATCCAGCATGATCTTCATGGCCGAAACGACGTTGTCGAAATTGGCCAGCGGCTCGCCCATGCCCATCATGACTACGTTGCTGATCACCCGTTCTCCCCTCGGCGTCGCGCCGAGGGCACGATTGGCCCACCAGAGCTGGCCGATGATTTCGGCCACGGTCAGATTGCGATTGAATCCCTGCCTGCCGGTCGAACAAAACGCACACTCAAGTGCGCAGCCTACTTGCGAAGACACACACAGCGTTCCGCGTGCAGTCTCGGGAATGAACACGGTCTCGATGCCGTTCGCTGCGCCCACCGAAAGCAGCCATTTGCGCGTTCCGTCGCATGCCGTCGAATCAGCGATGACGGCCGGCGCCTGCACCGTTGCACCGGCAACCAGCTTGGCGCGCAGGTCCTTCGACAGATCGCTCATGCTCTCGAACTCGGACTGACCGAACTGGTGTATCCAGCGCATCACCTGCCGCGCGCGAAACGGCTTCTCGCCGATTTCGGTAAAGAAACCGGCGAGTCGTTCCGCATCGAAATCAAGCAGATTGACGGGCATCAGCGCGAGTAAATATTCAGGGTCGGAAAGAAATAGGCGATTTCCACCGCCGCGGTTTCAGGAGCGTCGGAGCCGTGCACTGCATTGGCGTCGATACTGTCCGCAAAATCCGCCCGGATCGATCCCTTGGCCGCTTTCTTCGGATCCGTGGCCCCCATCAGATCGCGGTTCTTCTGGATCGCGTTGGCGCCCTCGAGCACCTGCACCATGACCGGGCCGGAGATCATGAAGCTCACCAGATCGTTGAAAAATGGACGCTGCCGATGCACTGCGTAGAATCCTTCGGCGTCGTTGCGCGACAAATGCACCATTTTCGCCGCGATGATCTTCAATCCACCACCTTCGAACCGCGAATAAATCTGTCCGATCACATTTTTTTCGACGGCATCGGGTTTGATGATCGACAGGGTGCGTTCAACAGCCATCTAGATCTCCAAGAGGTTTGTTTTTCGAAGCTAATTCATAAGGATAGCATGGCGCTACCGTGAAAGGAATGGCTTTGCCCCGAGACCGCGTCAAACGCACGACTTGCACTGCGCGGGATCGCCTCGCAAGGCAGACCCGAATGGCGGGAAAATTCGGTGATAGCATCAACCGCACGGACCCGGATATCAACGCCATGCCGCCCAATTCCAGCAAGTCACCAGCACCTGCCCCGGCGCCCGCCGCAGAAGAGACAAAAGCGCGCACGGGACGACGACTGATCCTCGCAGCCGCCCTGATCGGACTTGCGATCGGCGGACTGGCGCTGGTCGATCGGTTTCGCGAGCGCCCCACGGGACTGGCGCCCCCTCACGAACCGTCGCTGGCGCTGATCACGACACCGGTACAGGAATCCGAAGTCCCTGCCGCCAGGCTTGGCCAAGTTGCCATCCCTCCGCCACCACCGCAAGTCGTCAACAACGAGACACTGGCGACACCGCCGCGTACGGCCAGTGCGCCGCCATCGCCCGCGACACAAAGTGCGCCCGCGCAGAACAACGCACCGGTCCCGGGTAAAGCCTACCTGGTCCAGGTCGGCGTATTCGCCTCGCCGGCCAACGCGCAAGCCTTGCAGCGGCAACTGCGGCGGGCCGGTATCGATGCCCATCTCGAAACCCGCGTACAACTCGGCCCTTTCAAGGATAAACGCGACGCAGACAAAGCGCTCGCCCGCGCGAGGAAACTGGGCGTCAACGCCGTGCTGGTCGGCGGCCGATGAATGCGGGGGAAAATTCAGTACAAGAGATTTGGCAGCCAAAGGGAGACGGCTGGCACGTAGGTAATCAGTATCAGATAGGCCAACAGCACAAAAACCCATGGCAGACAGGCGATCGACACTTCGGTCAGGCCCATTTTGGCGATATGGCTGGCGACAAATAGATTCAGCCCCACCGGGGGATGAATCATGCCGATCTCCATGTTCACGGTCATGATCACGCCGAGATGAATCGGGTCTATGCCCAGGTTCCTTGCAATCGGCACCAGCAACGGCGCCAGGATCAGAATGATCGAACTGGGCTCCATGAACTGCCCCGCCACCAGCAGGGCGACATTCACGGCCACAAGAAACATCCACGGCGACAGTTGCTGATTGACGACCCATTGCGACAGCCCCTGCGGAATCTGCTCGGAAGTCAGCAGGAATGAGAACAGGATGGCATTGGTGATGATGTAGAGCAGCATCGCGCTTGTATTCGCCGCTGACAGCAGGACCCTGGGCACCTCCCGGAGTTTGAGTCCGCGATAGATGTAAACCGCCGCAACGAACGCGTAGACCGCACTGACCGCGGCCGCTTCGGTCGGCGTGAACAGGCCGCCGTAGATGCCGCCCATCACGATCACCACCAGCATCAGTCCCCAGAACGCATCCTTGAAGGACTCCCAGATTTCGCGTCCCGACGCACGCGGCAGCGTCGGAAACTTCTTGTTGCGCGCGGTCACGTACGTGACGAGCATCAGCAACGCAGCCAGAAGGACGCCGGGCACGATCCCGGCAATGAACAGCTTGCCGGCCGACTCAGACGTGCTGACTGCATAGATGATCATCACGATCGACGGCGGGATGAGAATCCCCAGCGAACCGGACGTGGTAATCACGCCGACCGAAAAGCGCTTCGGGTAGCCGTGCCTGATCATCGCCGGCAGCATGATCGAACCGATCGCCACCACGGTGGCCGGGCTGGAGCCCGAGATCGTGGCAAAGAATGTGCAGGCCAGGATCGCCGCCATGGCGAGCCCCCCGTGCATCCAGCCGACCAGCGCAAGCGCGAACCGGATGATGCGCCGCGCGATGCCGCCGTCGGTAAGAAAGCTGCCCGAGAGCACGAAGAACGGCACCGCCATGATGGCAAAGCTTTCCAGTCCGGTGAACAGGCGCTGCGAGACGATGTCGACCGTGTCGATCGAAAATGAAGAAAACAGTGCAAGGAACGTCAATACGGTCATGCCGAGCGCGATCGAGATCGGCGTGCCCGTCAGCAGCATCGCGAGCAGGATAGCAAGGATCAGGGTGACGTTCACGCACGGCCCTCGTCAGCGGCGCCGAGCACATGTGAGGGCAACTCGCCGGACCGAAGAAAACGTGCCATTACCTGCAGGAAGCGGTAGCACATCAGGGACGAACCGAGCGGGATGCACAGGTAGACCACCCACATCGGCCACTCGAGATCGGGCGAAGTCTGCCCCGTACCGTGCACGAACACGACCCAGCGCACGCCCATGATGGCGATCGCCCCGGTAAAGAAAGCGCCGAGCGACAACGCCAGGATCACCAACACGCGTCGCAAGGCCGGCCGCACCGCGTTCACGAGCACATCGACACCGATGTGGATGCCGGTGCGTACGCCGTATGCCGCGCCGAACTTCGCCATCCAGATGAAAAGATAGATGCAAAGTTCCTGCGCCCAGGAGAAATTCAGCAAGGCGGCGTATTTCCACAGCCACGGGACCGCCGCGGATTGACGGTGCAGCACGGCCGCGAAGATGATGAGCGTGGCCGCCGCCATGAAGGCGGCGATCAGCCATTCCTCGATGTGATCGAGGATGCGGTTGAATGCCCGGAACACAGGCTATTTCTTCCTGGTTCTGCGGGATTCGACCTCGGCGGCGATGCGATTGACCGCCTGCAGATTTTCCTTGCCGACGACGTTCTCGAACCTGGCTTGCACCGGAAGCAATGCTTCCTTCCATGCCTTGCGCTGCGCGTTGGACAATACATAGACCTCGGTCTTGCCGGATGCCTTTACGGCTGCAAGCGCATCGTCGTTTTCCTTCTTGGCGATATCGCGTTCGTAGCGGGTGGCCTCGGCCATCGCCTTTTCCAACTGGCCGCGAATATCCGCAGGCAATCCTTCCCAGAATTTCCGGTTGGTGATCACCGCGTAAACCAGGCAGCCGTGGTCGGAAATGGTGAGGTGAGACTGGACCTCGTACATTTTCTGGGTGTAGAGATTCGACAGCGGATTCTCCGTACCGTCGACGACTTTCTGCTGCAGCGCCGAGTAGACTTCGGAAAATGCCATCACCTGGGGCAGCGCGCCGAGTTCGCGCATCATGGCCTCCAGTACCTTCGATGACTGGATGCGCATCTTCAATCCACGGAAGTCTTCCGGTTTGCGCAGCGGCCGGTTGGCGGAGAATTGCTTGAAGCCATTGTCCCAGTACGCCAGTCCCTTGAGCCCTTTGGGCTCGAGCTTGGCGAACAGATTCCGGCCGATTTCGCCGTCGGTGACGCGGTCTACCGTCTCGGCGTCGGGGATCAGGTAAGGCAGATCGAACAACTCGAATTCGCGCACGCCCAGCGGGCCGAACTTCGACACCGAAGGCGCCAGCATCTGCACCGCACCGCGTTGCAACGCCTCCATCTCCTCCCGGTCTTTGTAGAGCTGGCTGTTCGGGTAGAGCTCGACCCGGACGCGCCCGCCGGTGTATTGCTCGGCAAGCTGCCTGAATTTCTCCGCGGCCTTGCCCTTCGGCGTGTCATTCGCCACGACGTGGCTGAACCTGACGATGACCGGCTCCGCCGCCTGCGCGGCGGTCGCGCCAGTCAGAAACAAAAGTGCAAACAGCATTTTTTTCATTGTCAACTTCGGCGCGGACATTGATCAGTGCGTCATTTATTCAGTGCGACGCGTGCGCCGTCCTCCGGGGTTCGATTCTATCAGCCCGGTTCCCATTCCGGCGCGATGCCGGGCTCCGCCGCGGCGGCGCGAAACTCCGCCGCCACGCCGATGCCCGGGACCCAGGCAAGTTGCTCGCCGAAGAATACCAGCGGCATGCGGCTGCGCTCCCATGGCGGAATCGCATGCTCCTGCAGCAGGCTCTTGAGCGCACGTCGCGGCCTGTTCTCCCCGGGTTGCATGCGCTCGCCGCCGCTGCGACCCCGTACCGTCGCCGCGCGAATTTCAAAATGCCGACTGGCGATGCCTTCACCGACCACCGCCCGCGAGCGCAATACTCCGAGGCCGTCGGGCAGGACCAACTCGTGATGCCCGTCCCAGCGCGATTGCCAGTTGGATGGCATATCCGGGGAATTCTCCACGAGTTCCACGCGGTCGCGGTAGCAGCGCAGGACGGCGTCGCCGAACGTGACCTGGATTTCCGCGTCGCGCCCGGCTTCGCGGCATTGCCGCAGGGCTTCCTCCAACCTTGTGCGCGGCGGCATCAGCGATTCGCGGTCCGCGAATAGCTGGCGCAGCAGGTTCAGCGCGCGCGCGTCGGACAACTGACGCAGGCGTTCCGCCGAAATTGCACTACGGTCGAGAGACTGTGCATCGATGCGTGCCAGTTCTTCGGCAAGCAATGCGTAGTCAGCAAGGTTGCGGGCGGCTCGCGCCAGCGTTTCACGATAACCCGGAAAGCGCGCGTCCAGCTGCACCAGCAACTCGTTGCGCAGGTAATTACGGTCATAGCGCGAATCGGTGTTGCTGTCGTCCTCTACCCATTCCAGCCGCCTCGATTTGGCATACGCCTCGATGTCCTTGCGGCGAAGGTCGAGCAAGGGGCGCAGGATGCGCGGCGACGACGCCTTGCCGTCCATCGCGGATTCCTGTGCCCTGACGACCGGCATGCCGGCCAGGCCCTTCGGCCCGGCACCGCGCAACAGCTGCAGCAGCAAGGTCTCGGCCTGATCATCGAGGTGATGCGCGAGCGCCACGAAATCGGCATCGATCGAGGCATAGGCGCGGTATCGCACTCTGCGCGCGGCCGCTTCCACCCCGGAACCATCGGGCGTCACCTGTACGCGGCGCACGGTCAGCGCAATTGCGCGCCGTTCGCACAGCGAACGGCAGAATGCCTCCCATTCGCCGGCATGCGGGCTGATCTGATGATTGACATGAATGGCCGAGAGAGACAATTCTCTTGAGGCGTGCAGTCGATGGAAAAGATCGAGCAGTACCACCGAGTCCATGCCGCCGCTGAGTCCGATCGCGACGCGCTTTGCGCGTACCGCGTGAGCCTCCAGCACGCCATCCAGAATTTCCGTGAATTCGTCGGTCATGGTCGTTGCCAATCAGTCTGCCAAAACAAGATACCCCGCTCGCGCGGGGTATCCGGAGGAATCGTCGGGGCATCGCGACGATTCAGCGACCTGCCGCTTCCTTGAACTTGCCATGGGCCATCAGACGTTCGAAGCGAGCCTCAATGAGCGCGTCGATCGGTTTTTCCTGGGCTTCCGACAGCGCATCCATGAGCGCTTTGCGCAAGGTCTGCATGATCGCCGTCGGATCCCGGTGGGCGCCGCCTGGCGGTTCCGCAACGACACGGTCGACCAGTCCCAGGGTCTTGAGCCGGTTGGCCGTAATTCCCAGGGTTTCGGCGGCATCCGGCGCCTTGTCCGCACTTTTCCACAGGATCGACGCGCAGCCTTCGGGAGAAATCACCGAGTAGATCGAATATTGCAGCATGAGCATGACGTCGCCAACGGCGATCGCCAAGGCGCCGCCGGATCCGCCTTCACCGATGATCGTCACCACGATCGGCACGCGCAACTCGGACATCGCATACAGATTGCGGCCAATCGCTTCCGATTGTCCGCGCTCCTCCGCCCCGACTCCGGGATAAGCGCCCGGCGTGTCGACGAACGTCATCACCGGCACGCCGAATTTCTCTGCAAGCTTCATCAGCCGCAGCGCCTTGCGATACCCTTCCGGTTTCGGCATGCCGAAATTGCGATAGAGCTTGTCCTTGGTGTCACGCCCTTTCTGGTGGCCGATCACCATGACCGTCTGGCTGCCGAAGCGCGCCAGCCCGCCGACAATCGATGGATCCTCCGCGAACAGGCGGTCGCCTTGCAGTTCCTCGAAATCGGTGAACAGATTCTGGAAGTAGTCCAGCGAGTACGGCCGCTGCGGATGGCGTGCCACCTGGGAAATCTGCCACGCCGAAAGCTTCGCGTAGATGTCCCGGGTCAGCGTACTGCCCTTCTTCTGCAGGCGCGAAATTTCCTCCGAGATGTCGACCGCGGAATCGTCCTGCACGTAGCGCAGCTCCTCGATCTTCGCCTCGAGCTCGGCGATCGGCTGCTCGAAATCCAGAAATGTCGTCTTCATGAAGCCGTATTGTAGCGGCAGTTCGACAGCTGCATGGGCGATGCCGGGCTATTTGCCGTACTGGGACGCCAGATAGTCGACGATTTTCTGCACGTCCGTGTCGGCGACGGGAGCGCCCATCGCCTTGATCATCTTGTTCACGGAAGCTTCCCAACCCTTGCGGTCGAGGAACGGCGAGTTCATCTGAATGTAATCGAGGCTGTGGCACATCGAACAATTCGCCTCGACCAGTTGTTTTCCGGGGCCATCCTTCAGATGAACATCGCCTTCTCCGGCAAACGCGGGGAAGGCGCAAAGCAATGCGAAAACCATGAGTGTTCTCATCTGATCTCCTAAGTCGCTTCGATCTCGACGCGCTGGACCACGTTATTGTGGTAGCCGGCGGGATTGAAAATCAGCTCGAAAGTCTGCGTGCCGCCGGCGCGGTTGGTCGCCCTGGCCAGCACCGCATGTCGGCCCGGCCGCGCCGGTGTAAAGCGGTGCGACCACTGGCGCCACGAGTAGCGGCCCAGATCCGCACCCAGTTGCGCCGTTTGCCAGATCTTTCCCTCGTCTTCCGACACCTCGACCGTGGCGATGCCGTAGCCGCCGTCCCAGGCCACACCCGCGACCATGACGGCTTCTCCCTGGCGGACCTTTTTACCATTCTCCGGACTGGTGATCAGCGAGTTGACCACCATCTCCGTGATCGGCGTATTGGCCTCGGTTTCCTGGCTGACGAAACGATCGATGACCGGGAATTTCCCTTTCGGAATCCGGTAGGCGGGATTCATCCAGAAGCCCTTGAAGGGTTGCGAAATCGCGCTGATCGATGTCACATGCTTCATCCAGTAGGTGGCAGTCCATCCCGGCACGACGATGCGAGCCGGATAGCCATTCCAGTGCGGCAGTTTTTCGCCATTCATTGCGAATGCCACCAAGGTGTTTTCGTCCATCGCCTTCCACACTGGAAGACTCTTTACGAAATCCGGTGTCTTGTCGAGTACCGGACCATCCGCGCCGTCCAGCACGATTTCCACCGCCTCTTTCTTCAGACCCGCCTTGTTGAGCAGATCGCGCAGCCGCACACCCCGCCATTTCGCGTTGCCGATTGCGCCATGGCCCCACTGGACGCCTGGAACGTGCGGCTGCGACAAGCCGCGGCGGTTACCGGAACACATGCAGACCGCAGCGACTTCGACTATCTCGAAATCGCGTGTCAGATTCTCGTAAGTCAATTCGAGCGGCTTTTCCAGCGACTCTCCGCCGATGGACAATTTCCACTGCGACGCATCAACGGCCTCTGGAATCCCGGCCAGGTGATAACGCACGAAAAATGCGTTGTTCGGGGTAAATGCCTCGTTGAAGTAAGCGACCGGGGTTTCGAAATTCGGCGCACGGAAGGACTTTTTGATCAGCGGCAGCTTTCCGGACAGACTGCCCATTTGCGAGGCCTCGAGCGTGCCGGAAGGCAATGCGGCCGGCCCAAACTCATTTGCCGCGCGCGCAAATCCCAGCCGGTTTGCACCACCCGCGAGCAGCAATCCGCCTGCGGAAACCTTGAGAAACTCCCGTCTGGATTTCATTACCTTCTCCTGTCTTGTGCGCGGAACGCTCAGAACAGTACGCCGCTCTGCCCGCGAGGATCGCTCGCGGATTCGATCCGCCCTGTTTTCTTGTCGAAGAACACCGCCTGCATGTTACCCCACCTGCGCCGGCCGACTTCCACGGCATGCCCCTTGGCTTTCATCGCGTCGACCCAGGGATCCGGGAAGCCGTCCGGCTCGATCTCTACGCGGTCCGGCAAATACTGGTGATGGAAGCGTGGAGCAGCCACTAAACGCGCGAGATCGGTTTGCGGTTGATCGATGTAATCGAGAATTCCCTTCAGCACCATCGAAATGATGCGCGATCCGCCAGGCGTGCCCAGCACAAGAACACCGCGATCGTCCTCGACAAAAGTCGGCGACATGGACGATAGCGGTCGCTTGCCCGGTTCGATGGCGTTGGCCAGGCTACCCACCAGCTGGTACAAATTGGGCACGCCAGGCACGAGAACAAAATCGTCCATATGGTTGTTCAGCAGCACCCCGGTTTCGCCGGCAACGAAGCCGGATCCGAACGGCCCGTTCACCGACAGGGTGGCCGCGACCCGGTTGCCGTCCGCGTCGATAATCGAGAAATGCGTGGTCTCGGTGCTTTCATCGGCGTTTTCCGCCTCTTGCCCGAGCTTGCTGCTCGGCGTTGCGTGCGCCGGATCGATCGAAGCGCCGCGGCGCCGGGCGTAATCACGCGATGCCAGCTTTGCCACGGGGACGGCAAAGAATTGCGGATCGCCCATATAGCGCGCGCGATCCTGGTAGCCGCGGCGCATCGCCTCGACGGCGTAATGCGCCCGGTCGGTTACCGACAGTTCGCTGAGATCCACCGATTCGAGGATGAACAGACTCTGCGCCAGAACCAGCCCGCCTGAAGACGGCAGCGGTGCAGTGGTGATCTTCGCACCGCGATAGTTGAATTGGACCGGCGGGCGCTC
>DATFUO010000099.1:0-14418 GCA_035260785.1 Burkholderiales bacterium
TGATGCACTTGGTTCGCCCGCGGAAAACTCGGCCACCGGCTTCATCACCGGTTCGGCGCAGAGTTTCTGGACGCAGAGCTCGAGCTTCTGGAGTTTCAATCCGCAAGGCATAGGCGGCAGTTCGGACAGCCCGGACGGCGATCTCGTGGAAAAAGGCGGCGCGGCTCAGCAGCAACGGCTCGCCTTTCCGACCAGTCAGGCGACCCGCAAGCTCTATACCTGCACCCAGGGAACCTTTGGCAATTGTATTGCCGGCAGCCAGCTCTCCAGCTTTCCGTTCGACACCACGAACACGGACATCAACGCCGCGTCGCTGAGCCTGGGCAGCCTGGCGCTGACCTCGCTGACCGGCTATCGCACCAATGCGGTCACGGCCTTGACGGATCGCAAGGCGATTACCGCACTCAACAATGCATCTACGCCGAAAACCCTGACCTTTATGAGCAGCGGCGCGACCACTATCAGCGTGAGTTCCCTGACGACGTCGTCCACCCAGGCGATTACGACATTGGATGCGCGCGTTTCCGGGACCGGTACGATAAACATCACCAATATTGCAAAAGTCTCGGGCAGTTTCGTAGTGACCACCGCAGTTGCGCATGGTTTCAGCAGCGGTAACTCCGTCACCATCTCCGGCAACACGGTGGCAACGTACAACGCGGCCTGGAGCGTGACCGTAACCTCCGCAACCACGTTCACGATTCCGGCCAGCGGCAACCCGGGCACCGCCACAGGCGGCACCGCCACGGGGCCGGCACTCGTGAATTCGACAGTAGCCACGGCTACGGTCGCAAGCACGGCCGGGTTCGTCGCAGGCACCACCTCGGTTACGATTTCAGGTGCAGCGCCGGCGACATTCAATGGCACTTATACCGTGGCCAGCGTCCCCAGCGGAACAACCTTTACCTATATCATCAGTTCGGCTCAGGGTTTGGCCACCACACCAGGCGCGGCCGCGACCAATACCAACACCGCCACAGCCGTCACCAGCGCCGCGCACGGACTCGCGGTTGGCGGCTCGTTCACGATGTACGGTGCCAGCCCGACAAATTACAACGGCACCTTTACGGTTGTATCCGTCATCAACACCACCAGTTTCACGTACACCGTGACGGGCGCGCCGAGCGTGAATACCGCGTCGGGAGTATTCCTGGTTCGGGGCGGCTCGACGACCGTGTTCGCCTCCACCTCGACGGCGCATGGATTCCTGGTCGGCCAGACCGTGCAAATCAGCGGAACTTCGCCTTCGGCGTGGAACGGCTCCTATACCATCGCCACGGCGAGCGGAAATAACTTCTCGTTTACGACGCCCACCGTGCTGCCGGCTGTGACCACACTCGGCACGGCGTCCACGAGCACGTTGGCCACCGTCACCGCAACGGTGCCCAGCCACGGCTTCGCGACCGGCGATTCGGTCATCGTCGAAGCTGCGGTACCGGCCAGCCATAACGGGACTTGGGGTCCAATCGTCGTAATCGATGCGAACACGTTCACCTACAGCACGGGCTCCGCGCTCGCTTCCCCCACTACGCCGGGTACGGTGCGTCCTGTCGTCGGTAAGGCCTACGCAACGGTTACTGCGCACGGCTATTCGACCGGTAATCAGATTGTCATCGCGGCCGCCACACCCACGGCTTATAACGGCACGTTCACCATAACCGTCGTAGATGCGAACAACTTCACCTATTCGCCGACGTCGACGCCGGGCGGGCCGAACACCAGCCCGTCAGTAACCTCGTCCATCACGACCACCACGGCCACCGCAGTTGCGTTCAACCACGGTTACACCAGCGGCCAGTCGGTTTCGATCGCAGGCGCAACGCCGAGCACATTTAATGGCACCTATACGATCACCGTGGTGAATACCAGCACCTTTACCTACACCATCAGCTCCGCGCAGGGCGATGCAACCGGATCGATCGTTGCGGTCGGCGGCAGCTCGGCCTCTGCGCAGGTCAATCCGCTGATCAACTGGGTGCGCGGACAGGACAATCTGATCGACGAAAATTCCAACGGCTCGCTGACCGACATCCGCGCTTCGGTGCATGGCGATGTGCTGCACTCGCGCCCGGCCGTGGTCAACTACAACCGTTTTCCGACCGACACAACCTACTCCGACAGCGACGTGTTCGTTTTTTACGGCAGCAATGACGGGATATTCCGCGCCGAGAAAGGTGGATTTGCCAACAAAAGCGGTCAGCCCACAGCCGGTTCGGAAGTGTGGGGCTTCATCCCGCCGGAGTTTTTCCCGAATCTGAACCGCTTGCGCAACGGCGCGCCACCGATCAGCAGCAGCAACAAGAAACCCTATTTTGCCGACGGCTCGGTCGCGGTTTACACCAAGGATAACAACGGCGACGGCAAGATCGACACTACGATCGACGCGAACGACAAAGCGTGGCTGTTCATCAGCATGCGCCGCGGCGGCCGGTTGCTTTACGCACTCGACGTCAGCGATCCGTTGAATCCGAAGTTCATGTGGAAAAAGGACAATACCAGTGCGGGTTACAGCGAACTCGGCTATACGTTCTCCGAACCGAAGGTCATCACCCAGGTCAACGGACACACCGGTCCGGTGCTGGTATTCGCCGCCGGATACGATCCGGCCGTGGAGGACATCGACCCCGCTACAATTACGTCCAGCACGTCCACGACGGTAACCACCGCCTCCGGAACCGTGACCCGTTCGATGGGACGCGGAATCTATATCGTCGATGCCGCGACCGGCGCGCTCATATGGGCGGCCGGCGGGCAGGCGAGCCCGGCTTCGTTGCCGAGCGGGGCGACCTACGTGCAAGTCTCCGGCATGGACTGCTCCATCCCTTCCGACGTCACCGTGCTCAAGAACAGCGGCGGTACGATCGTCAACCGGGGCTATGTCGGAGACAGTTGCGGCAATCTCTGGCGCATCGACTTCAACGATTCCAGCGTCGCCAACTGGCGCGTGACCAAGCTCGCGTCGGTCGCCAGCACCGCTGCAGCCTCAGGCCGGCGCAAATTCCAGTTCGCGCCGGACGTGGTCTACAACGGCAGCTTCGACGCCGTGCTGATCGGAAGCGGCGACCGTGAACACCCGTTCGATACCACGGTGATCAACCGCATGTATATGTTCAAAGACACGGGCACCCTGACCACACCGGTAGCCGGCAACGTGTCCACCAATCCGGCGCTAAGCCCGGCGGGGACCAATCCGACGATCATAGAGAGCGCAATGTTCGACGCGTCATCCGACTGCATCCAGGTAGCAGCCGCCTGCGGCACGGGCGTCACGCCGGCGGACGCACTCGCCTCGCTAAACTCCTCGTCAGGATGGTTTATCACGCTCTCGAGCGGAGAAAAAGTCATCGGCGGCGCGGTGACCCTTGCCGGCACAACTTTCTTCAACACCAACCTGCCGTCTGCGTCGGCGGGCGGCGGCGCCTGCGGCAGCAACCTCGGCATTGCGCGGGAATATCAGGTGAGTTTTGCCGACGCAAGCTCGGTCAACGACCTCAACCCGGGTGGCGGCCTGACCGTTGCCGACCGGTTTGCTGTTCACGCGGGCGGCGGCTACCTGCCCACGCCGGTGCCCGTGGTCGTGCAAATTAACGGCCAGACCGTGCAGGCCGTGATCTCTGGCGTATCGGTGCAGCAAGCCCCCGGCGCGACGCTGCAATCGCGTCTGCGCAAGTACTGGTACAAGGAAGTGGAGTAAACGCCATTACCGCCGCGGCCGCTTCAAGCTGCCCCGGCGGCAGGGTGGCTGTCTGGATCGGGATCGGGGGAAGGCAAGGCAAACCGCTCGTCATGGATTATGCTGCCCACGCGATGCGGGACTTTCTCCGGTATCTTGCCCAGTCGGGCCAGCCCTCTGCGACGACGCGACTCAGCGGCGGCCTGCTGATATCGGCGTTGCTGCATCTGGTGATCATTACCAGTATTGGTCCGGTCGTTACGAGACCATCGGCCGCCTGGGAATCGCCCCGGCGCGAATTGACCGTGACGATCGTTTCCAAAGCGCCCGCCGCGACCGCTTTCCTGAAACGTGCCGCACGCGTGAGCGAACCCGCTCGTCCCGAACCGATTTCTGTTCCATTACCGTCCGCCCCACGCTATTTCGAGGCCGCAGAAGTGGACATTCCTGCCCGCGTAGTCAATGACGTTATTCTTCGGTACCCTCCCTCCGCCTTTCAACAGAAAATTTCCGGCGAAGTGAAACTCAGACTTTGGATCAACCAGGAGGGTGACGTCGACGAAGCCGCCGTCATCGCATCCGAACCCGAAGAGATTTTTGACGCGGCGGCCATGGATGCCGCCAGACAGTTGCATTATTCCCCAGCGCAAAAAGACGGGGTTCCGGTGGGGACCATCAAGACGATCATAATCAGTTTCGATCCCACCAGCATACCGCTCTGAGGCCGACAACGATTCCCGCTATCGAAAAAACGGGCCGGCAAAGTGCGAGCCGTCGCGGCCTGTACACGCGGCTCTTCAGATGCTCGCCAATGTCTTTGGCAACGGAAACGTAACCTTTTCCGGAATTCCGTCTACCTCAACGACCGAATCCGCGCCGAGGGACCGCAACCTTTGAACCACGGCCGCCACCAGCACCTCGGGTGCGGAAGCCCCGGCAGTCACGCCAATGACGTTCTTTCCCTCCAGCCATTCAGGCTTCAGGTCCGAGGCGTTATCCAGCATGTAGGCCGGCACGCCCAGATTCGACGCGACCTCCCGCAGCCGGTTGGAGTTCGAACTGTTCGGCGAGCCGACCACGATCAATACGTCGCAAGACTTCGCCAATGCCTTGACGGCATCCTGGCGGTTCTGCGTGGCATAGCAGATGTCGTCCTTCCTGGGTCCGAGGATGGAAGGAAAGCGACGTCTGAGCGCTTCGGTAATGGAACGCGCGTCATCCACGGACAATGTAGTCTGGGTCACGAACGCCAGGTTGTCCGGATCCCGGACCTCGAGGCGTTCCACATCCCCGATGGATTCCACCAGATACATGCCGCTGCCGACTCGCCCGACCCCCTCGATCTGGCCCATGGTGCCTTCTACTTCAGGGTGGCCGGCGTGGCCGATCATGACGATCTCACGTTTGCTCTCGTGCATTTTCGCCACTTCAACGTGCACTTTGGTGACCAGCGGACAGGTGGCGTCGAATACGTTCAATTTTCTCGTTTCGGCATCGCGGCGAACGGTCTGCGACACGCCGTGTGCGCTGAAAACCACCGTCGCGCCCGCGGGTATCTCGGCAAGATCCTCGACAAATACCGCCCCCTTTGCACGAAGGTCTTCCACTACATATTTGTTGTGTACGACTTCGTGGCGCACGTAGATCGGCGCTCCGTGCAGCTTGAGTGCGCGTTCGACGATTTCGATCGCGCGGTCTACGCCGGCGCAAAAACCGCGGGGATTGGCGAGCAGGACTTCCATGTTTCGGGTCGGAGAATTGGTGCCGGAATTATACGCCGCCGCATTCCCCTTATGGATTGTCGTCGGTTTCAATGGATCGCCGCCGCTTCTATAAATTCCCGCCAGAGAAACGCTCCTCCCTCCAGGGATCGGCCTCGTTGTGATAGCCGCGCACTTCCCAGAAACCCGGCCGGTCTACCTCGTGCAATTCGATGCCGGTCAGCCATTTGGCGCTTTTCCATGCATAACGCCTGGGCACGATCAGACGCACCGGCCCACCATGTTCGGGGGGCAGCGGCTTGCCGAACACGCTATGCGCCAGAATGACGTCGTCGTCGAGAAGCGCTTCGAGCGGCAGATTGGTGGTGTACTCATCGGCACCATACAGCGTCACGAATCCTGCATTCTCCAGGGGGCGGGCGCGCATGACGATTTCCCGCGCCGGCACGCCACGCCAGTTCATGTCGAGCTGCGACCAGCGCGTGACGCAATGAAAATCGGTGGTCAGACCGACCTGCGGCAACTCGTTGAATGTTCTCCAGCTGTAGTCGAGCTCGTGCTCGACCAGCCCGAACACACGCAGATTCCAGTTCGAGGGCGAAACCTCGGGTGCCAGACCAAGATCGAGCACCGGAAAGTCATGCACCTCTTTCTGTCCCGGCGGAATGCGTGGATTGTCGCCGGCCTTCGATGGCTTCGCACCGCGTTTGGCCAGCGTAATCTTGGCCTCGATCATTTTCACCCAGTTCGGCATATCTCACCCTTCATACATTTTCACCGCACACATACTTTTTCACCGCAGAGGCGCAGAGACCGGCCGCAAAGGAAACAAAAATGCCGATGTTCCGATCCCCGTGTCCAATGGATTCGCGATCGTATTTTCCCATTGTTCTGGTTTTCCTCTGCGCCCTCTGCGCCTCTGCGGTGAAGGTTTTGACCTTCACGAAGTTTTGACACGGGAGCGGCGGAAACTATCCCAGATCAATAACCCGGCGCCGATTGTTATGCAGGAATCCGCCAGGTTGAATGCCGGCCAGGGGTCGAACAGGCGGGGACCGCCGGGCCAGCGCATCAACACGAAATCCACCACCGCACCGTATACGGCACGGTCGATGAGGTTGCCCACGGCCCCGCCGAGGACCAACGCGAGCGCAAAACACAGAAAACGATCCGAACGGTGCCTGATCATCATATAGATGATCAGGATCGAGGCGACCAGCGCGATGACCAGGAACAAATAACGCTGCCAGCCCGAACCCGAAGCCAGGAAACTGAACGCGGCACCGGAGTTGTAGGCCAGCACCAGTGTCACCACCGGCGGCAGCACGTCGATCGATTGCCCTGGAACCAGCGCGCTCCGGATGACGAATTTCGTAATCTGATCGAGCACAACGAGCAATACACTGAAGCCCAGCCAGACACCCGGGCTACGCATGGGCGCGCCGCTCGCCGGCCCCGTAGAGATTCTGCGTGCAGCGGGCGCAGATTTCCGCGTGCGCCGGATCCCAACCCACGTCCGCACGGTAATGCCAGCAACGCTCGCATTTCCTGTGATCGCTCGGATGTACGACGATACCGGCGCCGCCGTGCACGACTTTTGCCTGCGAGGTGATGAAAACGAAACGCAGATCATCTCCCAGCGACTTCAAAACATCGAGCCGCCCGCCGTCCGCGTGGATTTCCACTTCCGCCTGCAATGACGATCCGATCTTTCCGGCCGCTCTCAACGCTTCGAGTTCTTTCTGCACCTCGGATCGGGCCGCGCGGATCTCGTCCCAGCGCTCGCACAGGTCTCCTCCGGCGTCCGGAAACTGATGCCACGTGTGCAACAGCACACTGTCCTTATCGTTGCGCGTGAATACCGGCCAGGCTTCATCCGCGGTGAACGACAGCACGGGTGCCATGAGCCGCAGCAGGCTGTGCGTGATGTGATATAGAGCGTTTTGCGCGGACCGACGCGCCGTGGAATCCTTCGGCGACGTGTACAGCCGGTCCTTGAGGATGTCCAGATAGAAACCGCCGAGGTCCTCGGAACAGAAGGCCTGCAGTTTCTGCACGACATAGTGAAACTCGAATGCATCGTAGTCCTTGAGCACCTGCCGTTGCAGTCGCTCCGCCATCTGCAACGCGTAACGATCGATCTCGATCCATTCCGCAACCGGCAATTCATGCGCCTTCTGATCAAAGTCGTCCAGGTTGGCAAGCAGGAAACGCAGGGTGTTGCGGATGCGCCGGTAGGCTTCCACGACACGCTTCAGGATTTCGTCGGACAAAGACAATTCGCCGGAATAATCCGTCGACGCGATCCACAGGCGCAGGACGTCTGCGCCGAGCGTATCCATGACTTTCTGTGGCGCGATGACGTTGCCGAGCGATTTCGACATCTTGCGGCCCTGGCCATCGACAACGAAACCGTGCGTCAGCAATGCTTTGAATGGCGCCTGGCCGTCGATCGCGCAACCGGTCAGCAACGACGACTGGAACCAGCCGCGATGCTGGTCGGAGCCCTCGAGATACAAATCGGCCGGTTTGGTCAATTCCGTGCGCCGCTGAAGTACCGAGGCATGGGTGGTGCCGGAATCGAACCAGACGTCGAGCGTATCGGGCACCTTACGGTAAGTCGCTGCGTCGGCACCGAGAAACTCGGCCGCATCGAGCGAGAACCAGCCTTCGATGCCCTGCTGTTCCACGCGCTGCGCCACTTGCTCAACCAGTTCGTCGGTGCGCGGGTGCAATTCCCCGGTTTGCCTGTGCACGAAAAAGGCCATCGGCGTGCCCCAATTTCGTTGCCGCGAAACGCACCAGTCCGGCCGATTGGTAATCATCGCCTCCAGCCTGGCCTGCCCCCACGAAGGATAAAACGCCGTTGCCTCGACCGCGTTGGCGGCGACCTGGCGCAAGCTGCGGCCCCCACCGTGATCCATGCCGATGAACCACTGGCGCGTGGCGCGAAAAATCAGCGGCGACTTGTGGCGCCAGCAATGCGGGTAGCTGTGCTTGAAGCTTTCGATTTTCAGCAGCCGCTGGTGGTCCTTGAGCGCCTGGATGACGACATCGTTGGCCTGCCACACTGTCAGGCCGCCGACCAGAGGAGTCTTCTGGAAAAAACGTCCATCGTCATCCACCGGATTTTCCACCGGCAACTGGTAGCGCAGGCCCACAGCGAAGTCTTCCACGCCATGCGCAGGCGCCGTGTGGACCAGGCCCGTGCCGGAATCGAGTGTGACGTGGTCACCGAACACGATGGGCACGAGGCGCTCGTAGAAAGGATGTTCGAGTCTCAGGTTCTCGATGTCTGCGCCCTTGAACTCGGCAACGATCTGGCGCTCCTGGATCTGAAAGGCCTCCAGGCATTTCTCCGCGCGCTCCTTCGCAAGGATCAAAAAACCGGCAGAGAAATGCACAAGCACATAGTCGAAGTCCGGATGCACCGAAACCGCCTGGTTGGCCGGCAGCGTCCACGGAGTCGTCGTCCAGATCACGGCGAAGACAGGCTCATAGATGTGGGTAAACCGCAGCGCCTTCGCCAAAACCCCGTTGTCGTGCACCTTGAAGGCGACATCGATCGCCGGTGAAGTGCGGTCTTCGTACTCCACTTCGGCTTCGGCAAGCGCCGATCGACAGTCGAGACACCAGTGCACCGGCTTTGCCCCCTGGTACAGATAACCTCTGCGCCTGATCGCGTCCAGGGCGCGAATGGTGTCGGCCTCAGTCTTGAAATCCATGGTCCGGTATGGATTCATCCAGTCGCCGAGCACGCCCAGGCGGATGAAATCCTTGCGCTGGCGCTCGATCTGTTCCGTCGCGTAATCCCGGCAAAGCTTGCGAAACTGCGCAGCCGGAATGTTCTTGCCGTGTATTTTCTCGACCTGGTGCTCGATCGGCAGGCCGTGGCAATCCCAGCCGGGCACATAAGGCGAATCGAAGCCAGCCAGCGTCTTCGATTTGACGACGATGTCCTTGAGAATCTTGTTGACGGCGTGGCCAATGTGGATGTCGCCGTTGGCGTAGGGCGGTCCGTCATGCAGAACGAACTTCGGGCGCCCTTTGGCAACTTCACGGATGCGCTCGTACAGTTTCCAGTCCTGCCAGCGTTGTACCCATCCCGGCTCGCGCTTGGCAAGATCCCCGCGCATGGGAAACGGTGTGTCGGGAAGATTCAGTGTGTTCTTGTAGTCAGCCATTCTTTAATCCATATCCTGAAATTCAAATCTGCTTGGTGCGACGGGTCGCCGCAAAAAAGTGTCTGGCCTGCTCTGCATCCCTGTCCATCTGCGCCACCAGCGCATCGATGCCGGCGAATTTCTGCTCGTCACGCAGTTTCTTCAGGAAGCGCACATCGATGCGACGCCCGTATAGGCTTGCATCGAAATCGAACAGGTGGACTTCCAACGTCGGCCGTCCATGCTCCTTGACGGTGGGCCGCACACCGAGACTGGCCACGCCCGGCACGGGCTCTGGTCCAAGGCCGTCCACTTCAACAATAAAAATTCCCGATAGCGGCGCTTTGGACCGCTTCAACTGCACGTTCGCGGTCGGATAGCCGATTTTCGCGCCGAGTTTGTCGCCACCGACAACGCGGCCGGTTATCGAATAGGGTCGGCCGAGTAACTGCTGCGCTCCGCTCAGATCGCCCTTCTCCAGTCGTCCTCGGATCGCGGTGCTGGATACCCGCCCGTCGACTGCGACCACGCTGGTCATCGCCTCGACCTCGAACCCGGATTGCGAGGCCATCGACTTCAGCAGCGCGAAGTCACCGGAGCGACGCGCGCCAAAACGGAAATCGTCACCGACCAGCAGCCAGCGCACCGCCAGGCCGTCGTGCAATATCCGTGATACAAATTCGGCTGCAGTCAGTTGCGCAAATGCGTAGTCGAACCGGCAGACGTAAACCCGGGCGACACCGCAGTCGCGCAGGATTTCCAGCTTTTCGTGCAGCGAAGTCAACCGCGCCGGCGCCTGGTCCGGTGCGAAAAACTCCTGAGGCTGGGGCTCGAAGGTCATCACTGCGACCGGCAGACCGTGCCGGCGCGCCACTTCCGTCAGGCGTGAGATCATCGCGCGGTGCCCAAGATGGACACCGTCGAAATTACCGATGGTCAGCGCGATCGGGACGTCCGCCCGCGCCGGGATGCCCCGAAAAACTTGCATGTCCGCCCGGCCAAAAGCCTGAATTCTAGCGGCTTTCGCCTTGCCGGAGAGCGGTTCTGCACGAGTGGGCCGGCCAGCGCGTCAGCCGGAGCGGGCCAAATGCTGTTCCAAGGCCCAGTCGGCAATCGCGTTGGTGAGGACTTCCGAGTCGCCGATTGGGCTAGTAACGTCGATCCGCAATGCCGGGTGATCCCCGCGGACATCGTCGAGCAATCTGGGCAGATCCTGCTTGAGATGCCCTCCCTGCGCGAGGAACAGCGGGACGACAGTGACGTGCCGGATGCCCTCGGCTGCCATTCCGGCGATGGCCGAATCGAGGGTGGGCTGCATCAGTTCGAGAAACGCCAGTTCCACACGAATACCGGGTTGTCTCCGGCCCAGCCGCGCCGCGATCCGGCGGAACGGCTCGGCCCAGGCCGGATCGCGGGCGCCGTGGGCAAACAGAAGGATTGCCGAGGCCGGCGCCTGGCTCACGCAGAAAATGACAAAAGTCGCATCCCGGCTAGTGTAGCTGACTCGGAAACAGATCGAAGCGGCGCGGCCGGATGAACACGCGATCGCCCGCGACGAGTTTCAGTTCACGAAAGCGCTCCCGGCTGATTTCGGCCTGGATGGGATCGGTCCGCTCGCCGCCTTCGCGGACGAGTTCCACCCGCACCACCGGACCGACAGCCAGCACGTGCACGATGCGCACCGGGAGCACGCGCTCTCCGCCGGACACCCGTTCGATCTCGATGTCGTGGGGCCTGACATAGGCGACAGCAGGTTGCTCCTCTGCTTCCGCGTGTTCCGGCGCGTCGAATTCGATACCGCCGATCAGCGCACGGCCGCGGTGAAGGCGGCCATGAAACAGGTTCACATGGCCGAGGAACTCGTAGACGAAAGGCCCGGCCGGCTGGTCGTACACTTCGTCCGGCGTGCCGATCTGCTCCATGCGGCCTTCGTTCATGACCACCACGCGATCGGCAACTTCGAGCGCCTCTTCCTGGTCGTGGGTAACGAAGACGCTGGTGATATGCATGTCGTCGTGCAGCCTCCGCAGCCAACCGCGCAATTCCTTGCGCACTTTCGCATCCAATGCGCCGAAAGGTTCGTCGAGCAGCAATACCTTCGGTTCTACAGCCAGCGCACGCGCCAGAGCGATGCGCTGGCGCTGCCCGCCGGAGAGTTGATGCGGATAGCGATCGGCGAGCCAGTCGAGCTGTACCAGCTTGAGCAATTTCAGCACGCGTTCCCGGATTTCCCCTTCGTCGGGACGAATGCTCTTCGGGCGCACACGCAGACCGAACGCAACGTTTTCGAATATCGTCATGTGCCGGAACAACGCGTAGTGCTGGAACACGAAGCCGACTCGGCGGTCGCGCACATGACGGTCCGTGGAATCCTCGCCCTGAAACAACACCTGGCCGGTATCGGGCACTTCGAGTCCCGCTATGACCCGCAGCAGCGTGGTCTTGCCGGATCCGGAGGGTCCCAGCAGCGCGAGCAATTCGCCGGTCTGTACCTCCAAGCTGACGTCGCGAAGTGCGGAAAACGTACCGAACTGCTTCGACAGATTGCGGACTTCAATGGTCATGGTCTTGCTCCTTATCCGTCTCGGCCCTGGCCCCGACGACACTTTTGAGTACCAGCGTTACCAACGCCAGCAGCGCCAGCAGGGAGGCCACCGCAAACGCGGCGGCAAAGTTGTATTCGTTGTAGAGGATTTCGACGTGCAGCGGCATGGTGTTGGTGCTGCCGCGGATATGTCCGGAGACGACGGATACCGCCCCGAACTCGCCCATGGCCCGCGCGTTGCAGAGGATCGCCCCGTAGAGCAATCCCCATTTGATATTCGGCAGCGTCACGCGGGAGAAAATCTGCCAGCCGCTGGCGCCCAGCACCGCCGCCGCCGCCTCCTCTTCGCTGCCTTGCGCCTGCATCAGCGGAATCAGTTCGCGGGCGACGAAAGGGAAAGTCACGAAAATGGTTGCCAGCACGATGCCCGGAACCGCGAAGATTATTTTCAGATCGTGCTCGGCAAGCCAGGGACCAAGCCAACCCTGCAGGCCGAAGATCAGAACGTAAATCAGTCCCGAAACCACCGGCGAAACCGAAAACGGCAGGTCGATCAAGGTAATCAGCAGATACTTGCCGCGGAACTCGAACTTGGCGATTGCCCACGCAGCGGCGACACCGAATACGACGTTGAGCGGTACGGCGATTGCCGCGGCGATCAGTGTGAGCTTGATCGCGGACAACGCATCCGATTCGACGATGGAAGCGAAGTAGACCCCCACGCCTTTTCTCAGCGCTTCGTAGAACACCGAAATCAGCGGCACGAACAGGAACAGCGTCAGGAAGGCCAACGCAAGGCCGATCAGGGTCCAGCGCACCCACAGCGGTTCCTGCGTGGCGCGCACGCCGCGTTGCGTGGCGTCGAGAGGAAACGCGACGGCACTCATCGGCGCGTTCTCACAGGGCTTCTCCGCGCCGCCGGCTCCACCATTGCAGCCAGTTGATGATCAGCAGCAGAACGAAGGAAATGGCCAGCATCACCACTGCCAGCGCGGTGGCGCCGATATAGTCGTATTGCTCCAGCTTGGTAATGATCAGCAGCGGCGTGATCTCCGAAATCATGGGCATGTTGCCGGCAATGAAAATCACCGATCCGTATTCGCCGACCGCACGCGCGAATGCCAGTGCGAAGCCGGTCAGCAGCGCAGGCAATACGGTAGGAAATATGACGCGCGCAAAAGTCTGCAGGCGCGAAGCGCCGAGGGTCGCCGCCGCCTCCTCGAGTTCCGACTCCACGTCTTCCAGCACCGGCTGTACCGTGCGCACCACGAATGGCAGGCCGATGAAGGTCAGCGCGACGAAGACACCGAGCGGGGTGAAGGCGATCTTGACTCCGAAAGGCTCGAACCATCGGCCGATCCAGCCATTGCCTGCATACAGCGCGGTTAGTGCGATACCGGCAACCGCGGTCGGCAAGGCGAATGGCAGATCGACCAGTGCGTCGACGATTTGCTTGCCGGGGAAGCGATAGCGCACCAGTACCCAGGCCACCAGCAATCCGAAGACCGCATTCAACAGCGCCGCCGCCAGCGATGCGCCGAATGTCAGCCGATAGGACGCCACGACTCTTGGTGTGGTCACCGTGGCCCAGAACTCGGGCCAGGACAGGGCCGCGGTCTTGATAAATGCCGCCGACAACGGAATCAGCACGATCAAGCTCAGATAGAGCAGCGTGAACCCGAGCGCGAGGTTGAACCCCGGCAGAACGCTGTGTTGTTTGAACGGCCTCACCATGCGCACCCCGGATGACTGCCTTGCTCTTGCGAACGGCGCGATATCGACTCGATCGCGCGCGCCGGCTCGCCGAGGAAACGCCCCTGCAGCAGATCGGCCCCGGCGCGTATCGCGGCGGACATTTCCTGTTCGGTTTCGACGTCTCTGACCAGCAACGTAGCGCCGAACCGATGTATCACTTCAACGAGCGCCGTCATTCCGGCTCGTTTCTTCAACGGGTCGGCTCCCAGCCTGACGAAATCGGGATAGAGGCCGCCGAGTTCCGCCATCCAACCCTCGTTTTCCCCGCCGTGATTCAGCGCGATGCGATAACCCCTCGAGCGGTAGTTGACGATCACATGCTTCAGGAGTCGCCAGTCCCGGTTCACCTCCAACGGGATTTCGATCACGACACGTGAGGTTTCCACGCCGATCAGGTCAAGGACCTTTTCGAAAGCGCGGCCGTGCCCGTCTTTTACACTTTCCAGCAGACGCGGCTGCACCGCCACGAACAGGCTCTGGCTTTCCGGGACAGCGCTGAAATAATTCAACGCATGCAGCGTGCGGCACAGCCGGTCCAGACGCACCAGCACGGGATCGTCC
>DATFUO010000100.1:0-3457 GCA_035260785.1 Burkholderiales bacterium
GTTCCGCCATTTATCCCAGCCTCAAAGGCAAAGTCGTATTCATCACTGGAGGCGGTTCCGGAATCGGTGCTTCGATCGTGGAAGGTTTCGCGCGCCAGGGCGCGAAGGTCGGGTTCGTGGACATCGATGAAGACGCTGGTAGCAGCCTCGTTCAGAAACTCAAAAGCACCGGACTGGCGCCGCGCTTCATCCGCTGCGATGTGCGCGATATCGGGCAATTGCGTGCGGCAATTAAGACGGTGCAGTCCGGGTTTGGCGACATCGGCGTATTGGTGAACAACGCTGCTCGCGACGATCGCCACTCGATCGAGAGCGTGACGGTCGAATTCTGGGATGAGCGCATTGCGGTCAACCTGCGCCATCAGTTCTTCGCGTCGCAGGCAGTCGTCGACCAGATGAAACGCCTGGGCGGCGGCTCGATCATCAATTTCGGTTCGATTTCCTGGATGACCGCGACCGGCGGCATGCCGGCCTACACGACCAGCAAGGCCGCCATCCACGGCCTGACGCGCGGACTCGCGCGCGACCTCGGGCCGTTCAACATCCGTGCAAACACCGTTTCACCCGGCTGGGTCATGACCGAACGCCAGAAAAAGCTCTGGGTGACGCCGGAAGGCGAGAAGCAGATGGACGCAGTTCAATGCCTGAAAGGCCGGTTGCAGCCCGAAGACCTTGCCAGCATGGTGTTGTTCCTCGCGTCGGACGACGCGAAGATGATCACGTCGCAGAATTTCGTGGTGGATGCGGGATGGGCATAGGAAAAACGCCTCAAACTGTTTTCACCAACTGTCTTCACCGCAGAGGCGCAAAGGCGCGGAGGAAACGCAAAGAAAGGCAAGGAATCGGGAAATAGGGTCAAGGGTGGGAAGGTATTCGGTAGTCAGATCTTCCGATTTGGTAGCGTACCCATTGCGTGTCCTACACAAATGATTCCGGCAACACTAGATCCGGCTCTCTACTTCAATTTGTACTCCTTTGCGCCTCCGCGGTGAAGATCTAGCTGGCGCCAAAATCCGGCTCGAATCGGCAACGGCCCGTAAACGTCGCGCCGGGCGACAGCACCGTACCGCCAATCTGCGCGGAGTCAAGATGCCCGAGGTTGAGCCAGTCCACCGTATTGCTGACCGGCTCGACGCACAGGAACTCGCGCGAGGGCGGCGTGAAAACCACCAGGTAGGACAGCGGCGACTCGGCGCTCATGCGCAGACGCCGTCCCGTTTCCGGCCAGCGTATCCGGGCCACGTGCTTCCAGCCGATGAAGTTGTTGTCGAGCGTCACCGAGGCCACTTTCAGTTCGCGCGCAAGCGATTCGACAAGGTCGTTGCGGGTCAGCCCGACCGGCATATCGTGCTCGCACTCCCACATCTGCGCAACCTCGGCGTGCAAAGTCATACCGGGCGTGTAGGGAAAGTAGGGGTGCAGGCCGATGCCCAGCGGCATCGCCAGCGAGTCCGTGTTGCTGACGAGGAGTTCCACTTCGAGGCTGCGCGGCGTCAGCACGAAGTGTTGCTCGGCACGATAGGCGAACGGCCAGTCACCGCGTGCGTGCTCCAGTACGATGCTCGCAGAAGCCGCGTCATGGCCGATGATCCGCCAGGGAAGCTGCCAGGCGTTGCCATGGATGGCGTGCGGCGAGTTGCCGAAGTTGCGCGGCAGCGAAATGCGGCGTCCGGCGAAAACAAAGCGCCCGTCCCGTACGCGGCCGCTGAACGGCACCAGCGGAAAACACGCCATCATCTGGGGATTGCCCTGCGCAAGTCCTTCGGCGCTGGCGGGCCGCATCCACTCGACGGTCTGACCTTTTTCCTTGCTGTAGAAGCGCGCAATGGAGCCGCCGATGGCGGGCGCAATATCCAGGTGCAGAGGGCCGGCGGAAATGCCGATGACCGGGCTTTTTTTCATGCGGGCCTCATCGGCAACCGATAGAAGCGAATCGCGTTGTCGTTCATGATCGCCATTTGATCCGCGGTGGAGTGAGGGGCAATCAATTGCTTCGCCGCCGCCAGCCAGCCCGGGTAATCCGCGTTGAGCAGCATGACAGGCCAGTCGCTGCCCCATACCAGGCGCTCCACACCGAAACATTCGACCAGGTGTTCGGCATGGCGAAGCAGGTCGTCGGGCTTCCATCCGGGGCGCGCTTCGGTCACCAGACCGGAGAGCTTGCAGTACGCCGGCGTTTCGCGCGCAATGCGGCGCATGTCGTCTGCCCAGGGTTGCCACATGTCGTTTGCAATGTGCGGCTTTGCGCCGTGATCGACGATGGCACGCAGCCCGGGATGCCGGGTAAGCAGCTTGAGCGCCGCCTTGAGGTGCGGCGGCCGCACCAGCAGATCGAACGATAAATCCAGCTCGATTACGGCACGCAGTGCCGGTGCAAGCTTCGGCTGCAGAACCCATTCGACGTCGGCGATTTCCTGCAACATCGGCCGGATGCTGCGCAGGAGCGGATCCCGCGCCAGATCGTGCAATACGTCGGGCGCGTTGGCCGCCGCCATGTCGATCCAGCCGACTACGCCCTTGATCAATCCACCGCTGGCGTGCGCCTGGTCGAGCAGCCAGCGTGTCTCGGCCACCGTCTGCGCGGCCTGCACGACGACGCTGCCGGCGATGCCGTTTGCAGCGGCGAGCGCGCGATAGTCCTCGAGCAGATAGTCCCGTTCGATCGGCGCCACGGCGGCATTGCTGCCGTCGCCGATCCAGCCGTAGTCGGCGCGGGACAATTTCCACAGGTGATGATGGGCATCGATCATGGCTTCAAATGGATCAAGGCGTGGGCGCCCGCGCGTCCATCAGGCCCGCCGATTTGAGGTCGCGCCAGAATTGCGCGGGAATCGGGGTACGCAGCATGCGCAGGTTCTCGTCCAATTCTGCCGCGCTGCTCATCCCGGGGATGACACTGGCCACGCAGGCGTGATGCAGCGGGAACTGCAGCGCCGCGGCCTTCAGTTCTACGCGATGGGCGGCGCAGATTTTTTCGATCGCGGCGACTTTCGCCAGTACGTCCGCCGGTGCGGGCGCGTAGTTGAACCAGGCGCCTTTGACTGCTCCGCTGGCGAGGATGCCCGAGTTGTAAGGCCCGCCGAGAATGATGCCGATGCCGCGCTTTTCGCACAGCGGCAAAAACGATTGCAGCGATTCCTGTTCGAGCAGCGTGTAGCGGCCCGCCAGCAGGAAGCAATCGAAGTCGCCCGCCTCGGCGAACGCCTCGCACGCCTCCCATTCGTTCAGGCCGCAGCCGATCGCCCTGACTACGCGCTGTTCGCGCAGCGACAAGACGGCCTTGTAGGCGCCTGCCATCGCGTCCCGGAAGACTTCGGCAAACCGCTCGCCCTGGTTGCGGCGATCGACGTCATGAATCATCAGGATGTCGATGCGGTCCGTGCCGAGGCGGTTCAGGCTGTCCTCGAACGAACGCATCGCGCCGTCGTAGCTGTAGTCGTTGAAGCGCGCAAAGGCG
>DATFUO010000101.1:0-10073 GCA_035260785.1 Burkholderiales bacterium
CCGCCGAGTTTGAGCGTATGCAACTGCGAGCGGAACCCTGCAAACAGGAGCGCCAACAGCACCAGCGTCGTCGCCGCCGGCCATGCGACCGAAACCTGTCGCAGGAAGTTGCGGTTCTTGAGATTGTCCAGTGCGCCCGCCAGGATGTCGATGCCGTCGTACAACGAATTCACCGGTGTCGGGCGAATGTCATGCAGCCCGCTTGCGGTCACGCCGACGATGACGATCTTGTCCTTGAACTCGTTCGGGTCGCGCTTGCGCTTCTGGCTGTTGAAATCGATGTACAGATCCGAATAGGAAACATGCGGGCGACCGGCTTTTCCACCAGGCCAGCTCAGCAGGATGGATCCGATATCCGGCACCGCCAGCCCCAGATCCTGTGCCACCCGGGCGGGCAACGAAGGAATTTTCCAGCCGTAGGCATTCTGGTAGACGAAATAACGGCGGCCGATGCCGTCCGGGTCGGCGAGGAAATCGATGGTGCCGAGACGCCAGTTTTCAGGAGTCAATGCCTTCGGCAATCCGACATTCAGCGTGGCGGCCTTGTCCGCGTCCTGGCCGGCAAATGCGCCGAGAGCGGCCTGCATCTCCGCAACCGGGATGCCGTAGGGATCGCCCGCGGGATCCTGGCGCACGGTCGGAAAGAAGACATTGCTGTAGCGCGCCACCGTCTTGTTGAACAACTCGTCGGCATCCAGGCGGAAGATATCCGGTTCGAAGAACATGACATCGAAAACGATGGCCCGCGGCTTTTGCGCCTCTATGCCTTGAACGATTTCACCGTGCACGGAGCGCGGCCATGGCCAGCGGCCGGCGTAGTCGCCGAGTTGCTCGAGGCTGTGTTCGTCTGCGGCAACGACGACGATGTCCGGGTCCGGTTTGATCCTGCCGGCCTGCGCGGCGACGAAGATGTCGGAAAAGCGCGCTTCGGCGGAGCGCAGCCAGTTCAGCCAGGAAAACTCCAGCAGGGCCGCGACGCCGATTACGGCGAGTAGCATAACCAGCGGATTGGCATATAGGCGCGGCACGGGCGAAAGTCTACGGAAAGACAGCGAAAAGGTAAAAGGTCAAAGACAAGAAGTAGAGAAGAAAAGGCTGGCAATTGCCATTGCTTCTGCCGTCTTCGAACCTCACTTTCCCCTTTGAACGTTCACCTTTCACCCGCTTTTAGAGGCCAAGCCTTTGCCAGATCTGGCTTGCCGGACCGGCCTGGTTAAGGGTGTAGAAGTGCAGCCCGGGGGCGCCGGCCTGGAGCAGCTTGTCGCACAACGCCGTCACCACATCGAGGCCGAAGGCACGGATCGACCCCGCGTCGTCGCGAAAGCTTTCGAGCTTGATGCGCATCCAGCGCGGAATTTCCGCGCCGCAAGCGTCCGAAAACCGCGCCAGCTGGGAAAAATTGCCGATCGGCATGATGCCAGGCACGATAGGAACGCCGATCCCGGCGGCTGCACACTCCTCGACAAAGCGGAAATAGGCATCCGGATTGTAGAAATATTGCGTGATCGCCGAGTTCGCGCCGGCGTCGATCTTGCGTTTGAAGTTCTTCAGTTCGTCGGCGGCATTGCGCGTTTGCGGATGGTATTCCGGATAGCAGGCCACTTCGATGTGGAACCAGTCGCCGGTGTGCTCGCGAATGAAAGCAACCAGCTCGTTCGCATACCTGAGCTCGCCGCTGGAAGCCAGCCCCGAGGGCATGTCGCCACGCAGTGCAACGACGTGGCGTATGCCGTTTTCCCGGTAACGCGACAACGTGGCGGCAATTTCCGCCTTGCTCGAAGCAACGCAGGAAATATGCGGAGCGGCGTTCTGTCCCGCGGCGCGAATTTCCAGCACCGTATCGAGCGTGCCCTGCTGTGTGGATCCACCAGCCCCGAACGTCACGGAAAAGAAACGTGGCTTCAGCTGCGCAAGTTGCTGCCAGGTGGCGCGCAACTTCACCTTGCCTTCCGGTGTTTTTGGCGGAAAGAATTCGAAGCTGAACGTACCGGAATTTCGCATGTGTTTTACCACGACGATCCCTCACTCACTCTCTCCCTCCGCGCCTTCGGGGAGAGGGCCGCAGTGAGGTGCATCAATAGCGGTAGTGGTCCGACTTGTAAGGTCCCTTCTTATCCACGCCGATATAGTTGGCCTGGGTATCCGTCAGTTCCGTCAGCTGCGCATTCAGTTTCTTGAGTTGCAGGCGCGCGACTTTTTCGTCGAGATGCTTGGGCAAGGTGTAGACGCCGACCGGATACTTCTCGGTATTCGCGAACAGCTCGATCTGGGCGATGGTCTGGTTGGCGAACGAAGAACTCATCACATAACTCGGATGCCCGGTCCCGCAGCCCAGATTCACCAGCCGGCCCTTCGCCAGGATGATGATGCGCTTGGCCGGTCTTCCTTCCACCGCTGGAAAAATCACGTGATCGACCTGCGGTTTGATCTCCTCCCATTGGTACTGGGACAACGATGCAATGTCGATTTCATTGTCGAAGTGGCCGATGTTGCAGACGATGGCCTGGGCCTTCATTTTCTTCATGTGCTCGTGCGTGATCACATGGAAGTTGCCCGTGGCGCTCACAAAAATGTCGCCCTTGTCGGCGGCGTAATCCATGGTGACCACGTGATAGCCTTCCATCGCGGCCTGGAGCGCGCAGATCGGATCGATTTCGGTGACCCATACCTGCGCCGACAACGCCCGCAACGCCTGCGCGGAACCCTTGCCCACGTCACCGTAACCGCACACCACGGCAACCTTGCCAGCGATCATCACATCGGTTGCCCGCTTGATGCCGTCGACCAGCGATTCACGACAGCCGTAAAGGTTGTCGAACTTCGATTTTGTGACCGAGTCGTTCACATTGATGGCCGGGAAAGCCAGCTTGCCGTCCTTATGCATCTGATAAAGGCGATGCACGCCGGTAGTGGTCTCTTCGGTGACGCCCTTGATCTTGCCCAGACGCTTCGAATACCAGTTCGGATCCTGCCTGAGCTTCGCCTTGATGGCAGCAAACAATGCCGTCTCTTCTTCGCTGCCCGGATGATTCAGCACTGTGGCATCGGACTCGGCACGCGTACCCAGGTGCAGCAGCATTGTCGCGTCGCCGCCGTCGTCCAGGATCATGTTGGAATAAACGCCATCGGGCCACTCGAAAATGCGGTGGGTGTAATCCCAGTATTCGCCCAGCGTCTCGCCCTTCACGGCAAATACTGCCGTACCCGTGGCCGCTATCGCGGCCGCGGCGTGGTCCTGTGTCGAATAAATGTTGCAGGAAGCCCAGCGAACTTCCGCTCCCAGCGCCTCCAGCGTCTCGATCAGCACGGCCGTCTGGATCGTCATGTGCAGGGAACCGCTGATGCGCGCACCGCGCAGCGGCCGGGTCGTGGAATACTCTTCGCGAATCGCCATCAGACCGGGCATTTCGGTCTCGGCTATGCGGATTTCCTTGCGGCCCCAATCGGCAAGGGCCAGATCGGCGACGTGAAAATCGCCGGATTTATTCGCGTGGGGTACAGCGGACATCGGCACTCTCCTTTAATTCAGAGCACCGAAAATGAAAACGGCGCTCACAACCGGTTCAGGGATTGTGAGCGCCGTTGGTCCGTTTGCTGAGCCTGGCCCCTCGATTTCGGGTCGCAGCGCTCCTCAGCGAATTGCAATTATAGCCAGGCCTGGGTGTTTCCGGAAAGCCGGCCAATCAGGCGGCCGCAGCCTTCTTGACGCCGGCCTCGGCTTTGAGTAGCTCAACTTTATCCAAGTTTTCCCAGGTAAATTCCGGCTCGTCGCGGCCGAAATGGCCGTACGCCGCGGTTTTCTCGTAGATCGGGCGCAGCAAATCGAGCATGGCCACGATGCCTTTGGGCCGCAGGTCAAAATGCTTCTGCACCAGTTGCGCGATTTTCTCGTCTGCGATCTTGCCGGTGCCAAACGTCGTGACCATCACGCTGGTGGGCCTGGCCACGCCGATTGCGTAGGACACCTGGAGTTGGCATTTGCTTGCGAGCCCCGCAGCAACGATGTTCTTCGCCACATAACGCGCTGCATAAGCAGCGGAACGGTCGACTTTGGAAGGATCCTTGCCGGAAAATGCGCCGCCGCCGTGGGGCGCCGCGCCACCGTAGGTATCGACGATGATTTTGCGTCCGGTCAGCCCACAATCTCCCTGCGGTCCGCCGACGACGAACCGTCCCGTCGGATTGACCAGGAAGTTGATCGGGCCTTTGATCAGGTTCTTCGGCAGCACCGGCTTGACGATTTCCTCGACCACGGCCTCGCGGATTTTTTCCAGGGCGATATCGGGGGAATGCTGAGTGGAAAGCACGACCGTGTCGATGGAATCCGGCCTGCCGCTTACGTAGCGTATGGTGACCTGGGATTTGGCATCCGGCCGCAACCAGGGCAGCCGCCCGTCGCGCCGCAATTCCGACTGACGTTCGACCAGCCGATGCGCCAGATAAATCGGCAGCGGCATCAGCACCGGCGTTTCGTCGCAGGCATAACCGAACATCAGCCCCTGGTCGCCGGCACCCTGGTTCAATGGATCGTCGTGAGCCTTGTCCACACCCTGCGCAATGTCGGGTGATTGCTTGTCGTAAGCGACCAGCACGGCGCAGCCACGATAGTCTATGCCATAGTCGGTATTGTCATAACCGATGCGCTTGATGGTTTCGCGCGCAATCTGCTGGAAATCCACCACCGCATGGGTGGTAATTTCGCCGGCCATGACCACCAGGCCGGTGTTCACCAGGGTTTCGGCCGCTACTCGGGCGAATTTGTCCTGGGTTAAGATGGCATCCAGCACGGCATCGGAAATCTGATCCGCGACTTTGTCCGGGTGGCCTTCGGAAACCGACTCGGATGTGAAGAGAAAATCATTCATTCGAATGTATTGGGTTCGTTCAGTAACGGCCGGTCAGGATAGCAAAAAGCCGTCAAAAGAACAAAACGGAAAATCGAATAAGTTCATGCTCATAGGGTTGTTGCGGCAATTGGCAAAACTGCCGCTCTCCTGGATCCACGCGGTGGGCGGCGCGCTGGGCTGGATGGTGTACCTGCTCTCCTCCACCTACGCCGCCCGCCTGCGCGCGAATCTTCTGCAAAGCGGTCTGTGGCGGGACGAACACGATTATCAGCGCATATTGCGCCGAAACATCGCAGAGTCGGGCAAAGCGGGCACCGAACTGATCCCGGTCTGGTTCCGCCCGGTCGCGCCGGCCCTGCGACTGGTCGTGCATGCCGGGCCCATTGCGCTGGTCGAGGACGCAGAGCGACGCGAACGGGGTGTCATTTATCTGACGCCGCATCTGGGTTGTTTCGATGCTGCCGCGCTGTGGGTGGCGCAACGCCGGCCGATCACCGTCCTGTACCGGCCTCCAAGAATGAAAGTCCTTCAGCCATTGATCGAAGCCGGACGCGGGCGTGACAGGGTGCGTCTGGCCCCGGCCAATTTCGGCGGTGTGCGATTGCTGCTGAAAGCGCTCAGACGAGGCGAAGCGGTCGGCATCCTTCCCGACCAGGTGCCCGCGCGCGGAGAAGGCCTCTGGACGGATTTCTTCGGACGTCCCGCTTACACCATGACGCTGGTCGGAAAGCTGGTTGAAGCCACCGGCGCCAGCGTTCTCATGACAGCGGCCGTCCGGCTCGCGGACGGGGCCGGCTATGCCATTCACTTCACGAAATTCGACGGAAACTTAATGGGCGACGACGGTGCGCGCGCGCTCAATTCGGCGATAGAGCGCCTGATAAAGCTGGAGCCGAGCCAGTACCTCTGGAGTTATAACCGCTATAAGGCGCCGGCGGGCGCGATGCCGCCGCCCGGCGGCAGCAATGCCTGAGAAAATCGGCCTCGGCCTGATCCGGCTGCTCGGCCTGTTGCCGCTGCACCTGCTGGCCCCAGTCGGCAAAGGCTTCGGCATGCTGATTTACTGGCTGGCCTGGGAACGCCGGCGCGTGGTGCGCACGAATCTGCGACTGTGTTTCCCGCAGATGCTGGACCGGGACCGGGAGAAACTTTCACGGCGGCATTTTCGCGCCTTCGGACGCAGCGTCCTCGAGCACAGCATCCTGTGGTGGGGCACCGAGCAACGGATACGCGGGCTGGTCGCGTTCGAGGGTCGGGAACACCTCGATCGCGAGCACGGCAAGCCGCTGATCGTCCTGGCCCCGCACTTCGTCGGCCTCGACATGGGCGGCATCCGCATCTCGATCGAATACGACATGATGTCGATGTACTCGCACCAGAAAAATCCGGCGCTCGACAGGATCCTGCTGCACGGTCGCACCCGTTTCGGCGGGAGTGTGCTGGTTTCCAGACAGGATGGATTGCGTCCGGTCATCCGCGGGTTGCGCAAGGGAATCGCTTTTTTTTACCTGCCCGACATGGATCTCGGCCCCAAAGATTCGTTGTTCGTGCCTTTTTTCGGCGTGCCGGCGGCGACGGTGTCGGGGTTGTCGCGCGTGGCGCGCATGACCGGCGCCCGCGTTGTTCCGTGCATCACGCGTCAATTGCCGGGCGCGGGGGGCTACGTCACCCGCTTTTATCCGGCGTGGGAGGATTTTCCCGGCGCGAGCGTGGAGGACGACACCCGGCGCATGAATGCTTTCATCGAGGAACGCGCCCGCGACATGCCGGAACAATATTACTGGCTGCACAAACGCTTCAAGACACGCCCGCCAGGCGAGGCGAAGTTCTACTGATGCCCGCCCATCCGGATCTCGACCCGATTTGCGCATGAGCATGCCCGCCCGGGAGAATTTCAGCATTGCTGCCTTGCGCGACGCGGACATTGCGCCGGTTTGCGTCCTGGCGCGCGAAATCTGGATGCAGCATTACCCCGGGATCATCACCGTCAGGCAGATAGAATACATGCTGGCGCAGCGCTATTCGCCGGACGCGATCCGCGGTCAGTTGCAAGCCGGCGAAGCCTGGTGGGACAAACTCGAAGTGCTCGGCGAGCTTTGCGGATTCGCGAGCTACCAGCGCGGAGTGCAAGCACGCGAGATGAAACTCGACAAGCTCTACGTGCACCAGCTCTTCCGCGGCAAAGGCTTTGGCGCCGCGTTAATCGACCACGTGGCAAAAGCGGCCAGACGACATGGCATGGACCAACTTTATCTGCAGGTCAACAGATACAACCACGCGTCGGTCGCGGCTTACCTGCGTACGGGATTTGCCGTGGCGAAGACCGTGAAAGTCGATATCGGCGACGGTTTCTTCATGGATGACTACGTCATGTCCAGATCCCTCGTCGCCTGACGGACCCCCCGTGAAACTGAAATTCACCAAAATGCATGGCGCTGGCAACGACTTCGTCGTGCTTGACGCCACCCATGCGGCGTCAACGCTCGATGCTCCTGCCATCCGACGGCTGGCGGATCGCCATCTGGGCATCGGTTTTGACCAGATGCTGGTCGTCGAGCCGGCGCGCCGTCCCGACACCGACTTCTATTACCGGATCTTCAACGCCGACGGCGGCGAAGTCGGCCAATGCGGCAATGGTGCGCGCTGCTTCGTGCGGTATGTGCACGACAAGGGCCTGTCCGCAAAGAACGCAATCCGCGTGGAGACCCGGTCCGGGATCATCGAACCGCGCCTCGAAAAGGATGGCCGAGTCACCGTGAACATGGGCATACCGATATTCGAGCCGACCCTGATTCCGTTCGCGGCCGAACGGCTGGCGCCCACTTACGTGCTTGAAGTCGACGGCCGGGAAAGGGAGATTTCCGCCCTCTCCATGGGAAATCCGCATGCCGTGCAAATCGTTGCCGATGTCGATGCCGCCCCGGTGGCGGGCGAAGGCCCGCTGATCGAGCACCACGCGCGCTTTCCCGAGCGGGTCAATGCCGGATATATGCAGATCGTGGATCGCAGGCATATTAAACTGCGCGTGTTCGAGCGCGGTGCCGGCGAAACCCTGTCGTGCGGCACAGGCGCATGTGCGGCGGCGGTGGCCGGGATCGCTCGCGGAATGTTGGATTCGCCGGTAAGGGTGGAAACGCGCGGCGGAGTACTCGAAATAGCATGGCCGGGCAAGGCGCAACCGGTGTCGATGACCGGGCCCGCGCAAACCGTATTCGAAGGTGAAATAGAGGTATAGAGAAAAGAATGAGACCCGAAGACGTTGCCCGTTATCTGAAGGACCATCCCGAATTTTTCGAGAACTACGCCGACATGATCGCAGACATCTCGATCCCGCATCCGCACGGCGGTCGCGCCATTCCGATCTCCGAGCGCCAGATTATCAGCCTGCGCGAGAAGAACAAGATTCTGGAGGGCAAGTTGCGCGAGCTGGTCGAGTACGGCGAGGAGAACGACGCCATCGGCGAACGCGTGCACCGGGCCGCGATGGCCATGATTAAACCGCAGCATCTGGAATCCCTGCTGCAGGTGCTGGTGTTCAATCTGCGGGAGGATTTTGCGGTTCCGCACGTGGCCATCCGGCTGTGGAGCGAGTGGGATCATCCGCCGCTGCCGGAATTCGGCACAAGCGGCCCGGAGATCAGGGTATTCGCCGAAAGCCTCAATCAACCGTATTGCAGCCACAAGCCGATGTTCGAATCCGCAGCGTGGTTCGGAGAGGCGGGTGGCCTGCTCAAATCGTATGCCTACATCACCCTGCGCTCGGACAAGGTATTCGGTGTGCTTGCGCTGGCAAGCGAAGATCCCCAGCGCTTCTACCCCGAGATGGGAACGCTGTATCTCAAGCGTCTGGGGGAATTGATCAGTACATCGCTTGTGCGGTTCTTATAGATGGCCGTTCGCGGCAGCGATTCTGCGACCAAGGCCGATCCTCCCGACGCGCCTCCTTTCGTTTCCGACTTCCTGTCGCACCTGATCCGGGAGCGGCGTCTATCGCCGCATACCGCTGAAGGCTATGTACACGACGTACGCGTGTTGATGGAACTCGCACAAGAACAGGCGTCGTCATTGCAGGACCTGCAGATCCACCAGATCCGGCGCTTCGTGGCCCGGCTGCACGGACGGGGGTTGGGGGGCAAATCGCTGGCGCGCATGCTGTCCGCGTGGCGCAGTTTCTTCAATTATCTGGCACGCGACCACGGATTTACCCGCAATCCGTGCGGCGGCGTGCGTCCACCGAAGTCCCCGAAGTCGCTGCCCAAAGCGCTGTCGCCCGACGAGGCGACGCGCCTGGTCAGCTTTGCCGAGAGCGGCCCGCTGGCGGTGCGCGACCGCGCGATGTTCGAATTGCTGTATTCCTCCGGACTGCGATTGTCCGAACTGACTTCGCTAAAGATTGGCGACGTAAGCTTCGCGGATGCTACCGTGCGCGTGGTCGGAAAGGGCAACAAGACACGCGTAGTTCCCGTTGGCAGCCATGCTCTGCACGCGCTGCAGGCCTGGCTTCCGGTGCGCGAGTCGCTACCCCATCTTGACGAATCGGCGCTGTTCCTGAATCAACGCGGTGATGCCATCAGTCCGCGCACAGTGCAATCGCGGCTCAAGGCCTGGGGCATCAAGCAAGGCCTGCCCGGCCACGTGCACCCGCACATGCTGCGCCACTCTTTCGCGTCTCATGTCCTGCAGTCCAGCGGTGACCTGCGCGCAGTGCAGGAAATGCTGGGCCACGCCAGCATTTCCACCACGCAGGTCTACACGCACCTGGATTTTCAGTACCTCGCCAAGGTATATGACGCCGCACATCCGCGCGCCAAACGCAAACCTTTTAAACCTTGAACCACGGAGAACACAGAGGGCACGGAGAAAGGCAGGAAATGAGAAAGAGAGACCATCAGCAAGTCCCGAATGCCCGGCTTGGAAAAGAATCGTTGGTGCCGCAACTCTCGTCTTGGGTTTTTCTCCGTGCCCTCTGTGTTCTCCGTGGTTCAAGATCTTCAATTAGCGCATGCGTAAAGTCATTCTGAAACCCGGCAGGGAGAAATCTCTCTTGCGCAGGCATCCCTGGGTGTTCTCGGGCGCGATCGCCCGCATCGATGGCAAGGCCGTGGCCGGCGAAACGGCGCATGTCGTCGCAAGCGACGGACGTTTCCTTGCCGTAGCCGCAGTAAATCCGGATGCGAACATTACCGCGCGCGTGTGGGACTGGAACGAAGGCACGCAGATCGATGC
>DATFUO010000102.1:0-3056 GCA_035260785.1 Burkholderiales bacterium
CGCAGGATCAAAGCCGGGAGCGACGTGCGCGGCACATTCAGCCTCAGGATGGAAGTCGACTCACGCGCCCGCTACCTGTCCGAAATTCTGCGTCACGGATCCGGGCGCATCGAATTCGCAGTGTGGCCCCAGAATATGCAGGCGGGCGCATTCGACCTGTGGGCGGTGAACGTGCTGGTCGCGCTAGTTCCTGCGGTGGATCCGGGCAAGGCATCGAAAGTGAACTGCGCGATCGGGCGCTTCGACTTGAACGACGGCAAGCTGGTCGACCGGACCATCCTGCTGGATACCAGCAGGATGCGCGTAATCGGCAAGGGCAGGGCGAATTTCACGGAAGAAAATTTCGATTTGCGCATGAGCCCGCAAGCCAAAACTGCGCAGTTTCTGAGCCTCGCGACGCCGATTCGGGTCAGCGGGTCGTTCAACAATTTCAAGATCGGCGTCTCGGCCGGGGACATCATCGGAACCGTCGGCCGGCTGGCCACATCCATTTTCTGGGTGCCGCTGCAAAAACTGGCCGGCAAGAAAATACCGGCCGACGGCCGCGACGTGTGTTCCCCGGTGTTCAGCGATGTCCGGCAATCGCAGTCCGCTTCGCACTGACCGATTGCAAACCAGCCGCGTGTTTGCCCGGTTCGCCGTGCGCCCACGGTCCCGTACGGATTCGACGGGTGCGCCCGGGTTAAGCCGAGCCGTGCGGATTTCTCCTCAGGGCCTCCCTTCGTCAAGCCGCCCGGGCGCATGACTTATTGCGCAACCGCCATGCCAGCGCGGCGCGACCGCGAGCGTCACTTCCATCGAGATCGTCAAACCCGAAGATTTAACGGCAATTTCCGAAGCCGCCGGAGATGGAGTATCCGGAATGCCGGAAATCCGACCGGTGAATTAGTGCGCAGAATGTCAATTAGCGACCGGAGCCGGCCGCATTCGAAGCGAGTTCGGAAATTACGTCCTCGCGCCCGGACGTGGCCTGCCGCAGCGGATAGGTCGGGCGCGGCGACTTGTCTTCGTAATAAGGCATCATCTGCGGCACCAGTGCGGCGAGTGTTTCCATGCGCTTCACGGGCGCCGGGTGGGTGGAAAGGAAATCGGTTCGCGACTTGCCGTCGCCGCCGCCGACCCTGGCCATCTTTTCCCACAGCGTCACGGCGGCATGCGGGTCGTAACCCGCCTTGGCCGCGAGTTCGATGCCGATGCGATCCGCTTCCGACTCCGCGGTGCGGCTGTTCGGAAGTTCGAGCGCGACAACCGCGGCAGCCTGGGCACCAGTCAGCATGAGATTGGCATATTGGCTGTTGCTCTGGGTCATGGCCAGTGCGCCCAGACCCACCTGCATGGCCATTGCGCGCGACATTTTCTCCGTCGAGTGCTTGGCGAGCGCGTGGGAAATTTCATGACCCATGACCTGCGCCAGTTCATCGTCGGTCGGCTTGATCTGCTGGATGAGCCCGGTATAAATCGCCATCTTGCCGCCGGCCATGCACCACGCGTTCACGGTTTTCGGGTCGTCGATGACTTTGACGCTCCATTCCCAGCCCTGCGTTTCGGGCCGATATTTGATGGCCTGCGCAATCAGGCGACCGGTGATTTCATGCACGCGGGCGACCGTGGCCGCATCGGAGTCGATCTTGCCGTCCTTCGCCAGGGGCTGGAGCAAGCCGAGATAGGCCTGCTTGGATTCGGTGATCGCGGTGCTTTCCGAGACCAGCATGAACTGCTGGCGGCCGGTGACCGGATTGGATTCGCAACCGCCGATAAAAAGCGTTGCAATGGCGAGCGTAGCTAAGATTCGGGGCATATTCGTATCCTCTCGCCGTGTTGGCGTCGCCCCTGCCGGCATTCGTTTCATGACAGCGTTATGCCACAAGCCGGTGTAGTCAGCCATCGACAAGACATTGGCAAATAAAAAAGCCGGCTTTCCGCCGGCTTCCTTTGCCGCACGGCGCAGATCAGGCGTACAGGCGACTATACCTCGGCACCTTGGCCATCAGGTATTCCATCTGGTCCTGGAGGATGCGCCGGTTCTGCAGGATCAGGTGCTCGTAGCGATTCGGCACGTAAGGGGTATAAAGCAGCGGCATCTTCGCTTCTTCCGGCGTGCGTCCGCCCTTGCGGATATTGCAGGACCGGCAAGCGGTAACCACGTTCATCCAGCGGTCGCGGCCGTTGAGATAAACCGGAATGACGTGGTCCCTTGAAAGATCGCGCTCCTTGTACTGGCCGCCGCAGTAGGCGCACATGTGCCGGTCGCGAAAAAACAGCGCCGTATTCGACAGATGCGGCTCGGCGTGGTGGTCCTTGACGAAATCCACCGCGCCCTTGATGGCGATGATGCTGTGCGTGGAAAGTTCGGAACGCCGGCCGGTCAGCCGGCAGATGCCGCCATGGTAGGTCGCGACGGGATCGCCGAGCGACCATGCCACCATGCGCCGCGCATAGTAAGAAATGGCTTCTTCGACCATCAACCACCGGCTGGGCACGCCGGCCATGTCTACTGCAAGTACCAGTGCCAACTGCGCTCTCCTGATTATTGAGGCCGAAGCGCGAACAGATTGCGGGCCTTCGGCTCTTAACCGCCTGCGCGCCCGGAACCGCGTACTCGGGCTGCAACACGGCACTTGGCAGAGTATAGCCATAAGAAACACGATTTTGGAAGCCGTCGGCGGCATCAGGGCGGCAAGTTTCGCCTGGCTCAGCCCCCCAGCGAGACCTTCTGGATGGTAATGGCGTTGACCGGACAAACCGATTCGCAACGCCCGCAGCGGATGCACTGGGTCTGGTCGATCCACAACCGGTTGTAGTACAGCGAGTCGGTCTTGTCTTTCTCGATGCGGGAATAGCCGGTAATGCGCCCTTCATCGTCGCGGACCAGCGATGCGATCTCGACGATGCAGCCCTCGACCGGCTTCACGTTGAGACATTCATCGCAGAGGACGCATTTCTCGTCGATAATCTCAAATTTGTAGTGGCACAGGTAGCAGCGCGAAGCCTCTTCTTGCGCCGTGGTCCGGGCAAATCCGGACTCGACCTCCGTATCCAGATTCCTGCGGGCTACC
>DATFUO010000103.1:0-8865 GCA_035260785.1 Burkholderiales bacterium
GGCGGCGTTATCCGGGTCGCAAACCACCTGGACCAGGCCCTCGCGATCACGCAGGTCGATAAAAATCACCCCTCCATGGTCGCGGCGCCGATGCACCCATCCGCACAGGGTTATGGTCTGGCCGAGGTAATTGGAAGATACGAGGCCGCTGTATTCGGTGCGCATAGACTTGAAAATCAATGATGACGTTTATTGTTGACAGGACGCGCCTTCGTGGCGCGGCGCGCGCCCTAAGTCCGGCGGACGTCGGAGGATCGGTTTTCCGGAGGCACCACGCCCATTGAGATGATGTACTTCAGGGCCTCATCGACGTTCATGTCGAGCTCGATCACGTCGGCTTTTGGCATCATCAGGAAAAATCCGGACGTCGGATTCGGTGTGGTCGGGACATAGACGCTGACATATTCGCCGGTCAGATGATTGGCGACATCGCCACCAGGCTGCCCGGTCAGGAAGGCAATGGTCCACGATCCCTGCCGCGGGTATTGCACCAGCAGCGCCTTGCGGAAAGCCTGGCCGGACGAGGAGAACAATGTATCGGAAACCTGCTTGACGCTCGAATACAGCGACTTGACGACCGGAATCCGGTTCAGCATGGATTCCCAGATCTTCACCAGACGCTGGCCGATCATGTTGGCGCCGAGCATCCCGGTCAGGAGGACCACGGCCAGCGTCAGCAGCACACCCAGTCCGGGAATGTTGAACCCCAGCCAGGTGCGTGGTTGCCAGCTTTCAGGCAACAGCAGGAGCGTCCGATCCAGCGTGCCGACCAGGAAACTCAGGACCCAGACCGTAATGACCAGCGGGACCCAGATCAACAATCCGGTAATGAGGTATTTTTTCAATCGAGACCCTGACACTTCCTGTCCGGATGCGAAATCGCGCGCAGCCAGATCAATTCTTCACGCCGCATCCTGAAGCGGCGACGCTACTGCTCTGTACATTGCGCGAAGCGCATTACTGGGCGGCGGGAATTACCCCGGCGCTGCTTGCAGGTTTCGCCTCTTCCTTGGGTTTGTTATCGCCCTTGGGTTTATCATCGCCCTTGGTTTTATCTGCGCCGGACGTGGTGTCTTCCCCGGCTTTGCCTTCGGCCTTGCCGTCGCCCGTTTCCTTGCCGGGCTTTGCGGATTTCGCTCCACCCTTGAAGTCGGTCGCGTACCAGCCGCTGCCCTTCAATTGAAAGCCCGCCGCACTGATGAGCTTGCTCAACTTCGCCTTGCCGCAAGCAGGGCACGCCGTCAATGGCGCATCGGACAATTTCTGCAGGACTTCCTTCTCGTGTCCGCAACTGGTGCATTTGTATTCGTAAATGGGCATGTTATCCCTCACAAAATCAACGCAAATTATACCGTATCGAGCCGCTCTCCACCCTTAAGATGGGGTCGAGGTCGGCGCGCCGCAAGGACCGGTTGCCACATCAGGCCGGCCGCTATAATCCACGCATCGAATTCTTATGCAGATCATGTACGCATGAATATCCCGCGCCCGTGCTGGCCTTATCCGCGCATCGTCGCCCATCGCGGCGGCGGCTTGCTGGCGCCTGAAAATACCCTTTCTGCCATCCGCCTGGCACGCAATCTGGGTTTCGTCGGCGTCGAGTTCGACGTCAAATTGACCGCGGATGGGATCCCCGTGCTGATGCACGATGACACTCTGGAGCGAACGACCAACGGCCTCGGACCCGTAGCCGAAACGAGTTACAAGGAGATTGCAAAACTCGATGCGGGCGGATGGTTCGGCAACGAGTTCAGCGGCGAACCCGTCCCCAGTTTCGCAGCCGCTTGCGCGCTGTGCCGTGAGGCCGGGGTCTGGGCCAATGTCGAAATCAAACCCAGCCCCGGACAGGAACGAGAAACCGGCGCAGCGGTGGCGCGCATGGCTAAACTGCTCTGGGCCGGCTCCCACCCCCCGCCCTTGCTGTCGTCGTTCTCCGCGCTGGCGCTGGAAGCCGCCGCCGTCGAATCGCCGGAGTTGCCGCGAGCGTTATTGGTCGTCGAACCACCACCAAACTGGCTGGCGCAGGTGGACCGGCTGCAATGCGTGGCCCTGCACGTCAGTCATCAACACCTCAATCATGCCCTGGTCGAAGCCGTGCACAACTCCGGACGCGGCGTACTGACTTATACGGTCAACGATTCCGAAACGGCGCTCGATTTGCTCGATTGGGGCGTGGATGCATTGGTGACCGATCATCTGGACGCCATCACACCCAACTTCGCGTAAATTGAAATTCTTTTCTGCGGAATCGCAGCTCAGAAGCGTTCAATGCAAAAAGGGCGTCTGATTTGCGTGTACACGTGCACCATCCAAATCAGTCGGCATGCGGGCCGGTGACTTGCAGCGGCTCGGCAGCCCATTGAACGAGTTCCACGCTGCCGTCGCGATGACGGGAACGATAACACTCCGGCGCCGTGGCGCCCCCGTCTGAGCGGCTCCGGATACCGGGCCTAAGCCGCGGAGCGCACGGCTTCGGGAGATCGGAACGCAGTCAGCAGTCCGGCCAGCTTAGCCTTCGCTACCCCGAGGCTGCGGTCCTTGACGTGGCCGTAACCGCGAATGTCTTCGGGAATGGACGCGATTCTCACCGCGAGTGCGTGGTTATCGCCATTCAGTTTGCCGATAAGTTCCTCGATCGTCGCTTCATATTCGGCGACCAACCGGCGTTCCATGCGACGCTCCTGTGTATAGCCGAATATGTCGAAGGCGGTGCCGCGCAGCCCGCGCAGCTTCGACACCAGCCTGAACGCCGTGAATACCCAAGTGCCGTACTCGGCCTTGCGCAGATCGCCGGTGACCGGATCGCGCTTCGCGAACAGCGGCGGCGCCAGATGGAAGTGAAGCTTGTAATCGCCCTCGAACTGGGCTTTGATCTTTTGCATAAAGGTCGGATCGGCGTAGAGCCGCGCGACTTCGTATTCGTCCTTGTAGGCGAGCAGTTTGAAGTAATAGCGCGCAACGGCATCGGAAAGTCCGGTCAGTCCCTTAGTCCGCGAACTTTCTGCGTGCGTCACCCGTTCGACCAGGTTCCTGTATTTGCCGGCATACGCCGCGTTCTGATAGCCGGTCAGGAATTCCACGCGACGTGCCACCGTTTCTTCGAGCGTCGTGGAGATTTCCGTTGTCGGCGCAGCTTCAGCCTTCGGTGCGATGAGTCGCTCTATCGCGGCCGGATCGACAGCGGCTCGGCGTCCCCACAAGAACGCAGCCTGATTCATTTTCACCGCAGCGCCATTCAGTTCGATGGCTTTATTGATGGCTTCGGATGAAACCGGCACCAGGCCCTTCTGGAAGGCGTAACCGAGCATGAACAGGTTGGTCGCGATCGAATCGCCCATCAATGCCGTGGCGATGCGCGTTGCCTGCACGAATTCGGCATTGCCTTCGCCCACGCCTTTCATGATGGTCCGCCTGAGCGACTGGCCGGGAAATTGAATGTTCGCGTTGCGGGTGAACTCCCCGGTCATCTGCTGGTGCGTGTTCACGACCATGCGCGTGCCCTCCCGCGTGGCATCCATGGTTTTCTGGCTGGCGGAGACTACGAAATCACAGCCGAGCACGAGCTTCGCGCCACCCAAGCCGAGGCGCACCGTGCGGATGTCGTCCGGCTTCGCGGCGATTTGCAGATGACTCCAGACCGCGCCGCCCTTCTGTGCCAGGCCGGCCATGTCCAGCGCACCGAAACCCTTGTTCTCCAAGTGCGCTGCCATGCCGACGATCGCGCCGATGGTCACCACACCGGTACCGCCGACGCCGGTAACCATGATGCCGTAAGGCTGGTCGAGCTTCGGTATCTGCGGCTCGGGCACCGCGGCGAACAACGGCTCGATGTTTTGTCCGGCGGGTGAGCTCCTGCCTTTGCGAATGCCGCCGCCGTGCACGGTGACAAAACTCGGGCAGAAGCCCTTCACGCAGGAGAAATCCTTGTTACAGGACGACTGGTCGATCGTGCGCTTGCGACCGAACTCGGTTTCAAGCGGCAACACGGATACGCAGTTCGACTTGACCCCGCAGTCGCCGCAACCTTCGCATACGAGATCGTTGATGAATGCCCGCTTCGCGGGATCCGGATACTGGTTGCGCTTGCGCCGGCGGCGCTTTTCAGCCGCACAGGTCTGATCGTAGATGATGACGGACAGGCCTGGAATCTCGCGAAACTCGCGCTGGACCTGGTCGTAGTCGTCGCGGTGGTGGATCGTCACGCCCGGTGCCCACTCGACGCCGGACGAATATTTTTCCGGCTCATCGGTGACCACGGCGATTTTCTTCGCGCCTTCGCCATGCACCTGCAGCGTGATCTGCGGCACCGTAAGCGGACCATCGACATGCTGCCCACCGGTCATCGCGACCGCATCATTGTAGAGAATCTTGTAGGTGACATTCACACCCGAGGCGGCTGCGGCACGCACCGCCAGCAATCCGGAATGGTAATACGTCCCATCGCCGATGTTCTGGAACATGTGCGAAGTCTTTACGAACGGCGCTTCGCCGACCCAGCTCGCGCCCTCTCCGCCCATCTGCGTATATCCGGCAGTGCTGCGGTCCATCCATTGCGCCATGAAGTGGCAACCGATTCCGGCCAGCGCACGCGAACCCTCCGGAACCTGCGTGCCGGTATTGTGTGGGCAGCCGGAACAAAAATACGGCGTGCGGTCCATCGCCGGCTTCTCCGCCACCCGCGCTTCCAGGCGTTCCTGCTCCGCCACGCGGCCAGCCAGTTGCGCGTCGCTTGTACGCGCAAGCAGCCGGCGACCGATCGCCACCGCGATCTCGTTGGGATCGAGCGCGGCGTTGGAGCGAAACAGGATTCTGCCGACTTCATCGCGCTTGCCGATGATTTCCGGTGCGTGCGCCTTGCCGTAGAGCACTTCCTTCAACTGCGGTTCGATCAGCCCGCGCTTTTCCTCCACGACGATGATCTTCTCCAAACCTTCGGCGAATTTCGCTGCGCCGCTCGGCTCAAGCGGCCAGGTCATGCCGATCTTGTACATCCGAAGCCCAAGTCTCGCCGCTTCGGCGTCGTCGATGCCGAGATATTGCAGTGCCTGCCGTACATCCATATAAGACTTGCCGCAGGTTGCAATGCCCAATTTTGCGCTCGGCGAATCCATGACGACCTGGTCAAGGCCATTGGCCAGTGCAAAGGCTTTTGCAGCCTCCAGCTTGTAGGTATGCAGGCGCGCTTCCTGGTCGAGCGGCGCATCCGGCCAGCGGATGTTCAGTCCGCCCTGTGGCATCTTGAAATCGGTAGGCACTACCATGCGAACGCGCTCCGCATCGACGTTGACCGACGCGCTCGCGTCGATCGTGTCTTTCATGCACTTCAGGCCCACCCAGCATCCGGAGTAGCGCGATAGGGCCCAGCCATAAAGACCGTAATCCAGCAGTTCCTGCACGCCGGCAGGGTTCAGGATCGGCATCATCGCATCCACCATGGCGAACTCACTCTGATGCGCGGTCGTGGAGGACTCGCAGGTATGGTCGTCCCCCATCAGGCAAATTACGCCGCCCAGCGGTGCAGAGCCGGCCAGGTTGCCGTGACGGAAGGCGTCTCCGGTGCGATCTACGCCCGGGCCCTTGCCGTACCAGACGGCATAGACCCCGTCATACCTGTTGTCGCCGTCGAAGTGGGCCTGCTGCGTGCCCCAACAGGCCGTCGCTGCCAGGTCTTCGTTGACGCCGGGCTGGAATACGATGTTGTGTGCCGCGAGGTGTTTGCCGGCGGCCCAGAGCTGCTGGTCGTAGCCACCGAGCGGCGATCCGCGGTAACCCGAGATATAGCAACCCGAGGTGATGCCGGCAGCGCGATCGCGCAGGTGCTGCATGATCGGCAACCGCACGAGCGCCTGCGTGCCGGTGATGAAAACACGGCCCGACTGCAGCGTGTATTTGTCGTCAAGCGCAACACTGGACAAGGTCATGGCATGAGTCCACTAATTCGGGCAATTCCGCACCATCAGAAAGGAATGTCGTCTTCGAGGTCTTCGAAACCGCTTCCCTTGCCCGCTGCCGCACCGGCTTTTTTCGCGGGAGCCGCGGCGGAACGGGGAGGCGCGTCGTCATCCGGCGGTGCCATGCGCTCTGATCCACCCGAGCGCGAGCCGAGCATCTGCATGCGATCGGCGCGAATCTCGGTCGTGTAGCGCTCCTGGCCCTCCTTGTCGGTCCACTTGCGGGTCTGCAATCTGCCCTCGATATAGACTTGCGAGCCTTTTTTCAGGTATTCGCCAGCGATTTCCGCAGTTTTCCCGAACATCGCGACACGATGCCATTCCGTCTGTTCCTGCTTCTCGCCACTCTTGTCCTTCCACGTTTCCGTGGTGGCAATGGTGATATTGGCCACCGCGTCGCCGCTGGGCATATAGCGCACCTCGGGGTCACGCCCGAGATTGCCGATCAGGATCACTTTGTTTACCGAGGCCATTGCTCAAATCTCCCCTGCCAGTAGTTTGATGACATTCTGTTCGTCGAAGCCCTTGCTGTCCACTTTCAGATACGCCACGCCCTCGCCGCTCAGGTTTACTTCGCGCACGCCCGGCAGGCCCGACAGACCGCGCACCAGTCCCGACGAAGTTTGGGCGTCGGTCCTGGGTAACTGATAACGGCGCGTCTCGAAGCTGCGCGGGACCCGCATGCCGAAAGTCAGCAGCAGCCAGACTATCGCCAGAATTCCGCAGAAACCGAATACTGCGGCAGTCCCATAGTGTTGTGACAACCAGCCGCCGCTCGCCGCACCGACGAAAGTACCGATGAACTGCACGGACCCATATATGCCTATTGCAGTTCCTTTGGCGCCTGCCGGCGCCCGCTTCGATATCATGGAGGGCAGTGTGGCTTCGAGCAGATTGAAGGCGGCGAAGAACGCCAGAAGGCCGATTACCAGCGCGGGCAACCCCCTGTCCGACAGCATCAGCAGGGCGAGCGCGCCGATCAGCACGCTCACCGCACCGACAAAGACCGGCTTTTGCAGCCCCTCGCGTTCGGCAAGCAGCATAGGCGGCACCATAAGCACAATCGCGCCCAACATGACGGGCAGGTAAACGCGCCAGTGGCTGCCCGCGGGCAGATGGGTCTGCAACGCGAAAGGCACCACGACAAACAGCGCCATCAGGATGCCGTGCAATGCGAATATGCCGTAGTTGAGCCGGAACAACTGGGCATCGCGCAACACGGATCTCAGGGATGCCTGCTGTATCGATTTGTGTACGGCAGCCGGCAAAGGTTCGGGAACAACGAGCCATACCACCAGCAGCGCCGCGATCGCCAGAAATCCGGTCAGCGCGAAGATTCCCGGGACACCGATCCAGCGATCGAGCACCGGCCCGGCCGCCATGGACAGCGCGAACGTGCCGCCGATGGTCATGCCGATGATGGCCATGGCCTTGGTGCGCTGATCGTCGCGTGTCAGGTCCGCCGCCAGTGCAATCACGGCCGCGGAAATCGCCCCTGCACCCTGGATTATGCGGCCCAGGATCACCATGTTTATGTCGTGGGCCAGCGCGGCGACAAAGCTGCCGAGCGCGAAAATGACCAGGCCGAGATAGATGGTGCGTTTGCGGCCCCAGCGATCCGAAAGCCAGCCGAACGGGACTTGCAGGCAGGCCTGGGTGAGGCCGTAGGCGCCGAGCGCGATTCCGACCATCGTGTGACTGCTCCCGCCCGGCAACTTTTCCGCAAAAAGCGCGAACACCGGCAGGATGATGAACATGCCCAGCATGCGCAGCCCGAATATGCCGGCAAGACCAAAGCTCGCGCGCAACTCCTGGGTCGTCATGCGGTCTGATGCAGGCATTCGGGGAAGGGACTGAACAGCAGTTGGGAATTGCTTTTGAAGTGCAGTATATTAACAGGTTGACCAAACACTCATCCAGCGAATGGATTTCATCCGCATCCGCGGTGCCCGCACGCACAATCTGAAGAACGTCAACCTCGATCTGCCGCGCAACCGGCTGATCGTGATCACCGGTTTGTCCGGCTCCGGCAAGTCTTCGCTGGCCTTCGACACGCTTTATGCGGAAGGCCAGCGTCGCTACGTCGAATCCCTGTCGTCTTACGCCAGGCAATTTCTGCAGTTGATGGAAAAGCCGGATGTGGACCTGATCGAGGGTTTGTCACCGGCGATCTCCATCGAGCAGAAAGCGACCAGCCACAATCCACGCTCGACCGTCGGCACCGTCACTGAAATCCACGATTATCTCCGCCTCCTTTATGCCCGCGTTGGCGAGCCGCACTGTCCGGATCACGGACTGGTATTGTCGGCGCAAAGCGTGTCGCAGATGGTCGACCATGTGCTCGATCTTCCCGAAGACACGCGACTGATGATCCTCGCGCCACTGGTGGTCGAGCGCAAGGGCGAGAATCTGGATTTGTTCGAGGACCTGCGTGCGCAAGGCTTTGTGCGTGTCCGCGTCGACGGAAAAGTGCATGACATCGACAACGTCCCGAAGCTTACCAAGACCAAAAAACACACGGTCGAGATCGTCATCGACCGGGTGAAGGTACGCCCGGACCTCAAGCAGCGCCTGGCCGAGTCCTTCGAAACCGCCCTGCGCCTCGGGCAGGGCGTGGCCCGCGTGGCATACATGGACGACGCTGCACGGACCGAGCTCGTGTTCTCGAACAAGTTCGCCTGCCCCATCTGCAACTACTCGTTGAGTGAATTGGAGCCCCGGTTATTCTCGTTCAACAGTCCGATCGGCGCCTGCCCCACCTGCGACGGCTTGGGGACGCAGGAGTTCTTCGATCCTGAGAAAATCGTCGCCAATCCGCATTTGTCGCTGGCGGGCGGCGCCGTGCGCGGGTGGGATCGTCGCAATGCCTATTACTTTCAGTTGATTCAGTCTCTGGCGCGGCATACCAAGTTCG
>DATFUO010000104.1:0-4633 GCA_035260785.1 Burkholderiales bacterium
CGCTGCAAGGTAAACCCGATCGGATTCGGATGTCCAGAGGGGGTCATATAAACGTGGGATCGGGCTGCACTTTTCTGCCGGCTTTGTTCCTGCCGAAACACCTGCTTCATCGCATCGACTCGCGCACCGTACGCCGACTAGGGTGATCTCCGCACCGGTTATCAGGTAATCCCTGCATCGAATCGATGCTCGAATCAGAACTGCCATAGCCCATAGGAACCAACCACAAGAAACGATTCGAGCGTAATTGATGCGACATCATATTCACGCGTCAACAATCCGAAGACGTTGCGCCCGCCACGCTTGGGCGGCGCAGTGAATGGATTGGATTCAGATTCGGAATTAGAGGAACCGTGAATATCACGCGCGCAACTGCGGGCCGCAATTGCCGGCGCACTGGCCGGAATCCGGCAGGTCTTGCGCCAGACCCGGCAATGACCGCGGAACCGGTGATTCAGGTATACGGCGCGCGGTGCGCCGGATGGCGCGGCTACTTCAGTCTTCACACCTGGATTGCAGTCAAGCCCGCCGGCGCGCGCGCCTACACGACCTATGAAGTGACTCCTCCCTTGCTGCATCGCGATTGCTGCGTCGTGACCCGCAAACGGGCGCCCGATGCTTTCTGGTACGGTGCCGCGCCCCGACTCCTGGCGGAAAAACGTGGCGACGACGTCGGCGTCCTCATCGAGCGCATCCGCAATGCCGTCAAGGAATATCGTTACGCCGGAAAATACGTCATGTGGCCTGGTCCCAATTCCAATACGTTCATTGCTTATATAGCCCGCGCCGTGCCCGAGCTGGAACTGGAACTCCCCTGCATCGCCATCGGCAAGGACTACCTCGGCTGCCGGTTGATCGGAAGAGCACCCAGCGGAAGCGGCGTTCAGATCTCGTTGTTCGGACTGCTGGGAATACTGGTGAGCCGCGTCGAAGGGTTCGAGGTCAATGTGCTAGGCCTGAATTGTGGAATCAATCCGTTTACTCTGTCTCTGAAGCTGCCGTTGATCGGGCATCTTGGTGCGCCGCGAATCATCGGCTCCGGCGGCCACACTCGCGAAATACCGGAGGCTACCAAGGTTGTCGGTCAATTGGATTAGGCAAAATCGGGTTAAAGGTTCGAGGGCGCAATAGGATCCCGGAGCACCGGGGTCTCCTGCTTTCACTCAGACGTCGCCCGTTACCCCTTCTTTTCAACTCCCCACCCTCCGCTCTCGCGCTTTTAGCCCTTCGGTCACGTTGCTATATTAGGCGACATGACGAAGAACTCTCTCATCGCGCTCTCGATCGGCCTCGCGCTGGCCTCGATCCTCCTCTCGGTTCTCTTCAAGGGGGCCTTCCTCGTGCTGTTCATCCCGGCGTTCTACGTCTGGACCAGCACGCGCTCAAAGGACGATCCGTGATCGAACAGAAGACGCTGGAATTCCACACCCGCGGACGCGGCACGATCGAGATCACGGCGGAGGTTGCACGCGCGGTGGCCGAAAGCGGCCTCCGCAAGGGTCTGTGCACCGTGTTCCTGCAGCATACGAGCGGCCTCGCTCATCCTCTGCGAGAACGCCGATCCCGACGTGCGCCGCGACCTCGAGACCATCCTCGCGCGCCTTGCGCCCGACGGCGACCCCGCCTACGTCCACGATACCGAGGGTCAGGACGACATGGCAGCGCACGCGCGCTCGATCCTCACCTCGAACAGCCTCACCATCCCCGTTGGCGACGGTCATCTGATGCTTGGCACCTGGCAGGGCCTGTATCTTTGGGAGCACCGCGTCGCGCCGCATTCGCGCAGCCTCGTCGTGACGGTGATGGGCGAGCGCTGATCTGCAAATCGTCTCAGGCACCATGCACGCGGATCTCCGCCCGCGCCCGGCGGTAATGGGAAATGCCATCGCGGCCTATACTGGCAATTGCGCCGTTGATGGAGCAAAGAAAAAAGGAGCAGAAAAATAATGGACCCCAAAAGATTCAAACATCTGCGCAACCTGCAACTGCCGGTGACCGTGTCCTGGCGGGATCTGCTCGTGATCGTCGTGCCCGTGCTGCTGATCGCCGCGCTCTTCGCCTGGCTGGCGGTCAAATTCATCGGCCCGGCGCCGCCAAATTCGATCGTGATGCTGACCGGGCCGAAGGAAAGCAGCTACTACAGCGTCGCCGATCGCTACGCGAAGATCATCGCGCGCAGCGGCGTGAAGCTGCAGATAGTCGAAACCGGCGGCGCGCAGGACAACCTGCGGCGGCTGGCGGACCGCAAGGTCCGCGCGGATGTGGGATTCGTGCTGGGCGGCGTGTCGGAAGGGATCGAAACCAGTGGCCTGATGTCTCTGGGCAGCATGTTCGTTCAGCCGGTTCTGGTCTTCTATCGCGGCAAGGAAGCGGTGGATCGGCTCTCCCAGCTGGCAGGCAAGCGCATCGCCATCGGCCCGGAAGGCAGCGGAACCCACGCGCTGGCGATGCAGTTCCTGGTCGTAAACGGCATGGACAAGGATTCAACCCAGCGGCTGGATCTGGACGGGGACGACGCGGTCGAAGCGCTCAAGCAGGAGAAGGTCGACGCCGCTTTCCTCATGGGCGAATTGGTGCGCGGGCAGGTGACGCGCGATCTGCTGAAGGTGCCGGGCATCAGGCTGATGAACTTCAGGCAGGCGGACGGCTATCTGCGCCGCCTCAAGTTCCTGTCACGGCTCACGCTGCCGGAAGGCGCCTTCGATCTGGGACAGGACCTTCCGCCGAGCGACGTCGAATTGGTCGGCCCGACCGTTGAACTGGTCGCCCGCGAGAACCTGCACCCTGCGCTGTCGGACCTGCTGATCAGCGCCGCGCGCGAGATTCATGGTTCCGCGGGCATGTACCGCAAGGCCGGAGAATTCCCGGCGCCGCTGGAGCGCAATTTTCCGATCAGCGAGGATGCGCAACGCTTCTACCGTTCGGGGACGCCCTTCCTCTACAAGAAATTGCCGTTCTGGCTGGCGAGCGTGGTGGACCGCATGCTGGTGGTGCTGGTGCCGCTGCTGGTGGTCCTGATCCCGATCACGCGCATCGTGCCGCCGGTTTACCGGTGGCGGGTGCGATCGCGCATCTACAGGTGGTACGGTGCGCTGATGGCGATCGAGCGCGACGTGCTCGCCAACCCGACGCCGGAGCACAAACAGGAACTCCTCAAGCGGCTCGACGAAATCCGGGAGGCGGTGAACAATCTGCGCACGCCGCTGGCGTTCGCGGACCAGCTCTTCGTATTGCGCGAACACATCAGCGGGGTGCGGAATCGCCTGGCCGCGGAGCACTGACCGGGCCGCGTGGCGACGCGGGCCGCATTCCATCGACGGACTTCCCACCCGTGCGCGCGCAATCACCCGACAGGGGTCAACCAACGCAATGAGCGCTTCGCGCATGTGATCGCAATGGAACCCTGGGCCGTCAGTCTCTTCATCAGTGCGGTGCATCTGGTCCTCGCGGGCAGCGTGTCGGCCCACATCGTGCTCACCAAGCCGGACGTGCGCGCCGCGATCGGATGGGTCGGGCTCGTGTGGCTCACGCCGGTCGTCGGCTCGGTGCTGTACGCCCTGTTCGGCATCAATCGCATTCGCCGCCAGGCGGGGCGGATGCGCCGCGGCCGGGACCTGCCGTGGACCGAACCGCCGGGCCAGTTCGTCCTGTCGCCCGATGCGATTGCGCTCCCGGACGGCGTTGCACCGGCGGTGCGGCCGCTTGCCACGCTGGTGGGCGCCCTCACCGGAACGCCGCTCGTAGCCGGCAACGCGGTGGACCTGCTGGTCAACGGCGATGAAGCGTATCCGGCCATGCTCGCGGCGATCGACACTGCCGCGGGCAGCATCGCGCTGGCCACCTATATCTTCAACCGGGGTCACATCGCGGATCAGTTCATCGACGCGCTCGCCCGCGCCGTGCAGCGGGGCGTGGCCGTGCGCGTATTGATCGACGGCGTGGGCGCCCGCTACAGTCATCCTCCGATCGCGGGTGCGTTGCGCGCGCACGGCATTGCGGTTGCGCGCTTCCTGCCGCCCACCACGCCCTGGCGGCATCCCTACTTCAACCTGCGCAACCATCGCAAGTTGATGGTCGTCGACGGCACGATCGGCTTCTGCGGCGGCCTCAACATCCAGGACGGCTGTGTCCTCGGACTGCATGCGGACGATCCGATCCAGGACTTGCACTTCCGCGTGCGCGGTCCGGTAGTCGGTCACGTAATGAAAGCCCTCGCGTTCGACTGGACATTCGCGACCAGGGAAGAACTCACCGGGCCCACCTGGTTCCCGCCTCTCACGCCTGCGGGCGCGGTGCTCGCCCGCGGCATTTCCGATGGTCCCGACGAGGATTACGAGACGCTGCTCGTCACCATCCTGGGCGCTCTGTCGCAGGCGACGCGATCCATCCGGATCGTCACACCGTATTTCCTGCCCGACGCAACGCTTATCGACGCACTGCGGGTTGCCGCCCTGCGTGGCGTGCAGGTCGACATCCTGCTGCCCGCGCGCGGCAACCTGCGTTTTGTCGAATGGGCCGCCACCGCCCAACTGTCGCAGATCATGCGCTGGGGATGCCGCGTCCACCTCTCGCCGCCGCCGTTCGATCATTCGAAGCTGTTCCTGATCGATGGCACGTGGTGCATGGTCGGTTC
>DATFUO010000105.1:0-8086 GCA_035260785.1 Burkholderiales bacterium
GGAGCGGCGTTGCCGATGAGGTGGCGGATGCTGCCGTCGTCGAAAACGACATCCTGCTCGAAATCGCGCACCTCGATGCCGCGGAAAGCGGCCATCTGCACGGGCAGTTCGTGCGCCTCCAGCGCGCGCCCGTTGCGAAACATGCGGAACGCCGCCGATTTTTCGTCAACGCCATTCACGACAGCCATATTGCTGCCCTGGGGAAGGCGCAGCAGATCGTAAGCCATGCGATTGCCGGTGATCGACTTGCATTCCGGATCATTGGCAATGCACACGGCCGCCGGTACCGCGTCGAGTACGATCTTCAATTCCGCCGCGCGCTGGCGCTGCTTGCGCTCGCTATCCATGAGCGCGCGCTCCATGCGCTTGCGTTCGGTGATGTCGCTGGCGACCACCGACAGCCGCACCACCTTGTCATTCTCCAAAACCGGGGAGAAGCTTACCGCGACGTCCACAAACTTGCCGTCCTTGTGCTGCCAGACGGTTTCGCGATTCAGCGTGGCCTTGCCTTCGACCACCTGATGCATGAATTTGGCATCCTCGTCCTTGAGGAATTCCGGAATCAGGCAGGCGCGGCTGTTGCCGACCATTTCCGCGGCGCTATAGCCGAAAATGCGTTCCGCTCCCTTGTTCCAGGTCAGCAGCACGCCATTCCAGGTTTCGCTGAGGATGCCGGCGTCGGCGGACTCGACCACGGCGGCGAGCAATTGGGGATGGCCGGCGACCTCCGGCCGGGCGGCGCGCTTGGCCTGTTGCGCGGCAAAAGCGGACTCGAGCTTCGACGGCTGCTCGCTTTCAACGGCCTGGAGCTGCTGGCGCACGCGCTTTTCCGTCAGCGCCGCCTGCAATGCACGGACGACCTCGATCAACTCCGGACTGAGGTCGGAATAATCCCTGGCGCGGTCATTGTTGGGCATGTCGGCCTCCCTGGAAAGCCGGCTGCTCGGGTTTATTGGCAATTGCAACGGTGGGGCTTGTAGGTTTTGTCGGGAAATTGAGCCATGATTCCCAAGCTGCCGCAAGTCACCGCGCCAGTCTTGGGATTCAGGGCCGCCCGACCCGGGGTGGCAATTTGTCCCGCCTACATTTTGAGCATGGACCCGTGCCCGATTCGGACCGCAATACGCATCCATTGTTGCGCCCCGGCTGTTGGGTATGGTAGGCAGTTTGCATAAACATCCGCCTGGCATTTCCGGGCCATGGTCAACGAACAGCCCGGGGACCGGACACGCGGAATATTCCGATGCCACCGGAAAGAAAAAAGGCAAAGAAAAAGGGCGTGCTGCGAAATGCAGCACGCCCTTCTCGTAGAACGCGAAATCCGCTCAGCCGACCTGGACCGGCACGTACATCCGGTTGGCATCCCTCTGGACCAGAAGCGCAATCGTCCTGTCCGTTTTCTTCATCAGGGTCTTCAACTGTTCGACCGATGTCAATGGCGTGTCGTTGAACGCCAGGATCACATCGCCCGCCTGGATTCCGGCGCGGGCAGCCGCCCCCGATGCGCTCTGTACCACGAGGCCGCCGTCGGTCTTGAGCTGCGCTCGCTCATCCGGCGCCAGTTCGCGTAGCGTCAACCCGAGCTTTGCCGATGTCTGCGAATCGCCGCCGTTGTTCAGGGCGACTTTCTGCTCCATCAGTTCGGCGACTTTGACGTCGACGTCGCGGCTCTTGCCTTCACGCCATATCTGCAGGCGGGCGTTGTTACCCGGTTTGGTGGCGGCGATCGCGCCGGACAATTCCGAGAGCTGATTGATCTGCTTGCCGTTGACGCCGAGCACCACGTCACCCGACTTCAACCCGGCCTTTTCTGCGGGGCTGCCCGGTTCCACGCCACTGATGAGCGCACCTTGCGGTTTGGGCAGGCCGAACGAATTGGCGAGCGCCTGGTTCACATCCTGAATCTGCACGCCGATGCGCCCGCGCGTGACCTTGCCGCTTTTCACCAGGTCATCCTTGACCTGCATGGCCACATCGATCGGAATCGCGAACGACAGGCCCATGAAACCGCCGGTACGGCTGAAGATCTGCGAGTTGACGCCGACCACTTCGCCGTCCATATTGAACAACGGGCCGCCGGAATTACCGGGGTTGACCGCCACATCGGTCTGGATGAAGGGTACGTAGTTCTCATCCGGAAGCGCGCGCGCTTTTGCGCTGACGATGCCCGAGGTAATGGTGTTCTCGAAGCCGAACGGAGACCCAATGGCCGCGACCCACTCGCCGACCTTCAGCTCGCTGGCATGGCCGATTCTCACGGCGGGCAGATTCCTGGCGTCGATCTTCAACACCGCGATGTCCGTGCGTTTGTCCACGCCGAGCACCTTGGCGTCGAACTCGCGGCGATCGGTCAGCTTGACCGTGATTTCGGTGGCTTCCGCCACGACGTGGGCGTTGGTCAGAATGATGCCGTCGGAGCTGATGATGAAACCGGAGCCCAGTCCGCGCTGGACTTCGGGTTCACCGCGCGGACCTTGCGGGCCTTGCTGGCCGAAACGGCGCAGAAAATCCTGCAAAGGATCGTCCTGGGGATTGCCCGGGCCGGGGCCCTGGGCTGCGACGGGGGTGGTGCGCGATACGCTGACGTTTACCACGGCCGGACCGTTCTCTTCGACGATGCGGGTGAAGTCGGGCAGGCGCGCCGAGGATTTGCTGGCCTCGGTGCTGGTTTGCGGAGCCGCGTTGGCCGTCGTATGGCCCGGCAGGGCGAATGCGTAATACACGCCGAACACCGCAGGGATGACTGCGGCGGCCAGCATTTTCCTTGCTGTCAATCTGGAAAACATGGTGTTGGCCTCCTGAAATGCAAAGCGGGCAGGTTGCCCGCAATGATAAGAATGCTTACCCGGACTCAGACCCTGCCGGCGGCACCGAGTTCACAGCGGTCGCGAACACCGCAATCGGCTTCTGGTGGAGGCCATTCCTCGAACAAACGCGCCGGAACGCGGCATCGCCCGCGCGGTTGACACGGGCTTTCGGGAGGAGCGGCCGATTGGCGAACCGACCCTGGAACAAGGCATCGGGGCCCGGCCCTGACGGGTCGGCGCCGGCTAAAGGTACTATGCCCATGTCCCTCCCGCCTGCGGGGCCGGGATGGTCAGGGGGCGGAGCGGTCTCCCGCGAAGCGTTTCGGCTGCCGGTGCCGGTCAGCCAGCAGGGCTCTATTTTGACTTCAACAACAAGGAGCGAGCATGAGCATAGTGAACGAGTTCAAAGAGTTTGCTCTGAAGGGCAACGTCATGGATCTTGCGGTCGGTGTGATCATCGGCGGCGCGTTCGGCAAGATTGTCGATTCCATCGTGAACGACCTGATCATGCCCCTGATCGGCAAGGTGACGGGAGGCCTGGATTTCAGCAACTACTACATCGGGCTGAACGGGCAGACCGCGGGATTGCCGCTGGCGGAAGCAAAGAAGGCCGGCGCCGTATTCGCCTACGGCAATTTCATCACCGTCCTGATCTACTTCATCATTCTCGCCTTCATCATATTCATGATGATCAAGCAGATGAACAGGCTCAAGAAGCAGACTCCGCCGGATCCGGTGCAACCGCCCCAGACACCCGAGGACGTTTTGCTGCTGCGTCAGATTCGCGACAGCCTCAGGAAGTAGCTTCCTGGCGGGACCAGCGGTCCGGGCTGCCGCCGGCCTACTTGCCCGCGAAAGCCTGCACATCGGAGAAGCCGAGCGCGCTCTTGATTGCGCTGTTCTGGACCGGGCGGATGCCGGTTTTGTCCAACTGCCACTTGTCCATGTATTGGCCGGGCTTGAGCAATTTCACGCCGGACTTCGCCAGATAATCTTCGTCCGCCGGATCGGAAAAAGGCCAGGGCATGCCGATTTCGAACCGCTGCCACAGGCCATCCCAGTGAATCGGGATATGAGCCTTCGGTTTGAGCACCGGCACCACCAGTTGCGCGACCGGCAGGCCGCCGGTGCCGATCCATAAATCCACCGAGTCCAGTCCGGCATCGCGCATCGCTTTCTTGAGATTTTCGATCGGCGCGCCGTAGTCTACGCCCTTGATCACGATCGGCACATGCAGATCCACCGCGCTGGCCGAGTTCTGATAAAACCAGCTATAGCGTCCCTGCGGACCATCGACAGTGAACAAAAACCCGCGATTGCCGCCGCCGTTCGGGAAATCCTCCGCCACACCGGCCTTCAGGCCACCCGTCGCGGGATCCTGACGCGGAATGGTTTCGAGCTCGACCGGATCGTGCTGCTCCCAGTTTTTGGCCGGATCGCCGCTGTGGTTCCAGCGCACGACACGCATCGTCACGCCCTCGGCGATGGCTATTTTTTCCAGGCCGTATACCGGTCTGCAGCGCTCGGCAGGCAGGTTCTCCGCCATGACTTCGAAACAGGTCGTCTGCGAACCGATGATCGGTGCGCCGGTCAGGCGCGACCAGGTCGCGGTGTCGAACGAATGGTCCCAGTGGCTGTGGCCGGTGAGCAGAAGATTGATTTTGTCCGCGCCGCCGATTGCGTCGAGCACGCGTGCCACCGCGGCGACGTCCGGTTTCCAGGGTTTGTTCGTGTAGGCATAACCTCCGCCGCCGCCGTGAAATTCGCTCTCCGGGATGCGCGTGATGTAACCGTCGGTCAGCACGCCGAACGATCCCATCTGGTAATGGATGTTGGCGATCGACATCCAGGTGATGTCGACGTGGTCCGGGCCTGCCGCGATTCCGTATGGCGCAAATACGATGGTTACGAATGCAACGGCTAGCGCAACCAGTTTATTTCCCATTGGCTTCTCCTGAAGATCAACGTCTTATCACGAAAGCACGAAGGTCACGAAGGAACACGAAGAGTTCGATTCGAGTTTGAATTTAACTGGTCAGGCTGGTTGAAGGTTGCAGTGCGTGTACGCTTTCCTGATTCGACATCTCTCCGCGATACTCCAAAGTTCTCTTCGAGGATGACGTAGCTTTCGACCTTAGTCTTTCTTCGCGCTCCTTCGAGACCTTCGTGCCTAAAAGGGTACTCCACGCTAACCCGAGGGTATTCGTGGTGAGATTCTTCTTGAGATGTCTATACGCGTCGGGCTTCGACGAAGTGCTTCTTCCAGAACTCCGCGTTCAGGCTGTCGGTGCGCACCTTGCCGCCGCTCGAGGGCGCATGAATGAAGCGCCCGCCGCCGAGATACATGCCGACGTGCGATTTCTTCTTGCCCTCCTGGTCGAAAAACAGCAGGTCGCCTTCGCGCAGGCTGCGTATCGGCACCAGCACCGCCATGCGGTGTTGCGCCTGCGTGTCGCGCGGCATGGAAATTCCGGCGCGGCCGTAGCTGTACTTCACCAGCCCGCTGCAATCGAAACCAGCCGGCGTATCGCCGGCATACTTGTAGGGCTTGCCGAGCATCTCCTTCGCATAGACGATGGCTTTGGCCGCGACTTCATTGCTTGCGCGTACCGTTGTCGGCTCGGGAACTTCCGGCGAACTGGAGCAACCGGCCAGCATTGCCGTCGTGGTAAGCAATATCGTCAACCATGGCCGCATCATCGCGATTTCTCCACGCCGCACCAGCGGGCCATGAACAACGCCAGCACTTGCGCCACGCGCAATGTGCTCTCGATCGACACCGACTCGTCGATGCCGTGGATGTTCTGTGCCTCGGGGCCATAGCAGGTCGCCGGAATGCTGCCGTACAGATTGAAAGCGCGGGCATCGGTCGTCGCGGAACTGGCGAACCAGTCCGCATCCGTGTTCATCACCTGCGCATGCGCCGCGGCGAGCGCGGTCAACAGCGGGGCCGTGGCGTCGAGCACGAAGCCTTCGGCCTGGAAGCCCGCATAACGAACCCGATGCGTGATGCCGGCGAGCGCGGGATCCCGCTTGATTGTTTCGGCGAGGCGCGCCTCGATCGCGGCGCGGGCTTGCGCGGCCGGAACGCCGGGATAGAAGCCGCAGCGCAACTCGATGACGCATCGTGTCGGCACCGACGAAGCCCATTCGCCGCCGTTGATCCTGCCCAGATTGAACCGGATCGGATGATCGAGATGCGCGAACGCGGGATGGCGGTTTCCCGGCTTGTTCCAATCTGCCTCCAGCGACTGCAATCCACGCCACAGCGCAAACGCCGCTTCGATCGCGTTGATGCCTTGCGCGGCGTTGAGCACGTGGGCTGGCTTGCCGAACACTTCCACGGATAGCCACATCACTCCGACCTGTGCACTCAGGATGCTGTGTCCGAACGGTTCCGGAATGATCGCCGCGTCGGCCCTGTAACCGCGATGCAGGCAGGCCAGTGCGCCATTGCCGGTGCATTCTTCCTCGACGACCGACTGCATGAACACCGGGGCGGCAGGTTGCAGTCCGATCGATTTCAGTGCGTTATACGCGGTCACGTAGGCGGCGATGCCGGCTTTCATGTCGCCGCTGCCGCGGCCGTACAGCCGGCCGTCGCGCACGACCGGATCGAAGGGCGGGCTCGACCACAACTCTTCTGCGCCGATCGGCACGACGTCGATGTGGCCGTTCAGGATCAGGGATCGTCCGCCGGACTTGTTGGGGTGATGGATGGCGACGACGTTGTCGTGCCGCTCCCACTGACCCACCGAGGGCGAATAACCGCGCAGGTCTTTCAGGTCGGCATCGCGCACTTCGAAGCGCTCGGTCTTGAGACCCATGCCGCGAAACAGCCCTTCCATGAAATCCTGCGCGCCTGCTTCGTCGCCGTTCAAAGAGGGGAAACGCACCAGCGCCGTTGCGAGCTCGACCATGTCGCGCTGTAGGTTCTCGACTGCGGCGAGGAGATCGGATTCGAGTGCAGGATCGCGGTTGGCGGGAGCATTCATGTTGCTGGCTTGATGCACGAAGGAGCCAGACTTAAGGATAGCAGAATGCCCCTCCCGTCCAGTGCGGGCTTGTGCCTTGGGAGGGGCGCCCTTAATCTTTGCCCTGATCGCAGCGCGAGCGCCCCTATTTATGCATCCCTTTCGCCGGGCGGCTCGATTACGCCAGGCACAATTACCAGGACATTCGATGAAACGACTGATTCCCCGCATTTTCCGGCTGGTAGCACTGGTTGCCATGTTGCTGGTGCCCGTTTTCGACCAGGCAGGTGCCGGAATGCCTCCGCTGGTCGAAGGAGGCGTGCCGACCCTGGCACCTTTGCTCGAGCAGGTTACGCCGGCGGTGGTCAATATCGCCGTGCTATCGCGCTCGCCGGACGACGACAATCCGATGCTGCGGGACCCGTTCTATCGGCGGTTCTTCGGATTGCCGGAACGGTCACAGCCGCAGATCTCCGCGGGATCGGGCGTGATCGTGAATGCCAGGCTCGGCCATGTGCTGACCAATCATCACGTCATCAAGGACGCCCAGCAGATCGTCGTCACGCTCAAGGATGGACGGCAATTGGAGGCCAAGCTCCTCGGCTCCGATGCGGACACCGACATTGCGCTGCTGGAAATCGAACCCGACAATCTGAGTGCCATCCGCTTTGCCGATTCCGATCAAGTGCGCGTCGGGGACTACGTGCTGGCGATCGGCAATCCGTTCGGCCTCGGACAGACCGTGACCTCGGGCATCGTCAGTGCACTCGGCCGCACCGGCCTCAACATGGAGGGCTACGAGGATTTCATCCAGACCGATGCGTCGATCAACCCCGGCAATTCGGGCGGGGCACTCATAAATCTCAAGGGCGAACTGGTCGGGATCAACACCGCGATCATCGGACCCTCAGGGGGCAACGTCGGCATCGGCTTTGCTGTGCCCGGCAACATGGCCCGCGCCGTAATGGCTCACCTGGCCAAGTACGGCGAAGTGCGGCGCGGGCGCATCGGGCTCACGACACAGGATCCGACTCCGGCGCTCGCGAAGGCGCTGGGCCTTACGCCCAATCAGGGCGCGGTCGTCGTCGAGGTTGCGCCGGACTCTCCGGCGGCCAGGGCGGGACTCAAGCGCGGTGACGTGGTGACTTCACTCAACGCGCGCGCAGTGCGCAGTTCCGCGGATCTGCGCAACCAGATCGGCATCGCCGCGGTCGGTGATACCGAAGAATTCAAAATCCTGCGCAATGGCAGGGAACTGGTGCTCAAGGCCAGAGTCGAGAAATCGAAGACGGCAAAAGCACATGA
>DATFUO010000106.1:0-19029 GCA_035260785.1 Burkholderiales bacterium
CGAATTCCCGCACCAGTCCGTTTTCGACCATCCCGCCAAGCTGCGCTGCCATGGTCTGCATGCCATAACAGATGCCCAAAACCGGGACGCCGAGTTCGAATACGAGCTGGGGCGCGCGCGGCGTACCGCCCTCGGTGACCGAGGCGGGCCCGCCGGAAAGGATGATGCCTTTCGGCGCAAAGCCGCGCAGAAAAGCGTCGCTGACGTCGTAGGGATGCAATTCGCAGTACACGCCGGCTTCGCGCACGCGCCGCGCAATCAACTGGCTGTATTGGGCGCCGAAGTCGAGGATCAGAACCTTATCGTGCATCGCAAGTGGACCAAACAGAAAACGGGTGAATGATCGGAAACACCGGGGAAAGCTAGCCCGTGGCTCCCTGGTCTAAGCTCACGGGTCAATCCACGTGGTAGTTGGGTGCTTCCTTGACGATCTGGACGTCATGCACGTGCGACTCGCGCACGCCCGCCGTCGTGATCTGCACGAATTCGGCGCGCTCTTTCACCGCTGCGATCGTGGGGCAACCAAGATAGCCCATTGCCGAACGCAAGCCCCCCATCAACTGGTGAATGACCTGGATCACGCTGCCCTTGTAAGGAACGCGGCCCTCGACGCCTTCGGGCACGAGCTTGTCCGCGCTGTCTTCGTCATCCTGAAAGTAGCGGTCGCTTGATCCCTGTTGCATTGCTCCAACCGAGCCCATGCCACGGTAGGTCTTATAGGAGCGCCCTTGAAAGAGCTCGATTTCACCCGGCGCTTCCTCGGTTCCGGCGAACAGGCCGCCCAGCATCACCGAATCTGCGCCTGCGGAAATGGCCTTGGCGATATCGCCGGAATAACGAATGCCGCCATCGGCGATCATCGGCACGCCGGTTCCCTTGAGTGCCGCGGAGACTTCGCTGATGGCGGTGATCTGCGGTACGCCAACACCTGCAACGATACGGGTGGTGCAGATCGAACCGGGCCCTATGCCGACCTTGACGCCGTCCACGCCCTGATCGAGAAGGGCCTTTGCCGCCGATGCGGTCGCGATATTTCCACCGATCACCTGCGCGGACGGGTAGCTGCGCTTGATCCAGCGCACGCGGTCGAGCACGCCTTGAGAATGCCCGTGGGCCGTATCGACGATCAGGACGTCGACACCGGCTTCGATGAGGAACCCGACCCGCTCCTCGGTGCCTTCGCCGACGCCGACGGCCGCACCCACGCGCAGGCGCCCGAGTTGATCCTTGCTGGCGTGCGGGTGCTCGGATGACTTTAGAATGTCCTTGACGGTGATCAGCCCTCGCAATTCGAAATTTTCATTGACGACCAGCACCCGTTCCAGACGGTGCCTATGCAGCAGGCGCGTCGCGTCGTCGATGCTGACGCCTTCCCTGACGGTTACCAGCCTGTCGCGCGGCGTCATGATGTTCTTCACCGGTTGGTCGAGATTGTTCTCGAAACGCAGATCCCGGTTGGTGACGATGCCAACCACCTTCGACGCATCGACGACGGGCAAGCCAGAGATGCGGTGCTGACGGATTAGATTCAGCACGTCGCGTACCGTCATATCCTGCGAAATGGTGATCGGATCCTTTACTACGCCGCTTTCGAAGCGTTTGACCTTGGCCACTTCGGCGGCCTGCGACTTGGGCGGCATATTCTTGTGCAGGATGCCGATGCCCCCCTCTTGCGCCATCGCGATGGCCAGACGGGCTTCCGTGACGGTATCCATGGCCGCGGAAATCAGCGGTATGTTCAGGGCAATGTTTCGTGTCAGGTGCGTCGTCAGGCTGACTTCGCGGGGCAAAACAGTCGAATGGGCGGGAACCAGCAGAACATCATCGAAGGTGAGCGCCTTTTGCAGGACTCGCATACTTTTGATCCCTCACAAAGACGCCATTATACAGACCGGGTTTCGAGCGGTAAATCCAGGAGCCCGCCGACATTGTCCGTTGACCCTGGCGTCATGAGCAGCTATGGTTAGTGCCTGCGGATTGTGGTCGGTTAGCGCGGTAAACGAATGCCGGGTTTCAGGCGTTGGACGACTGTGGCTTCTATCACGTTGCCAATGATCGGTGTCGCCGATGCCGGCGAAAATCCGCTTGTACCGGATGCCGCATCGGCCGGAACAGCCGTGCAGCGGGCGAATTCCGCGCACGCTGTGCGGACCAGCGCCGCAATGGCGCTCGAGTGGGTGCGGATCGCTCTGAAACAGTCGGAACTGCGCATAGCAGGAAGAAGCCATCCGCCGCTGCGTTGATTGATGAGAGGAATATCGAATATGCAACGTCACTTGATTGGCATCACCTGGCTGCTGCTCGTTGTGGTAAGCGGCATGTGTTTCGTGGTCACGCCTGTTTTCGCCCAGACATACAAATGGAAGGATGCGGACGGAAAAGTCCATTATTCCGACCAGCCTCCCCCGGCGAATGCCAAGGAACCAATGACCGTAAAACCCGGCAAACCAAGCGCTACGGCGCCGGCTTCTACCGCGGCGCCGACCGCAAAGGGCGGCGTGGCCGCAGCCAAACCGAAGTCGTACACCGAGCAGGAGGCGGACTTCAAGAAGCGACAGGTCGAGGCCGCCGAGCGCGACGCCGCGGACAAGAAAAAGGCGGCCGAAGCAGCAGAAAAGCAAAAAAATTGCGAGCAAGCCCGTGCGCAGTTGAAAGGCCTTGAATCAGGCGGAAGAATGACGCGTAACAATGCTCAGGGCGAACGCGAGTATTTGAACGATGCGCAGATTGCACAGGAAATCGAGCGCACAAAAAAAACCGTCGCCAATTGGTGCAACTGATCGCGGAAAACACCTTAACGGCGCGTTCTCGACGCACGTTGCTGACTCGCCCGCCGGCGCCTCGCCTGCTTCGGATCCGCAACCAGCTCCCGGTAAATTTCCACGCGGTCGCGGTCGCGCAGTTCAGTATCCGGCAACGCCGAGGCGCCCCAGACGCCGATGCGAAACCCCTCGAACGATTTGCCCGGCAGGACGTCCTGCAAGCCTGAGGCGGTGAGAGCTTCCGCGACCGTAGCCCCCCGACGCAGCTCCAGACCGACAATCGTCTGTGCCTCCGCCCGGGCATAGACTACCTCCACCCGGATTTTCATCGTTTACCGTAAAGTTGTTGCGCGCGTTTGACGAAAGCGTCGACGAATGTGCCGGCGATGAAATGGAATACCGGTCCGAAGATTTTTTCCAGCAACTTGCTGGAAAATTCGTAATGCAGGCGGAATTCGACCTTGCAGGCGTCGTCTCCCAGCGCCTTGAATCGCCAGCTGCCGTCGAGCTGGCGAAAGGGTCCTTCCACCAGGGTCATTTCGATCAACTGCTGCGGCTGCGCGCGATTTTCGGTCGAAAAGCGTTGCCTGATTCCGCGATAATCGATGGTGATGGCGGCACGGGTGATTTCACCGTCGCGCTTGAGGATTTCGGTGCCGCCGCACCAGGGCAGGAACTCCGGATAGGCCGAAACGTTCTCCACCAGGGCATACATCTGCGCGGCGGAGTACTCTATCAACACGGATTTTTCCACCAGCGCCATTATTAAATGCGTCCGGGAATTCGGGTGGCCGTTGGTAAAATACACGACCTGTCGCAAAAACTCACGCCGTCATGAGCATCGTTCAGAACAAGAAAGCCTTCCACGACTATTTCATCGAAGAACGTATCGAGTCAGGCATGGTACTGGAAGGCTGGGAAGTCAAGTCGATCCGCGCCGGACACGTGCAGCTCAAGGAGGCCTATGTGGTGGTAAAGAGCGCCGAGCTTTTCCTGATCGGGTGCCATATAACGCCACTGACTGCGGCATCAACTCACGTCCAGGCCGACCCCACGCGCACTCGCAAGCTGCTGCTTCACGCCGAGGAAATCCGCAAGCTGATCGGCAAGGTCGAACGTGCCGGGTATACCCTCATTCCGCTCGACCTGCATTACACGCGAGGCCGCGTCAAGCTGGAGGTCGGACTCGCCAAAGGCAAGAAGCAGCACGATAAACGTGAGGCCGAGAAAGACAAAGACTGGAAGCGGGAGCAACAACGCCTGATGAGGCGTAAGGCGTAAGGCTTGTCTACACCCGACACGGAGGCACGCAGAGCACAGAGAAGAACAAAAGCGGACAGGCCATTTGGCCGAAGTGTCGACGCCAGCTAACTCGAGCGAGTTGCCTCGCGACATTCCTGAATGGATCGGTTTTCTCTGTGTTCTTTGATTTGCCTCCGTGCCTCCGTGTCGGGTGTAGATCTTGGAGTCAAGAATAATTCAGTCCCATCGAACTGCGCACGTCGCGCATCGTCTCCGCGGCCAGTTTGTGGGCGCGATCGCAGCCATCGGCAATGATGTTGCGCACCAACGTCGGGTCGTCCAGGTAGAGCTGTGCCCGTTCGCGCATCGGTTCCTGTTCCTTCAGGACGGCATCGATCACCGGTTGCTTGCATTCGAGGCAGCCGATGCCCGCGCTCCTGCATCCCTTCTGCACCCAGGCCCGCGTTTCGTCATCAGAGTAGATTTTGTGAAATTCCCACACCGGGCACTTGTCCGGATCACCGGGATCGGAACGCCGCACCCGCGCGGGGTCCGTTGGCATTGTGCGAATTTTCCGGGTGACGCTGTCGGCGTCTTCGCGCAGCGTGATGGTGTTGTTATAGGACTTGGACATTTTCTGTCCATCCAGCCCCGGCATTTTCGATGCTTCGGTCAGCAGCGCTTGCGGTTCCGAAAGTATCATTTTGCCGCCGCCTTCGAGAAAACCAAACAGCCGCTCGCGGTCGCCCATCGAAAGATTGGCGGCCTCCTCGAGCATGGCTTTGGCCGCGGCCAGCGCTTCTTCGTCTCCCTGCTCCTGGTAACGCGTGCGCAGTTCCCGGTAAAGTTTTCCTCGTTTGACGCCGAGCTTTTTTACCGCTGTTTCGGCTTTCTGTTCGAACCCCGCCTCCCTTCCATAGACGTGATTGAAGCGGCGCGCGATCTCGCGGGTGAACTCGATGTGGGGAACCTGGTCTTCTCCAACCGGTACGCGATTGGCGCGATAAATCAGAATGTCCGCACTCTGCAGCAGCGGATAGCCGAGAAAGCCGTAGGTGGAAAGATCCCTGTCGGTGAGTTTTTCCTGCTGATCCTTGTAGGTCGGAACCCGTTCCAGCCAGCCTAGCGGCGTAATCATCGACAGCAGCAGATGCAATTCGGCATGTTCGGGTACCCGCGACTGGATGAACAGGGTAGCCTGCGATGGATCCACACCTGCGGCCAGCCAGTCCACCAGCATGTCCCACACATTCTGTTCGATGATTTCCGGCGTATCGTAATGCGTCGTCAGCGCGTGCCAGTCGGCCACGAAGAACAGGCACTGGAATTCGTGCTGCAATCTGACCCAGTTTTTCAGCACCCCATGATAGTGCCCTAGATGCAGGCTGCCGGTGGGACGCATTCCAGAGAGTACGCGATCGACGAACATTGAAGTCCTCAATTAAGTCCGAATAGCCAGCCGATGTTGAACAGCGCGGCCAGCGCCCCGATGAATCCAGCGACGAAGGGCCACATTGCTTTTCCGAGCACGCCCAGCAGCATCAGCACCAGCAGGATGATCAGCCCAAAGGGCTCCACCCTGGCGAACCGGTACGCCAGTCTTTGCGGCAGCAAACTAACGGCGATCCGTCCGCCATCGAGCGGTGGCAATGGCAGGAGGTTGAGCACCATCAGAACCGAGTTGACGATGATGCCGCCGCGCGCCATCAGCAGAACCGGCTCAGTGAAATAGTTCGGTGGAACACCCTGCACTGCCTTTATCACGAAGGCCCAAGCGATTGCCATCAGCAGATTCGCTCCCGGCCCGGCCGCCGCCACCCATAGCATGTCGCGTTTTGGATTGCGCAGACGGCCGAAATTGACCGGCACCGGCTTCGCCCATCCGAACGCGTATTTCCCCTGACTGGCAATCAATATCAGTATCGGAATGACGATCGTGCCCATCGGATCGATGTGACGGATCGGATTGAGCGTGATGCGGCCAGCCTGGTATGCGGTCAAATCGCCGAAATGCCTGGCCGCGTATCCGTGCGCTGCTTCGTGCAGGGTAATCGCGAATATTCCGGGAATCGCGTACAGCGCAATGAGGCGGACCATGTGTTCCAGTTCCATCATGCGGGTACTCCAAACGGCGTGATGCTGCCTTTGCCGCGCCTGACGATCACAGGCATATCGCCAGTCAGATCCACGACAGTCGTCATTTCCACGCCGCACGATCCGGCGTCGAGCACCACTTCCACATCATGTTGCAGCCGGCTCCGGATTTCTTCCATGTCGTTCAACGGCAACGCGTCGCCGGGAAGCATCAGCGTCGAGCTCAATATCGGTTCGCCCATTTCCTGCAGCAGGGCACGCGCCACGTTATGGTCGGGCACACGCACGCCGATGGTATTGCGCTTCGGATTCAGCAATCGTTTTGGCACTTCGCGGCTCGCTTTGAGAATGAATGTATAGCTGCCCGGCGTCGACGCCTTGAGCGACCGGTATTGTATGTTGTCGACAATCGCGTACTGGCCGATCTCCGAAAGATCGCGGCAGACCAGCGTGAAGTGATGATGCTCATCCACCTGACGGATGCGGCGCACGCGCTCCATGGCGCCCTTGTCGCCAATATGGCAGCCCAACGCGTAGCAGGAGTCGGTCGGATAAACCATCAGGCCGCCCTTGCGCACGATATCGACCGCGCGGCGAATGAGTCGCTGCTGGGGATCGTGGGGATGTATTGCAAAATACTGGGCCATGCGGCGAGCGTCATTTCACGGTCCGCAGACGCTGCCAGACTGCCGTCACGCCAGGCGGAATTTCCGTTACATCACCCAGGTCCGAGACATTTTTACCCGGCGCATGGAAGTCCGATCCGGACGACAGGGCGAATCCGAAGTGCCGCGCCAGACGTATCTGTGCCGAGGCCTTGAAGCGGCCGTCGCCGCCGATTTCGATCGCGTTGCCGCCGCATTGAGCAAAGTCCCCGAACAGGGACTGCAGGACGCGGGGCGCAAGTCGATAGCGATCGGGATGCGCAAGTACCGCCTGGCCGCCGGCGCAATGGATCCAGTCAATTACCAGGGCCAGTTGAGGCCAGGCGGGTGGTACGTAACCGGAACGACCGGCACCGAGGTAACGACGGAACGCGTCGCTGGTGTTGCGCACGTGCTTCTGTTCCACCAGGAAGCGGGCGAAATGGCTGCGACCGACCGCCGCACCAAATCAGCGGGTGCGAGCACTCCATCGGAGAAAGTGGAGTGGGTGTGTAAATCTATGCTCAAGGAATGTGCTACGGAGGGGAATGAAGCTGCATCATAGCAAAACCACCCCCTTGAAAGAACCTTTGCCGACAGGGAGTCGTACACCATGAAGCCCTTTATCACAATGCAGTCCGGCGCCGCTTTGCCTCTGCTGTCTGCGGCCCTCCTCAGTTTGACCTCGCAACAACTGCTTGCCGTCGGCGATTTATGCGAAACACACAGCTCGGCTAGCCGGGTCGCAGTGCTCGAGCTTTACACCTCCGAAGGCTGCAGCAGCTGTCCGCCAGCCGATCAATGGGTAAGTGCCCTGCCCGCGAAGGGATTTAAATCCGATCGCGTCATTGCGCTGGCCTTCCATGTCGACTATTGGGATCAGCTCGGCTGGCCGGACCGCATGGCAAAAGCGCAGTTCAGCGCCCGGCAGCGCATGCAGGCTCATCGCAACGGGGCAACATTCGTGTACACGCCGCAACTGCTCCTGAGCGGCGCCGACTATCGGTCAACGTTTTCGGACATCAGCTTCGGCTCACGTGTAAATGAACTCAACCGGCTGCCGGCTGCCGCCACATTGTCCCTGCGGCAGCGGCCGGCTTCCTCGGGCGTTGCCGTCGAGCTGGATATGCGACTCCTGCAGGTGGCGAGCGGACATATTGCGCAGACGTATATCGCAATCACCGAAAATCGCCTTCAGAGCGCGATCAAGGCGGGAGAAAATCAGGGAAAGCTGCTCCAGCATGACTTCGTCGTGCGCGAACTCACCGGGCCGCTGCCGGCGGATCGGACAGGATGGGTGCACTGGAAATCGGACATGGCCCTGCGTCCAGACTGGAAACGCCCCGATCTTTCGCTCGTTGCATTCGTGCAGGACGAACACGACGGAGAAATCCTGCAGGCCTTGACCGCGCCGTTGTGTACCGGGCGGTAATCGCGATGGCGCACTGCGGTTTGCGGATAACGGAAAGCATGTGAAAGAATACCCCCCACCCTGATCTGCAACACCATAAAACCATAACGGGGAGGAGATTGAACGTGCGCATTCGCAACCCCCGCGACTTTTTCGCCGGGATGATATTCGTGTTGTTCGGCTTGTGTGCCGTCCTCGTGGGCCGCGGTTATCCGATGGGCACCGCGTTGCGCATGGGTGCAGGCTATTTCCCTTTTGTTCTCGGCGCCTTGCTGCTGGTACTCGGTGCGGCGATCTGCGTCAAAAGCCTGGTGGTCGCCGGCGAAAACCTCGAAGCCATTGGTCTGCGCCCGTTGCTGCGGGTACTCCTGGCCATCGGAGCCTTTGCGCTATCGGTGGATTCCCTCGGCCTTGTCGCCGCGACTATCCTGATGACGCTCGTTGGCGCCGCGGCCAGTCCGGAAAGCCGCTGGTGGGAAGTCGCCATTCTCACCGTTACGCTGCTCGGCTTGTCCGTTGGCGTGTTCGCCTACGGACTGGGCCTGCCCTTCAAGCTGTTGCCCTTTTGATGGAATTGCTCGCCGATCTGCAGCTCGGTTTCGGCATTGCGCTAACGCTGCAGAATTTATTGTACTGTTTCATCGGCGTCCCGCTCGGAACGCTGATCGGGGTGCTTCCTGGCATCGGCCCGGTCGCAACCATCGCCATGATCATCCTCGGCCTGCTGCTCGGTCTGGTCGGCGCAGACACGAATACCGGCTTGTTCCGTTTTACTTTCGGGTTGCCACAACTCGCCGACGGCATCGGATTCGTGGTCGTCGCCATGGGGTTGTTTGGCTTTTCCGAGATCATCGCCAATCTGGAGCGGCGTGCAAACCGCGAAGTCGTGATGGCGCAGATCAAGAGCCTGATGCCGACTCGCGCGGATTTTGCCGCCTCGTGGAAGGCGGTGCTGCGCGGCACCGGCATCGGCGCATTGCTCGGTATCCCGCCGGGGGGGCGGGGCCGTGCTGGGATCCTTCACCGCTTACACCCTGGAAAAGAAAATCGCAAAAGATCCGTCGCGGTTCGGCAATGGCGCGATCGAAGGCGCCGCCGCGCCGGAGTCGGCCGACAATGCCGGTGCGCAGACATCGTTCATCCCCCTGCTGACACTCGGCATTCCATCCAACGCCGTGATGGCGCTGATGGTCGGCGCCATGACCATCCACGGCATCACACCGGGGCCGCAGGTCATGACCGAGCGCCCGGAATTGTTCTGGGGAATGATTGCCAGCATGTGGATCGGCAATCTTTTGCTGGTGATCCTGAATCTTCCCCTGATAGGAATCTGGGTCAAACTGTTGTCGGTGCCCTATCGTCTTTTATATCCCGCGATCCTGTTGTTCTGCTGCATCGGGGTATACAGCCTCAACAACAGCCCGGTCGATGTCGGTCTGGCTTTGTTCTTCGGCCTGCTCGGTTATCTGTTCATCAAACTGGATTGCGAACCCGCGCCGTTGCTGCTGGGCTTCGTACTCGGACCGATGATGGAGGACAACCTGAGGCGCGCGATGCTGCTCTCGCGCGGCAATCCCGCGGTGTTTTTTACGCATCCGTTGAGTCTGGCATTGCTGCTCGTCGCACTGGCATTGCTCATCGTGGTCGTGCTCCCTGCGGTGCGAAAGAAACGTGAAGAAGCTTTTCAGGAGTAGCCGATGAACGATTTCGACTGGGAATTTCCCTATCCATCCCGACGCATGCCGGTGCTCGCCCGCAATGTCGTTGCCACGTCGCAGCCGCTGGCCGCGCAGGCGGGACTGCGCATGCTCTTGCTCGGCGGCAATGCAATCGATGCCGCGATCGCGACGGCTGCGGCGCTAACCGTGGTCGAGCCGGTCATGAACGGCATCGGCTCCGACGCATTCGCGCTGGTGTGGGACGGGAAGTCTCTGCAAGGGTTGAATGCTTCCGGCCGCGCACCGCGGGCATGGAGTCCCCGGCGCTACGCCGGCCGGGACCACATGCCGACCGAAGGCTGGGACAGCGTCACGGTCCCCGGCGTGGTTTCAGCCTGGGCGAGTTTGTCTGCCAAACTCGGCAAACTCCCGTTCGAGAAATTGTTCGAACCCGCCATCGACTATGCCCGCGATGGATTTCACGTTTCGCCGGTTGTCGCCCTGCAGTGGGCCGCGCAGATTCCGCGTCTGAAGGATCAGCCCGGCTTCGCACAGGCCTTCGTGCGCAACGGCCGCGCGCCGCGTGCCGGCGAACTATTCCAGTTTCCCGAGCAGGCCGATACGCTGGCGGATATCGCCCGTACGCGCGGGGAATCGTTCTATCGTGGCGCACTGGCGCAGCGTATTGCCGAATTCAGTTCCGCATGTGGGGGGAGCCTCGATCGCGACGATCTGGCCGCGCACCAGCCGGACTGGGTCGAACCGATCGGACAGGGTTATCGCGGTTGCCACGTGCACGAAATTCCACCCAACGGCCAGGGCATCGCGGCACTGGTCGCGCTGGGTATCCTGGAACACTTCGATCTCGGCAGCATCGCAGCGGATTCCGTCGAAAGCCTGCACTTGCAGATCGAAGCCATGAAGCTTGCGTTCGCCGACACCTATCGCTATGTCGCGGATGCAAATGCAATGGCGATTCGCGGAACCAGCCTGCTTGATCCGGAATATCTGAAATCACGTGCGCAGTCGATTCGTCGTGATCGCGCCGGACAGGCGGTACCTGGCACGCCGCCGTCGGGCACGGTCTATCTCGCCGCCGCGGACGCAAGCGGCATGATGGTGTCGTACATCCAGTCGAATTACATGGGATTCGGTTCCGGCATCGTGGTGCCGGGCACGGGCATCAGCATGCAGAATCGGGGCTATGGATTTTCACTCCAAACCGGACATCCGAATCTGGTCGGCGGCGGCAAGCGCCCGTTCCACACCATCATTCCGGCCTTCCTTACGCGCGCTGGTCAACCGGTCATGAGTTTTGGCGTAATGGGCGCCGACATGCAACCACAGGGCCATCTGCAGATGGTGGTACGTCTGATCGACTACGGGCAGAATCCACAAACTGCAGCCGATGCCCCGCGCTGGAAAATCGCTCTGGATGGCAGCTTGCTGCTTGAGCAGGCCATCGCCGAAGACGTTGCACGCGGCCTCGCGCAACTCGGTCATCGCGTGTTGCGCGCATCCCCCGGTAGCACTGAATTCGGTGCGGCACAGCTCGTTCATCGGCTCGGCGATGCCTATGTTGCCGCATCAGAGCCACGCCGCGATGGCCAGGCGGTCGGCTTCTGAACCGGGAATGGCGATGAGAATAGCAAATTGCTTCATTGCCCTCGCGCTGCTCGTTCCCCAATGCATGCAGCCGTTAAATGCGCAGGGCTATCCGGAGAAAACGATTCGCCTCATCGTGCCTTACAGCCCGGGCGGTACTGCCGATATGCTCGCGCGCACGATCAGCCAAACCATGGCTGAAAGTCTCGGACAGCAAATCATCATCGACAATCGTCCCGGCGCCGGCGGCAATATCGGCGCGGATCTGGTGGCAAAGGCTGCGCCGGATGGCTACACGCTCTTGATGGGAACGGTCGCCACGCACGCGATCAATCCGCATCTATATCCGGACCTGCCCTACGACGCAGCAAAGGACTTCGCACCGATCATCCTGCTCGCCACACTGCCGAACCTTCTAGTGGTCAATTCATCGCTCGCTGCAAAGGACGTAAAGGACTTGATCGCGCTCGCGAAGTCGAAGCCGGGCGAACTGGCGTTTGCCTCGGCTGGAAACGGCACATCGCAACATCTTTCGGGAGAACTGTTCAAGAAAATGACCGGCGTGGATATGACCCATATTCCCTACAAGGGAAGTGCCCCCGCGGTGACCGATCTGATCGGTGGACAGGTGCAACTGATGTTCGACAATATTCCGAGTTCGTTGCCGCACGTGCGGGCCGGCAAATTGCGCGCATTGGCGGTTACAGGACCGCGACGCTCGCCCGTACTTCCCGACCTGCCGACGCTGTCGGAAGCCGGTCTGCCGGGCTTTTCGATTACATCCTGGTTCGCGCTCCTTGCGCCGGCGCGTACACCTGCGAAGATTCTGCTTCGCCTGAACAAGGAAGCCGAAAAGGCCATCGGATCGAAAGAACTCAGGCGAAAATGGATGGCACAGGGCATCGAACCGGCCGGCGGTACGTCCGAGCAACTTGCCGCATTCATGCGCACCGAAGCGCCCAAGTGGGAAAAAATCGTCCGGCGGTCCGGCGCACGCGTCGAATGAAAGGAATCAGCGCCCAGCTTTGACCGCCTGCTCCCGCACGGCAGTCAGGCTGGTACGCGTCGTGATGGCTTCCGGATCGATACGCAATTCCAGCAGGGCCGGTTTTTTGGACGCCATCGCGCGCTCGAATGCCGGCTCGAACTCCAGCGTCTTGTTCACCACTTCGCCATGCAATCCGTAGGCTTTTGCGAGGGCGGCGAAATCCGGGTTCCTGAGTGTCGTGGCATAGACCCGGGCCGGATATTCGCGCTCCTGGTGCATGCGTATGGTGCCGTACATACCATTGTTTATGACGATGAACAGCACCGGCAAGTCGTACTGCACCGCCGTCGCAAGCTCCTGACCGTTCATCGTGAAGCAACCATCGCCGGAAAAACTCACGACGACACGATCCGGATGCACCACTTTAGCCGCGACCCCTGAAGGCACGCCGTAACCCATTGCACCATTGGTCGGTGCGAGTTGCGTGCGAAACCCGGTGTATTGGTAAAAACGCTGCACCCAGCCCGAATAATTGCCGGCACCATTGGTGACGATTGCATCCTCGGGAAGGCGTTTGCGCAGGAAGGCCATCACTTCACCCAGATCGAGCGCGCCCGGCATCGCTCCATGCTTCAGGTTCTTGAGATAGTCCTCGCGGCCGCGATGTGTCCAGTCCCGCCACCGCGACGAATCGACCGGAGCAAGGTTGGCCGCCATTCTCGCAAATTCCTGCATGCCGGCATTGATCATCAGTTCGGCCTGGTACACCCGGCCGAGTTCGTCGGAGGACGGGTGCACATGCACCATGCGTTGGATGGGCCGCGGAATCGAGAACAGCGTGTAGCCGCCGCTGGTCATTTCTCCCAGTCTTGCCCCGATGGCCAGAATCAGATCGGCGCTGCGCACGCGTTCCGCCAGCGGTGGGCTGATGCCGATACCGACATCCCCGCAGTAGTTCGGATGCCGGTTATCCAGCAGATCCTGCCTGCGAAAGCTGCAGGACGCGGGAATATTGTTCGCTTTGATGAATGCGCGGATGTCATCGCAGGCGCTCGCGGACCAGTCCCCTCCACCCAGAATGACAAGCGGCCTTTCCGCATGCACGAGCATTTCACGCATGCGATCCATATCCGCCATGCCAGGATGGGCTTTCACCCGTGAATAAGGTCGCGCGTCGGCTGCCACCGCCTGGCTCACCAGCATGTCTTCCGGCAGTGACAGGACTACCGGCCCCGGCCGTCCGGAGACCGCAACGTGAAACGCGTGGCTGACGTACTCCGGAATTCTGTCGGCGCGGTCGATCTGCGCGACCCACTTGGCCATTTGTCCGAACATTCGCCGGTAGTCCATTTCCTGGAAGGCTTCGCGCTCTACCACGTCGCTGCCAACCTGGCCGATGAATAAAATCATCGGCGTCGAGTCCTGATAGGCGGTATGCACGCCGATGCTCGCATTGGTGGCTCCCGGACCCCGTGTGACGAAGCACAGACCCGGGCGGCCCGTGAGCTTGCCGTAAGCTTCCGCCATGAACGCCGCGCCGCCTTCCTGCCGGCACACGATCAATCGCGTGTGTTCGCGCACGTCGTAGAATGCGTTCAGCACATCGAGATAGCTTTCGCCCGGAACGCAAAACGCAGTATCTGCGCCATGTATTCCAAGCTGATCGACCAGAATGCGCCCGCCACTTCTGAACGGCATGTTTTCGTTCATTCATGCTCTCCCAATCTTCAGGCCGTGGATTATACCTGCGGGTTTCCGGCGGCCTCTGGCCGGTACAAGGTTTTGCGTGTCCTGTTTGGATATAATGGCGCGCGCTTCAATAAATCCCGTTGTCGGCCTATCACAAGGCCGCAACCGGAATACAAAAGGGAGGTCTCGCATATGATCTGGTCTCAAGTCTACGATCCACTCAACAATCCCTGGCTGTCGACTTTCTGCGCAGCCATTCCCGTCGTCGTGCTGCTCGGAAGCCTGGCTTTCTTTCGCATCGCGGCGCACTGGGCTGCGATCCTCGGCCTGATTAGCGCGTTGATCATCGCGATATTCGTATATGGCATGCCGGCGCCGATGGCGGGCGCGTCCGCGATATACGGTGGGTTGTTCGGCCTCCTGCCGATTGGCTGGATCGTGCTCAACATCATTTTCCTGTATCAGCTGACCAAGGACAAAGGCCATTTCAAGATCCTTCAGGACAGCATCGCAAACGTCAGCGAGGACCGTCGCATCCAGTTGCTGCTTATCGCCTTCGCGTTCGGAGCTTTCTTCGAGGGTGCGGCCGGCTTCGGAACGCCGGTTGCCGTGACCGGCGCCATTCTCATCGGACTCGGTTTCTCGCCGCTCGCAGCGTCGGGGCTTTCGCTCATTGCCAATACCGCGCCGGTTGCGTACGGCGCGCTCGGAACCCCGGTCATAACCCTGGCGGCGGTAACGGGGATGGACGTGAACGCCTTGTCAGCGATGGTGGGCCGGCAACTCCCGTTCTTCTCCTTGCTGGTGCCGTTCTGGCTGATATGGGCTTTCGCCGGCTGGCGCGGAATGCTCGGCATATGGCCGGCGATCCTCGTCACCGGCGTAAGTTTTGCGATACCACAGTTCCTGATCTCCAACTATCATGGACCGATGTTGGTCGACGTGGGCGCGGCGATCATATCGATGGCGTGCTTAGTCACGTTTCTCAAGTTCTGGAAGCCGAAGGAAGTGTGGACCACCACAGCGCTGAAGGGCCACGACAAGGACAGCGGTGTCGCCGACATCGCGCCGGCCAAGTTCGAACGGCACCCGAAGGACTTGATCGTTCGCGCATGGATTCCCTGGCTCATCCTGAGCCTGTTCGTCTTCGCCTGGGGATTTCCTACTGTGCGAGGGCTGCTGAACGGACAGATCGTCCAAACATCGATGGTGGACGGGGTCAAGCAGGAGACCAAGAACAATTTCCCCTGGCTCGGTGTCACGAAGTTGGACTTCCCGGTCGCGGGACTCAATGAAGCCGTCGAGAAGGGCCCTCCAGTCGCACTCAAGCCCACGAAGGAAAAAGCGGTTTACTCTCTCAACTGGTTGTCGGCAACGGGGAGCGGCATTTTCCTTGCGGCCATCCTAGCCGGATTGTTCATGGGCTACTCGTTCGGCGAGTTGTTCAGGAAATATCTCGGCACGATCCAACTGGTGCGATATTCGTTGATTACAATCGCGGCCATGCTTGCGCTTGGGTTCGTGACGCGTTACTCGGGAACCGATGCGACCATGGGCCTGGCGTTTGCACAAACGGGCGCGCTATATCCATTCTTCGGCGCAATGCTCGGGTGGCTAGGCGTGGCGTTGACGGGCTCGGATACGGCTTCGAACGTTCTCTTCGGCGGGTTGCAGAAGGTCACCGCCGAACAACTGGGCCTGAGTCCGGTGCTCATGGGAGCGGCGAACAGTTCGGGTGGCGTCATGGGCAAAATGATCGATGCCCAGAGCATCGTTGTTGCGAGCACCGCCACCCGCTGGTATGGACACGAAGGCGACATCCTTCGCTACGTGTTCTGGCACAGCCTGGTGCTGGCCGCGCTGGTCGGTGTGCTGGTGACCTTGCAGGCGTACGTTCCACCGTTTACCGAGATGGTTATCCATCTGGCGCCGCACTAGGCCCTCGCGCGGACAACAAAAAGCCCACCGATTGCGGTGGGCTTTTTTGCGCGTTGCGGTTTTTAGCTTGCCGCTTTTTGTTCTTCCGCAACAGCTTTCATGGACAGTCTCAGCCTGCCCTTCTCGTCGGCTTCGAGCACTTTGACGCGGACGGCCTGGCCTTCCTTGAGGTGGTCGGCCACGCTGTTGACGCGCTCATTGGCAATTTGCGAGATATGCAGCAAACCGTCCTTGCCGGGAAGCACGCTGACGATTGCGCCGAAATCGAGGAGTTTAAGCACGGTGCCATCATAAATTCGACCGACTTCGACTTCGGCCGTGATTTCCTCGATGCGTCGCCTGGCTGCTTCGCCGCCCTCGGACGATACACAGGCGATGATCACGGTGCCGTCGTCATTGATGTCGATGGTGGTTCCGGTCTCTTCGGTGATGGCACGAATTACCGCACCCCCCTTGCCTATGACGTCACGAATTTTCTCGGGTTTGATCTTGATGGTGATCATGCGCGGTGCATAGGCGGACAATTCCGATCGCGCACTGGACAGGGTCTCGCGCATGATGCCGAGTATGTGCATGCGGCCTTCCTTGGCCTGCTTCAATGCGACATTCATGATCTCCTTGGTAATGCCCTGGATCTTGATGTCCATTTGCAATGCGGTCACGCCGTTCTCGGTGCCGGCGACCTTGAAATCCATGTCACCCAGGTGATCTTCATCACCGAGAATGTCCGTCAACACGGCAAATCGATTGCCTTCCTTGATCAATCCCATGGCAATACCGGCGACATGCGCTTTCAGCGGTACGCCGGCATCCATGAGTGCAAGGCAGCCACCGCAAACGGAGGCCATCGAACTCGAACCGTTGGACTCCGTGATTTCCGAGACGACCCGCATGGAGTAGGAGAATTCTTCCGGCTTCGGCAACACTGCAAGCAGGGCGCGCTTGGCAAGGCGACCATGCCCGATTTCACGACGTTTCGGTGTTCCTACGCGGCCGGTTTCACCGGTCGAATACGGCGGAAAATTGTAATGGAGCATGAATCGTTCGGTGTATTCGCCCATCAGCGCGTCGATGATCTGCTCATCGCGTGCCGTGCCCAGTGTGGCAACAGCCAATGCCTGGGTTTCACCGCGGGTAAACAGCGCCGACCCGTGTGCGCGCGGCAGCACGCCCGCGCGGATCGTTATCGGGCGCACCGTGCGCGTATCGCGGCCGTCGATGCGTGGTTCCCCGTTCAGGATCTGGGTCCGAACAATCTTGGCTTCGATGTCGCTGAATATCGATTTCACCAGATTGACGTGGTCAGTCCCCGACCCTTCCGGCACGACTTCCGCCAATACCTTGGCGCGAGCAGCATCAATTTTTTCAGTGCGGGCCTGTTTCTGCCGCAATCCGTAGGCCTGGCGAAGTTCGCTTTCGGCGAGCGCGCCAATGCGATCGACCAGCGCCGCGTCTTTTTGCGACGGTGCCACGTCCCACAGTGGCTTGCCGACTTCGTCGGCCAGTTCATTGATCGCGTTGATTACCGATTGCATCTGCTGATGGCCGTAGACCACCGCGCCTAGCATTACGTCTTCGGCGAGTTCCATCGCCTCCGACTCGACCATCAATACCGCCTGGCTGGTCCCGGCAACCACGAGATTGAGTTGCGAGGCTTTCAGTTCGGTAGCAGTCGGGTTCAAAACGTACTCGCCATCCAAATATCCCACGCGCGCGGCACCGATCGGACCGTCGAAGGGAATGCCGGAAATTGCGAGTGCAGCGGAGGCGCCAATCATCGCCGGAATATCGGAGTCCACTTCATTATTGGACGATACGACGGTCGCGATGACCTGAATTTCGTTGTAAAAACCTTCGGGGAACAGCGGGCGGATGGGGCGGTCGATCAGGCGCGATGTCAGTACTTCTTTTTCGGATGGGCGGCCTTCGCGCTTGAAAAATCCGCCGGGGATCTTGCCTGCCGCATACGTGCGCTCTTGATAGTCGACCGTTAGCGGGAAGAAGTCCTGGCCGGGCTTTACCTCTTTCCTGCCGACTACCGTTACCAGCACTACGGTCTCGTCCATGTTTACTACAACGGCGCCGTGCGCCTGGCGTGCAATCTCGCCGGTTTCGAGCGTCAGCGTATGGCGCCCGTAGCTGATGGTTTTCCTGGTGACGTTCAAGAGGGTTCCCTTTGAATGCTGAATTGCCGGCGAGCGGTACGCTCCGAACGGCATGGTTGAGTGTTTCGATGTAGTGGAGCGGACTTCATTGCCTGCCCCTAAAATTCTCCGGACCTGACAAAGCTTGTCCGAAGAACGCGAAGAAGTTGATTGGTTACTTGCGCAGACCGAGGCGGTCGAGCAAGGTGCGATAGCGATCCCGGTCCGAACGGCGCAGGTAGTCGAGCAATTTGCGACGACGGCTGACCATCCTGAGCAACCCACGGCGGGAGTGATGATCCTTGACGTGATCCTTGAAATGCCCCGTCAAGTCGTTGATACGCGCGGTCAGCAATGCAACCTGCACTTCGGGTGAACCAGTGTCGGCTTTCGCCCGTTGATGATCCTGCAGAATCTGAGCCTTCTGGCTCGTCGAGATCGACATTACCTGTGTCTCCGAAAGAAAGGCCGGTATTTTACCTTTGGAATCCCAAAGTTTCCAAGTATTTTTAGGAGCTTAATTGCGCGCCAACCACCTGTTTCTTTGATATTGGCGGATTGGAAACCAGGCGTTTCGGAATGAGCGAACCGTCGCCGCGCCGCTCGCCAACTCCCAGGAAGGTCCCGGTTGCATCGTACAGTCTGACTAGTCCAGCAGCCGTCGCCGCGTTTGAAACGGCGAGCCCATGTACGATGCGCTGGCTTGCCTCCTGATCAAGATGAACAGCGGCAAGAACTTCGACCAGCCGGTCAATCGGGAGCAATCGGGCGACCCGCGAGGCTTCGTCCATCTCGCCCAACCGGTCCATACTGATCGCATCCGCCAACCCCAAATCGCGGATTGCCGTTCTGCG
>DATFUO010000107.1:0-3719 GCA_035260785.1 Burkholderiales bacterium
TGAAGCGCTTGAAGGTATGGTCGCCGTCGAGGGCCGGTTGCAGGCCGGTCCTGTCCTCGATCTTGACCTTGGCCCAGTTGTAACGGCCTGACAGCGTCAAGTGCCAGCGCTCGCTGAACGAGAGCACGTCCGTGAAATAAAGCCCGTAGTAGTCGTTGGTGGTATCGACATCGGTTTGCAGCGTAGCGACCCCTGAGCCCACGGTCCCGCGATCGGACGTGAAGTCCGCCTCTTCCTGGGTCTGCGAAAAATGGGTCCGGCCGAGGTCGGCGCTGCCACCGAAGGTGAAATTATTCTTCCTGCCGCCGAGATCTCCCAGCAAACTCAATTGTAATGAGCCGCCGTAGCCGTTCGTTTCTATCCTGCTGCGATCGTTGAAGGCTTGCGGCTCCCCGGACGCGATGCCGCCCGCACAGGCGCCCGGATTGAGGAGAAGATTTTGACAGTCGTTGTTCACATTGCTGCTGAAGTTGTCGTTCGTGTAGCGCCGGTAATAGACATTCCCGGCGAGTAGCTTGTCCGCTTCCAGAAAGTGACTTGCGCGCGCATTGAGAAAGGCGACCTGGTTTTCGTTGCGGTCCGGCCAGGTGTAAGCCTGGCTTCGCGTATCCAGCCAGCCGACCGGCAAGGCCTGCGTGCCTTGCAGCGTGTTGTCGGCCAGCATCAGCGAGACGTCGACGTCGGTATCCTCGCGTTCCCATCCCACCTTGCCGAATACGGTCCGGATGCGGCTCGGCGAATGCTCGCGCCAGCCGTCTTCGTCGAGAAAATTGCCGGCAAGGAAAAGATCGGCTTTTTCGCTGTGTGTGCCGTACTCGAACTCGGTTGCCTTCCTGCCCCAGGAGCCGCCGGACAAGGAAACCGACGCGCCCGGGTACTGAAAGCCGGACTTGGTGGTAACCGATAGCGCCGCGCCGAGCGTGTTGAGGCCGAATACCGGGTTGGACCCGGGAATCAGGGTGACGGTGGAAATCGCGTTCTGCGGAATCAGGTCCCAGTTCACCACGTCGCCGAACGACTCGTTCACCCGCACGCCGTCGACGAATACCGAGAGCCCTTGCGGCGTGCCGAGCAGCGGGGAAGCAGTGAGGCCGCGAAAGTTGACGTCTGGCTGGAACGGGTTGTTCTGCCCGTGATTGAGCGTGACACTGCCGAGGTTGTTATCCAGATATTCGGTGAGGTCCAGCGTTTTCTGTTTCTGAACGTCGGCGCCGGTAGTGGTCTGCACATTGGCCGGCACCTGGCTGACGGGGACCCCGATGCCCTGGACCGGCGTCGTACCGATGACTTCGACAGTCGGCGCTTCCAGTTCGGTTGCCGGATTTTCCGCGGCGCTGGACAGCCCGGCCGCAAAGGCGAGAACAACGACAATGGGAAAACCTGCCCGTATTTTCGGGCCAGCGAAAACAGCCATCCTGAATTCCTCGCTTTTTATGTTTTGTTCTAATAGCGCTAGCTTACCGTCACGCATCCCGGCAAGGGTGAACTCGCCCGCCCGGCCCGCTTCGCAGGTGGGCGCGACGGACAGGCGGGACTCTAAGTTCAGGCGCAAGAGCATCGTCAGGGCCGGCTTCCCGAGCGCATCGGGAAATATTCCCAATGTCCGGAAATATTTCCCTTGTTGGCCCGCGGAGCTTCGGCTATATACCTTCTACGTTCGCTTCGTGTTTCCGGCTTCCTTCCATGAGCGCCTTCCGCAACGGCCCGCAAGGGTCCCCCGCCAGCATGGTGCAACCGTCCCTGCGTCGGGACCTGTTCGTGGTAGGCGCAGTGACCTTGCTGACGTTCGTGCTGTCCGGCGCGTTGCAGCTCAACGAATGGATCGAGTCGCTGACCGGGCCGCACGAGATTTATCAGGTCGACGAACTTCCTCTTACGGTCCTGGCCATGGCGCTGGCGCTGGCCTGGTTCTCTTGGCGCCGCTCGCGGCAGGTGATGGAACAAGTGGCATTGCGCCTGGGCAGCGAAGAGAAATACCGGATGCTGTTCATGGAGAACCTCGCCGGCAATCTGCTGGCGTCGATCGAGGGGAGGATCAAGCTTGCCAATCCGGCCGCGGCACAGATGCTTGGTTTCCACGATGCGGACGAGTTGAACGGCTGCTCGCTCGAGGAATTCTACGTCGAACGCGAACAATGGACGCTGCATCGCAACTCGCTGCTTGGCGGCGAAAAGATCGAATTGCCGCTGCTGCAACTGAGGCGGCATGACGGCCGGCCGATCCAGGTCTCGGCGAAATTGTCGGCCCGGTTGTCGCCCGCGCGCGAGGCCGAATTGCACCTGTACGTTGCGGATATCACCGCGGTGACGCTGATGCAGTCCGAACTCGCGAGCGCGCTGGAAGACAACCGCCGTCTGTCGCAGCGCTCGATGCAGGTCCAGGAGGAGGAGCGCCGCAACCTGGCTCGCGAGCTGCATGACGAGCTGGGACAGAGCCTGAATGCCATCAAGGTCGACGCGGTGACGATTCGCGATCGCAGCGAAAACGCGGCGGAAGTCCAGCGCAGCGCCAGGTCGATCATCGAGGTGTCGGGACAGGTCTACGACGTCGTTCGCAGCCTGATGCAGCGCCTGCGTCCGGTGGCCCTGGACGAACTCGGTTTGCGCTCGGCGGTCGAATACGGCGTGCAACAGTGGCAGCGCCGTCATCCCGCGGTGCGTTGCAGCTTTTCCGCGGAGGGCGAACTGGATGACCTGAGCGAACAGTTGAACATTACGTTGTATCGGCTGGCGCAGGAATGCCTGACCAACGTGGCCAAGCATGCGCAGGCGACCCGGGTAACGATTGCGCTGGTGCGCGCGGTCAATGCTCAACACGAAAGCGACGAAGTCCGTTTCAGCTTCGAAGACGACGGGCGCGGCTTCGATCCGGGGCTGCGCGGGCAGGGACTTGGGCTGGTGGGCTTGCGCGAAAGGGTGGAAGCACTGGACGGAAATTTCGATCTGCAAAGCGCGCCCGGCAAGGGTGCACGAATTCGCGCTTCGATACCTGTAAGGGACAAGCCATGAACGAATCAAGGGTTACGCCGGTGCGCGTGGTGCTGGTCGACGATCATGCCGTGGTGCGCGAAGGCTATCGCCGGCTGCTCGAACGCACGGACGATATTTCAGTGATCGCCGAGGTGGCCAGTGGCGAGGAGGCTTACCGCATCGTTTGCGAAATGCAGCCGGACGTTACTGTCATGGACATCAATCTGCCCGGGATGGGTGGCATCGAAGCCGTGCGCCGCATTGTCGCGCGGTTGCCTGAAGCGAAAATTCTGATGTTCAGCATGCACGAGGACACCGTGTTCTCGTCGCGCGCGTTGCAGGCCGGCGCGCGCGGCTACGTCACCAAATCGGCTGCGCCGGAGGTGCTGGTCGAGGCCGTGCGCCTGGTGGCGCAGGGCAAACTCTACATCAGCCACGAGATGGCGCAGGAACTCGCGCTCCAGATGCTGCCCGGCCGCGACAATCCGATCGACGCCCTGTCGGCGCGCGAATTCGAAGTATTCCGTCTGCTGGTGGCAGGTCATTCGTTGCAGGAAATCTCGAAGATTCTGTGCTTGTCGTATAAAACGGTCGCGAATTACCAATCCAACATCAGGCACAAACTCGACGTCAGCAACACCGCGCAGGTCGTGCGCATTGCCCTGAATCACGGCCTCGACCAGCACCTCCGGCGCAGCCGATTTGGTGACGTAGCCGCGCGCGCCGGCCTGCAACGCGCGCGACGAGAA
>DATFUO010000108.1:0-2386 GCA_035260785.1 Burkholderiales bacterium
ATTCTCGGTCATCCGGTACAGCGCCGTGCGCGACACGCTGACCGCGGTATTTGGCGTCCTGATTATTCTCTGGCTCGCGCTTCGCTCCTGGAAAATCATCACGGCTGTCTTCTTCAGCCTGATGACTGGGCTTGCGGCGACGGCCGCGCTCGGCCTCGTTTTGGTCAGCTCCTTCAATTTGATCTCGATCGCTTTGTTCGTGCTGTTCGTCGGCCTCGGCGTCGATTTCGGCATCCAGTTCAGCGTGCGCTATCGCGCCGAACGGTACGAGCACCCTGACTTGTACGAGGCTCTGCGATGGGCCGCCCGCAAGGCCGGAGATCCGCTGTCGCTGGCGGCTGCGGCCACCGCCGTCGCGTTTTTCGCATTTCTGCCGACCAGCTATCGTGGCCTTTCGGAGTTGGGCCTGATCGCCGGCTGCGGCATGCTGGTCGCATTCGCCTGCAGCATCACATTGGTGCCGGCGAGCCTGGCGCTGCTCAAGCCTCCGGGCGAGCCCGCGCCGGTCGGTTTTCGAAGTCTCGCGCCGCTGGACGATTTCCTGCAGCGGTATCGCATTGCGGTGATCGCCGGCACGTTTCTCGTCGTTCTGGCCGGCATACCGCTGTTGTTCCATCTGCAGTTCGACTTCAATCCGGTCGATCTGCAAAATCCGAACTCTCCTTCCGTGGTGACCTATCGGGAATTGCAGAACGATCCGGAAACCAGCGGCAACGATGCGGAAATATTGGCGCCGTCGCTCGCAAAGGCCGATGAAGCGGCCAAACGTCTGACCGCACTTCCCGAAGTCTCGCGAACCCTGACGCTGAACAGCTTGATTCCAGCCGATCAGGACCAGAAGATCGCCGCGTTGAAGTCGGCTTCGCAACGCCTTGGGCCGGCCCTCAATCCACCGATGGTGCGGCCTGCCCCGAGCGATCAGGAGAATATAGCTGCGCTTCAAAACGCAGCCGAAGCTCTCTCCGCGGCCGCAGGAAACGGAAACGGTTCGTCTGCCGAGGCCGCGTGGCATGTTTCCGATTTGCTGAGGCAGCTCGCCAGCGCAGATGCCGGCATCCGGGCCAAGGCCGACGCTGCGATCGTGCCACCGCTGACTTACGATCTCGATCTTCTGCGCAAGTCGCTCGCGCCGGAACTGGTGACGATCAGGACCATGCCGCCGGATCTGGTGCGCGATTGGGTCGCGCCCGACGGCCAAGCCCGCGTTCAGGCCTTGCCCAAGGGCGATCCGAACGATGCCAACATGCTGCGTGATTTCGCAACCGCAGTGCTTCGCGCTGAACCGTCGGCGGCGGGCGGTGCGATCAGCCTCTATGAAGCCGCAAGAACGGTCATATCGGCCTTTACCGAGGCAGGCATCCTGGCAATCGGTGCGATCGCCATCCTGCTCCTTATCGCGCTGCGGCGTTTGACGGATGTGCTGCTGACACTGATCCCGCTCCTGCTCGCCGGCGTTCTTACGCTCGAGATGTGCGCACTCGGCGGCCTCTCGCTCAATTTCGCAAATATCATCGCGCTTCCGCTGCTGCTCGGCGTCGGCGTCGCGTTCAAGATCTATTACATCATGGCGTGGCGCGCCGGAAAAACTGGCCTGCTGCAATCGACGCTGACCAGGGCGGTGATATTCAGCGCCATGACCACCGCGATTGCGTTCGGAAGCATGTGGGCGTCGAGCTATCCCGGCATGTCGAGCATGGGCAAGCTGATGGCCTTGTCGCTGCTGTGCACGATGGGAGCCGCGGTGTTCTTCCAGCCGGTTCTGATGGGTCCGCCGCGGCAAGTAAAGGTATATTCCGGACAGGACGCAAATCTGCGCCTAGCCGCGGAATAGGTGTCAATACCAGCACAAGACCTCGATGCGCCTCTGCCTCACCATCCCGAAGGACGATCATATGTTAACCAGGACATTCCCCAGGACAATGAGACTGGCCATATTCGTCGTCGCCCTCCTGCATTCTTCGGTACCGAGTCATGCCCAACAGGGCCCCTTCGCGGGCTTAATCGGGAGTTGGTCGGGCGCCGGCTTCATCAAGCTGGCCAACGGCCAACGTGAACGCCTGCGCTGCCGTGCAAACTACAACGTAGGTGAAAACGGCACCCGCCTGGTGCAGAGCTTGCGCTGCGCGAGCGACAGCTACCGGTTTGATGTCAATAGCAACATTGTTTCGGAAGGCGGAACGCTGAGTGGAAGCTGGACCGAAACCAGCCGCAACGCCTCTGGAAGCGTGTCCGGTCGAGTGAGTGGCGGTCAGATCCAGGCGAGAATTGACGGCGCCGGATTTTCAGCGCAATTAACCTTAAGTACGCGAGGTGACCGGCAGTCCGTCACCATTGAGTCGCCCGGTCACGATATCACCGAAGTCTCCGTCGCGCTCACTAGAACAAG
>DATFUO010000109.1:0-15122 GCA_035260785.1 Burkholderiales bacterium
CGGCTCGCTCAACGACAGCGGCGTCTCCGGCAGGATCCGGTTCACCCCGCTGACTATGCCTCGGGTCACGGTCTGGTCGAGGCCAAACGGATTGCCGATGGCAATGACGTTTTCGCCCACGTGCAGATGTTCCGAATCCCCGAGCGGTACCGTCGTCAGTTTGCCCTTGTCCAGCTTGGGGATCTGCAGCACCGCAATGTCGTAGATCGGGTCGGCGCCGAGCAGACGCGCGGGAACGACGTTGCCGTCATCGAGCGTGACGTAGAGGGTCTGGCGGCCGAACGCCACATGGGAGTTGGTGATGATCAGGCCCTTGGGGTCGTAAATGAACCCCGAGCCGATGATGCGGGTTACGCGTCCCTGCACTCTGTAGGGATTGATGCTCTGTGCGGAAATCATCACCACGGCCGGCGACACCCGGTCGAAAAGCGTTGGAATGTCGGTCGAACAGCCGGGACGGGCGGCATGCGCGCAGCCAGCGAGCGCAATCATCATCACTACGGGGCACAGCCTGGTCGCGTGTTGCGCAAAAATCATCATGGTTTGTCGGGTTAATGCGGCTAAAGTTCAATCGGCCAGTTGATGCCCGCAGTGACCCCGCCGTCGACGCGCAGGGTTTGCCCGGTGACGAACGCGGAGGCCGGCGAAGCGAGATAAATCGCCGCCCCGACCAGCTCCTTCACGTCGCCGAGCCTGCCGAGCGGCGTATTGGTCTTCGCCCAGTTCGACATTTTCTCCTGTTCCCACATCTTTTTCGAAAGCGCGGTCGGAAAAAACCCCGGCGCGATCGAGTTCACCCGCACGCCGTGTTTGCCCCATTCGTTGGCGAGCGAACGCGTCATCATCAGGACGCCGGCCTTGCTGATCGCATAAGGCGTGACCCCGGCGAGCGGCGCATAGGTGTTCAGAGAATCGATATTGATGATCGCGCCGGATTTGCGCCCGATCATGTGCCGGCCCACGGCCTGCGCCACGGCAAAGGCGCCGCGCAGGTTGATGTTCACGATCCAGTCGTATTCCTCGATCGTGTAGTTTTCGGCCTTCATGCGCTTGTTCACGCCCGCCACACTCACCAGCGTGTCGATGTGGCCGAACGTGCCAACGACATTCTTGACCAGTTGCGTCACGTCTTCGGGCCTGGCGACATCGCAGACTTCGAAAGCGACGGGATGTTTTCCGGTCGATATCTCCTTTGCTGTCTTCGTCAGGGTATCTGCTTCGCGGCCGGCGATGATTACTTGTGCATCGCGTTCCGCGAACCCTTGCGCCAGCGCCCGCCCGATTCCGCGGCTCGCCCCCGCCACCAGCACCACCTGATCCACTACCGAAAACAACTTGTCTTGCATTCACTTTCTCCTAGAGATTACTTCTCAACACGGAGGCACAGAGAGCACAGAGGACACAGAGAAAATACGGGGAAATGAGTGGCCATAAGCATGGTTAGCTGAAACCAAGCCGGAGGCAACGTCGACTCTTATCACAACACCTTATCCTGCTGCAGTCGCAATCCAATTCTCAATCTTTCGATCTTCTCCGTGTCCTCTGTGCTCTCTGTGCCTAAAAGGGTACCCCGACGTGCTGCGCACGTAGGGTATCCGTGTTGGGTGTTGATCTTATTGTCAGACGGCAATCGCGGCGACGCGGACGCCGTCGGCGTCCAGCGCGTTGCGTATCTTGCGCGCGAACTCTACCGCGTTCGGTTCGTCGCCATGGATGCAGAGCGTGTCGGCTCTGACGACAACGTCCGGTCCGTCGATGCTTTTCACTTTGCCGTCTTTGACCATGCGCCGGACCTGGGCGACCGCAGTATCCGCATTATGGATGATCGCATCCGGCTGGGTTCGCGGCGTCAGGCTGCCGTCGGCCTGATAGGTGCGGTCGGCAAATACCTCGTTCGCGGTTCTCAGGCCGGCTTGCTCGCCGGCGCGCACCAGTTCGCTTCCGGCCAGCCCGAACAGCACCAGCCGGGAGTCGAAATCCTTGACCGCCCGCGCGATCGCCTGCGCGAGCCCTGCGTCTTTTGCCGCCATGTTGTAGAGCGCCCCATGCGGCTTCACGTGCGCCAATTTTCCTCCGCATGCGGTTGCGAATGCGGCCAGTGCGCCGATCTGATACAACACCATATCGTAGGCCTCGACGGCCGACACGTTCATGCGCCGCCGGCCGAAACCTTGCAGATCCGGCAACGATGGATGGGCGCCGACCGCCACGCCTTTCTTCAGCGCGAGCTCCACGGTGCGATGCATGGCGCCGGGGTCGCCGGCGTGGAAACCGCAGGCGATATTGGCTGACGTCACGTGATCGAGCAGCGCCGCATCGTCGCCCATTGTCCAGGCGCCGAAACCTTCGCCCATGTCGCAGTTCAGATCTAGGGATCTCATTCTTAGGGTATCAATTCATCTAGTGCTAAATGCGCACCCCGAAGATACACGAAGTGGCACGAAGAAAACCGGAAGAAATTGTGGATGGGATTCCGGTCCTACGTGGCATTTTTGATTTCCGTGTCGCGCGTCCAATATTCCTTCCTTCCTTGCAACCTTCGAAAGCACGGCTGTCATCGATAGACACCAATCCCTCGTCCTATCTTTCTTCGTGTTTCTTCGTGACCTTCGTGTCTTCGTGGTGCGCACTTAGCATCAGATCCTTAGTAGCGCCCGCGACCTATTCAGCCAGGTGTTTCTCGACCGCTTCGCGGATAGTGATGATTTCCTGTTCGCGCTTGAGCCACAGTGCCTGCGCCTGCGCGAGCGACACCAGTTCGAAACGCAGCCGGTCGCCGGGCCGCAATTGGGCAACCAGGTGCAGATCGACCGTCGCCACTTCCGCGATCTTCGGATAGCCGCCGACCGTCTGCCGGTCCGCCATCAGCACGATCGGCTGGCCGGAGGGCGGAATCTGGATTGTGCCAAAGGTTACCGTTTCAGAGAGGATTTCGAGCGGTCCGTCCGCAACGATGCCCGGACCCTCGAGACGGCTGCCCATGCGATTGGAGTCGGTCGCGATGCGATATTCGCCTGCGGTCAGCGCATCGCGCGCCGCGGCCGGGAACGCGTCCCAATGGCGGCCCGCCAGGATGCGCACGATCTGCAGCGAACGCCCGAGCTTTTCGATGTGCTGGTTGACCGCCCATTTCGGGGCGGCGAAGCTGCGCGTCGAAGAGGCAAGTGTGCGTGCCAGGCCCGGGTAGGCAGAGGATTTTTCACTGCCGGACGACAGCACGTCGCCCCGCCGCAGCGCGCGGCCATCCAGTCCGCCGATGCGCGCACTATCGTAAGTACTGCGGCTGCCCATCACCACGGGCACGTCAAATCCGCCGTGGATCGCGAGATAGGCGCGGCAACCGGCAACGCTGTCGCCGAAGGCGAGCACCGCACCGGCGCGCACGCGCACGGCTTTGCCTTCGGGCGCCGGGACGCCATCGATGGTCGGAGTAAGATCCGCGCCGCACAATGCGACCAGCGCATCGCGTTCGAAGCGCAGGCGCGGGCCGCGCAGCGTTATTTCGAGCGTGGCCTCGTCGGTTTTATTGTCGGCGAGGATGTTGGCGATGCGATGCGAAAACATGTCCATTGCGCCCGAAACCGGCACGCCGAGGTGCTGATAACCGTACCGGCCGCCATCCTGCAACGTGCTCAACATGCCGGGCTTGAGGACGGTGATACTCATGCGGTGGCTTTCGATTGCGCTTCGAACTCCTGCGCGGAGATCGGCACAAACCGCACGGTGTCGCCTGCATTCAGCAAGCTCGGCGGTACGGCATCGGATTTGAACAAACGCAGCGGCGTACGCCCGATGATCTGCCAGCCGCCCGGTGTATCCAGGGGATAGACGCCGGTCTGCGCGCCGCCGATCGCGACGCTTCCGGCCGGTACATGCGGCCGCGGCGTAGCCCGGCGCGGCGTGGCAAGCCGCTCGTCCAGTCCGCCGAGGTAGGCGAACCCGGGCACGAAGCCGAGCATGTGAACGTGATAAGAGGCCGCGCTGTGAATCGCAATGACCTCTTCGACGGACAGGTTGTGGCTCTGCGCGAGGGCCTGCAGATCTTCGCCAAAGGTGCCGCCGTAGCATACCGGGATTTCGATCAGGTGGCCGGCAGGGAGCGTTTCGACGGACAGGGTTTTAAGCCAGGTGCCGACGGTCTCGACCAGCGCCTCGTAGGGTGACGCGCCTGCGCCGACGGCGGCGGGATCGTAATGCAGCGCAAGCGTCGAATAGGCGGGAACGATGTCGAGCACGCCGATGGGACGCGATTCGCGCAAAAGCTGCGCCACGGCCGCGATCTGCGCGCTCAGGGCTGGGTCGACGCGATCGCCGAACTCGACGATCAGTGCCTGGTCCCCCATCGGAAAAAAGTGCGGTTTGGAGAGCATGGCGACGCTGCGGTGCGAACCGGGATTCAGCGCAGGCTGTAATCCGCCGAACGAAATCCGCGCGTCGCCTCGATGCGCGGAACGGTTGCACGCTGGAGCATTTCTTCGTACATCGTCAGGGGATTCATGTCGAAGACCGCCCTGGCGTCGAACTGCAGTACGTACCAGCCCTCCTGCGCGATCTCGTTTTCGAGCTGGCCGGATGCCCACCCGGCGAAGCCGGTGAAAAAACGTTGCTGGCTGGCATTTTCAGGATGCTTCAATATTTCGGCGAAGACTTCGCTGTACCCGCTGATATAGATGTCGTTGGCCACGAACAGGCCTTTTGGCGGTTTGCGGTCCGACCGGAATGCGAACAGCAGGGCCGAAGGTTCCACCGGACCCCCGAGAAATATCGGGTCGCGACGGTTCGCTGCTTCGGGACGATCGGGATACAGCGAGCGCAATTCGACAGTGCTCGGGCGATTCAGGATCACGCCGATCGGGCCGCCGTCGTCCGGCCGCACGGCCAGCACGACGGTCTGGCTGAATGTGGGATCCATCATGCCGCGTTGCGCCACCAGCAGGAAAACGCGTTCCTTCTCGATTTGCGCATGCGCGACGCCCGACGAAAGCAATTCGAGGGTTGCGAGCAGGATCAATGCAAGGATGGATCTGTGCATCTTGGTAGTTTGACCCGTTCTCCCCGGGTTGGGGGAGAGGAGCGGGGGCATCACTTCATAATGGCCTGGTACACGAGGTTACGCAGCTGGACGCGGTAGTACTGGCGCCGTAACGGCTCCTGCGTCATCAGCACCGGCACCAGTTCTTCCTCGGGATCGACCCAGAAATAGGTGCCGGCATAGCCGGCCCAGTAGAAATCACCGGGCGAGCCGGGCCACTCCGATTGGCCCCGATCGATCCGGGTCGCAAAGCCCAGACCGAAACCGTAGCCGGGACCCGGCAGGTAGGCCGGGCCCTTGTCGATCTGCGCATTGACGTGGTTCGAGCTCATGTATTCGATGGTGCGCGGGCCGAGGATGCGCGCGCCGTCGAGTTCGCCGCCGTTGGCCAGCATCTGCGCGAAGCGCAGATAATCGCCGGCGGTGGAGACCAGGCCGTGCCCGCCCGCAAAAAAAGTCTGCTGCTTGCTGAAGTCGATGAGCTCCGGCGTCTTGCCGGTGTAGACATCGGGCATCGGCTGCGCGATCCGGTCCTGCTTTTCGGGCGGTACCTGAAAAGCGGTATCGGCCATTTTCAGCGGCTCGAAGATGCGCTGGGCGAGAAATACGTCCAGCGTCTGGCCGGATGCGACCTCGACCACGCGGCCGAGCACGTCGGTGGAGTGGCTGTATTCCCAGGTCGTTCCCGGCTGGAATTGCAGCGGCAATTTGGCGAGCGCGCGGCAGAAATCGGCGAGCACCCATTTCTGCGAGAAGATTTCGGCATCGTTGTACATTTTCTTCACGGCGTTCGGAGCGCCAAGCACGCCGTAGGTCAGTCCCGAGGTGTGGCGCAGCAAGTCCTGCACGGTCATCTGGCGCTTCGCGTCGACCAGCGTGAGCGCTGTCTTTGCGTTGCCATCCCTCGATTCCACGCCGACCTTCATGTTCTTGAACTCCGGAATGTATTTGGACACCGGTTCCTGCAATCCGAGCTTGCCTTCCTCGACCAGCATCATCGCGGCGACGCTGACGACCGGCTTGGTCATGGAGTAAAGGCGGAAGATCGAATCGTTGCGCATCGGGATTTTCTTATCCCGGTCCTGCCAGCCGAAACTCTTCGCGTACACCAGTTGCCCGTCGCGGGCGATCAATACGACGGCGCCGGGAAGTTCGCCGGAGTCCACCGCTTTTTGCATGGCGGCGTCGAGCCGGCCGAGGCGCTCCGAAGACATGCCGACTTCTTCCGGACTGGCTTGCGGCAGGGATGCGGCCTGAAGGAGCACCGCCTGAATGAACACGATGGCGCCGGCCAGCACGAGAAATGGGATGCGACGAATCAGGGATTGCATGGATCCTCCTCCGGATCTTATGGCGACCGCTTGGCGGCGGTGCGTTATCGACTTGTGGCGCGTATCTTAGCGGGTTCATCCGACTTTCGTTTGGTTCAAAGTTTCATGAATCACTCTCACCGCGGAGGACGCAGAGGACGCGGAGGAAAACCAGAAGTCAAGGGAAGGAAACCTGCATTAGTTGCATTAAGCGCAGGTCCGATGCCGAATTGACGGCTGATACCAGAGCTTCTAACTGCCGAATGCTTTTTGACTTTCCTCCGCGTCCTCCGCGGTGAGGGATTTGATCTTAACGAAGGGTAATCTTGCGCCAGGCCCCGGAATGCCAACGCAGGTAGATCAGGCTGCCCAGCACGCAGCAGTAAACCAGAGCGACGGCCCAGCCGCCGATTGCGCCATAGCCGAATTGCGGCAGGAAATCGACCCAGCCCTGGCCGGGTGCGAACGTAAACATATGGGTGAACGGCACGAAGCCGAACCAGGATAGAAAGATGATCGCCAGCGTCGGCACGCGCATGTCGCCGGCGCCGCGCAGGCAGAACCCCGCGCCGAGATTCAGGCCGTCGAAAATCTGGTAGCCCGCTGCGAACCACAACAGCGTGCGTCCGAGCGTGATCACTGCGTCGGCGTGCGGATCGGAAGCATTCACGAACAGCGGGATCAGCCAGGGTCCGATAACGGCGAGGAACACGGTGACGAAACCCATGTAGCCGACGGCGAGCTTGATGGTCGCGTTACCGACTTTGCTGGCCCAGTCCTTGTCGCCGGCGCCGATCGACTGGCCCACCAGTGTGGTGCCGGCGAGTGCGAAGCCCATCGTCGGCAGGTACGCGATCGAGGTGAGCATCATCACGATCTGTGTCGAGGCGCCGCCGACCGCGCCGGCCGCGGCTTGCATGGCCTGGAAGGCTGCCAGTCCGGCAACATCGATCGCCGGAAACAATCCGATCGGGAAACCGACGCGGAACAGCCGGCCGAGTTCGGCACGGCTGTCGCGCCAGGCTTTGCGGGAATGGTACTCGGCGTCGATGCCCCGGGTGGTAAACAGCACCAGTGTGATCAGCAGGCCGACGCCCATGGCGACGGTCGTCGCCCAGGCTGTTCCGGCCACACCCCAGCCGAACTCGAAAATGAAAAGCTGATTGAGCAATGCGTTGAGCACGGCGACGAGAGTCATGACCACCAGCGTCACGCGCGTGCGGCCGATGCCGTTGAAAAAGCCCGTGGTAGTCCAGAGGCCGACCGCGAATACGCCGCCGAGCACGCGCGGAAACCAGAATTCGACCGCGAGCTGAGCGACATGCGGGTCGAGCCTGAGCCAGCCGATGATGGTCGGGCCCAGAAATGCGATGGCCACGATACCGGGAGCCACCCAGATCATGGCCCGGATACCGGCCCAGACCACGCGCGCCGCCGAGCGCTTGTCGCCGGCGCCATAAGCTTGCGCTGCCAGCGTTTGCACGGCCAGGCCGGGACCGCCGAAGAAGAGCATGACAACGATCATGAACCAATACGACGCGCCGACCGCCGCGGTGGCGTCGGTGGAAAGGCGGCCGATGAACCAGGTGTCGGTGAGATTGAGCAGCGCCTGGATGCTGCTGTTGACGAACAACGGCAAGGCCAGCGCGACGACCGCGCGCAGATCGACGCTGCAACGGCCTCTGGCGTCGTGCCTGACGGCGGGCAGGCGGCTGCGAACCTGCGCTTGCGTTGGGGTGTTCATTGACAGGGACATTGGGACGGCTAAACTTGCACCATCTTGCGGCTGCTGACTTTTCTCGAATATGCGGCGATCCTCGCTGGCTCAATTGGGCTGTTGGCCAGTACGCGGTTCGATTTGCTGAAGGGTTCGCTCCTCGGCATTTATCTGATCGGGGCGGGGCTTGCGCTCGCGGGCGCCGAAGCGCTGTATTCCCGCGAGATGAGCCTCCTGTCTACCGGCGAAACCGCGCCGCGCCACTCGGGCCTTCCCGCCATCATCTGGGGGCTGATGCTCTTTTGCGTCGGCGGGGCAATCATCGGCTACGCCTACCTGACCGGCGCGGGCCTCTGGCCCCAAGTGGCGGTGACCCTCACCCGTTACCCGGGCGGGAGTTACGTCGCGGTGGGACTTCTGATGATCGGATTCTCGGTCCTGTTGTTCGTCGATTCAGGCAGTACGCGGAATTGGTTGCGCACCCTCTTGCTGCGGGTGCCGCGGGTTCTCCTGGCCATCGTTTTGCTGCTTGGCGGCATTGCCATGACGGCGGGCGGGACGTGGCAATTGCTCGACGCTCAGGGTTTCGCCGCGTTCCAGAGCATCGCGAAATCGCGCATCGACAAAACACTCGAGGGTCATCCGGCACAAGCGTGGTTCCGGTAACAGGCCAAGCGTCGCGCTGGAGCGAGGATAAGTTTGCGTTGCGCGTTTGCCTCATCCTTCAGTGCAAGTGCTTGCGGCCCGCCGGCATCGGCATCGGCTCGGACGGACTGGTGGAAGTCTGGGTGATCGACGTTCGGGATTTCACGTTGCGTTCGAACAACTGGTTGACCAGTGCCACGACCTGTGCGATTTCCGGATCGCTGAATTGGCGTGAAAGCAGGCTGCGTACATCCTCGATCATCAGGCCGCGCTGCGCCTCGAAGATCGCGTCCTGCGACGGGCCGACGAAGACCAGGCTGAATTCGTCCTTGCCGTCTTCCAGGTAATAACTCACCTCGAAGGCGGCCGCCTCTTCCGAAAACGGATTCAGCGCGGCGAGCGCGTTCGCGACGGTCTGATGGAAGCTGCGGCCGACGTCGCCGGTCCAGCATACTTCGAGGACGCGGCGGCGGCGATCGAATACCAGGCCCGGTTCGTCCGGATGGACGCTCTTCGCGTCGGCCATGTTGTCCTCATCGATATATTCGAGCCAGGGGCGCAAAGCCTCCTCGATCTGGGTCGTCGTCGTACCGGCACGAAGCAGGACGGTGCCGTGAATGTGGGCTTCCATGCGCATGGAAAGTCTCCTTCAAGCGAGGGACGGCCCGGCGTTCCGGGCCGCTGTATGGGTATGCAATTCGCGGGAAAGCGTGATTATAACGGCTGCAAGAGGGCGGTCGCGAGCTTTGCTTCGCGGACGCGGAAGATTGCCTGTCCAATCCCGGCCCGCTTCGGCTAGAATTTGCCCTCCCTTCTGCCGATTCGATCCGTATTTCTTGATTGCCGCTCCCCTGGCCCGGTTTCGGGCGTTTCGCCCGGGCACCCGCGCGATCCTGTTCATGATGGTCATGGTGGTGTGCTTCTCGATACTGGAGACGACCGCCAAATATCTGAGCCGTTCCTATCCGGTACCCATGCTGGTATGGTGCCGCTACGCGGTGCACACGTTGCTCATGGTGATCCTGCTTGCGCCCCGCATGGGCATGCGCCTGGTCCGCACCGGACAGCAGGGCGGGCAGACCTTGCGCGCGGCGTTGTTGATGGGTTCGACGCTGTTCAATTTCAGCGCGCTGAGTTTCCTGCCGATGGCCGAGGTCAAGGCGATCAGTTTCGTCTCGCCGCTGCTGGTGACCCTGCTGGCGGTCTGGCTGTTGCGCGAGCACGTGAGCGGGCCCAGATGGATTGCAGTGGGGGCGGGATTCTGCGGTGTTTTGTTCATCGTCCGCCCGGGCAGCGCGATGCTGCAGTGGCCCGCGCTGTTCGCCCTGGGCTCCGCGTCGTGCTACAGCGTCTATCAGATCATGACCCGGAGATTCAGCGAGTCGGAGAATCCGATGACGACGCTGTTCTACACCGCAGCGGTCGGTTGCGTGCTGATGACCCTGATCGTGCCGTTTTTCTGGAGGACTCCGGAATGGCGTCACGTCCCGTTGCTGGTGCTGCTCGGCATCGCGGGGGGCTTCGGTCACTTCATGCTCATCAAGGCCATGGAACTCGAGAACGCGTCCTTCCTGTCGCCGTTGGGCTATATGCAGTTGCTGTGGGTCGTGCTGTTCGGCTTCCTGGTATTCGGCGATTTCCCGGACGCGCACGCCTTCATCGGCATGGCCATCATCGTCGGCAGCGGTCTGTACGTGGCGCTCGGGCACCGCCCGAAACCGCAGGAAGAGCCGGATACGGCGATCGAATAACGAGCCACCTCACCCCGGCCCTCTCCGCCGGGGGAGAGGGCCGGGGTGAGGTGGCTAACGAATGTCACTGGGACTGAAAACCGGCGAGCTTGCGACTCCCGGATCGTCCCCGTAACTGTCCGCATCGAAGATCCCCTCGAGTTCCTTGTGCGCGTCTTTCGAGGTCTGGATGAGCTGGGTTTCGTCGTGGTACACCGCGTGCTGGCTCTCGAGCTGGCGTTCGTCGTGCCGGCGGAAAGTGTCCGCGGCGTCCCGGGCCTCCCACTGCGCCATGCCCAGACCCAACATTACGTTCTGCGCCAGCTCGAGCGAGGAGAGCAGGGTCTCACGCATGAGGAAATCCACGCCGATGTCCATCAGCCGGTAGGCATGGAAACGATTGCGCGCGCGCGCATAGATTTTCAGTTTCGGGAAATGCCGGCGCACGTTTTCGGCGGTGCGCAGAGACGCTTCCACGTCGTCGATCGCCAGCACCAGGATCTCGGCCTTGTCGGCGCCGGCGGCGCGCAGCACGTCGAGACGGGATGCGTCACCATAGTAGGAGCGGCGGCCGAAACGCCGCACGGTTTCCACCTGCTCGGCACTCTTGTCGAGCGCGGTAAACGCAATCCTCTTGGCGCGCAACAGGCGGCCGACGATCTGGCCGACCCTTCCGAAGCCGGCGATGATGACCCGGTTGCCGCTTTCCTCGATGTCGTCGAATGCCTCCTCGACCGCCGGTTTGCGCAACCATCGGGCGAGCAGCACGTCGTTGAACACGAAGGCGAGCGGCGTCAGCGCCATCGATAGCGTGACCACGATCACCAGCGAGTCGGTCAGCGTGCGTCCCATGATGCCGTTGTCGGCGGCGAGGCCGAACAGCACAAAGGCGAATTCGCCGCCCTGGCACAAGGCCACAGCCAGCCCGCGCGAAGAGTCCCAGTTGTGTCCGGAAAACCTGCCGAGTCCAAGCAGGACGACTGCCTTGACGGCCATCAGCGCGAGCGTCGCGCCGACGATGGCGAACGGATGGGCGAGGATCAGGCCGAGATCGGCGGACATGCCGACCGAAATGAAAAACAGGCCGAGCAGCAGGCCCTTGAACGGTTCGATGTCGGCTTCGAGTTCATGACGGTATTCGGAATCCGCCAGCAGCACGCCGGCGAGGAACGCGCCGAGCGACATCGACAGGCCGACCGATGTCATGAGCAGGGACGTGCCGATGACCACCAGCAGCGACGCGGCCGTGAAAATTTCCCGGATGCCGCTCGCGGCAATGGCTTGAAGCACCGGGCGCAGCAAGTAGCGGCCGCCGGCAATGACGGCAATGATTACCGCGATCGCTTTGAGTGCGCCAAGCCAGGCGCTGCCGCCCGTGGTGTGCGCGTCGCCCGCTCCCAGTAGCGGAATCAGTGCCAGCAACGGGATCACCGCCAGATCCTGGAACAGCAGGATGGCGAAGGATGAGCGGCCATGGCGCGCGGTAAGCTGGCCCTTCTCGGCGAGGATCTGCAATACGAAAGCCGTCGAGGACATCGCCAGACCCAGGCCGATGACCAGGGCGCTGTCGAAGTTCAGTCCCAGCGCCAGCGCGATCGTGCCGAGCGCAGCGCCAGTGACCAGCACCTGCGCGGAGCCGAGTCCGAACACGGAGCGACGCAGCACCCACAAGCGCGACGGCTGCAGTTCCAGGCCGATGACGAAAAGCAGCAGCACCACGCCGAGCTCCGCGAAGTGCATGACATTGTCGACGGCGGAAACGAACCTGAGTCCGCACGGCCCGATGATGACGCCGGCCGCGAGATAGCCGAGCACTGCGCCGAGCTTGAAGCGCCGGAACAGCGGCACGGTGACGACTGCAGCGGCAAGGAAAATGGCGGCTTCGCTTAGGACGTTCACCGAAGCCCCCTCCACCTCACCCCCTCCCCGAAGGGAGGCGGAGAGGGAGCCGTATTGTCAGAGTCTTTGATCATGGATTGGATTCGAGTCGTTGTCGGGTATTTGATGCATTAAATCGCAAGTTCCGGTAAAGAATGCTACCGGATATCCGATGTTTCGTAGATTTTCAGTTTGTTTGTGAACAAAAGACGGGCAGCCCATCGGCTGCCCGTCTTGTCTTTAAACTCTCCCTCTCCGCCAGTGGGGGAGAGGGCATCGCTGACCCGGCGAAGGGAATTTGTCGTTGGGGCGGGAAGCGATGCCTGGGCGCGCTACCCGCAAACGGGTGATTTCATCACTAACGTGTCCGCGCGCCGCCGGGGTGAGGTGGAGGGTCGTTACTTCGCCGCAATCACGCGGATCTCGACCTTGTAAGCCGGCGTGGCGAGCTTCGATTCGACGCAGGCGCGAGGCGGCGTGTTACCCTTTGGCACCCACTGGTCCCACATCGAATTCATCTCGGCAAAGTCCTTGATGTCGGCGAGCCAGATGGTGGTCGAAACGATTTTCGTCTTGTCCGTGCCGGCTTCCTTGAGATACTGGTCAATCTTGTCGAGGATCTGGCCGGTCTGGCCGGCCACATCCACCTTGGTGTCGTCGGCGACGATCCCCGCGGTGTAGACGGTATCCCCGTGAATCGCGACTTGCGAAAGCCGCGGACCGACGTGCAGGCGTTTGACGCTCATGTTGTTTGTCCTCCCAGGATCGAAGTTTTGCGAGCTGTGAAGGTACCACGAACCGAGCGCCCGGCAGCGACCTGGGCGCGAGGGAATGAATTATAGGGAACAGGGAATAGGGAAGAACGAAGTGACCAAAGCGTTTTCCTCTTTCCTGTTTCCTACGCGACCGCCGGCCGGCTGCCGCGCATCGTCACGAGTTCTTCCGCGACCGTCGGATGAATGGCGACGGTATCGTCGAAGTCGCGCTTGGTCGCGCCCATATGCACGGCGACCGCGAAGCCCTGCATGAGTTCATCGGCGCCGGGGCCGATGATGTGGCAACCGACGATTTTTTCCGTTTCGCCGGCGACCACCAGTTTCATCGAACACATGACCTTGCGCCGCGTAAACGCATGAACCATCGGCGTAAAGCGCGTTTCGTAAACCTTGAGCTCCTTCGCGCCATAAGTTTTTACCGCCGCCTCTTCGGTCAGGCCGATCGTGCCGATCGGTGGATGGGTGAAGAGCACCGTCGCGATGTTTTCGTAGCTGAGCTTGCGATCCTTCATGCCGCCGAAAACGCGGTCGGCGAGGCGCCGGCCGGCGGCGATGGCGACCGGCGTCAGATCGAGGCGGCCGGTCACGTCGCCGATGGCGTAGATGCCCGGAATGTTGGTCGACTGGTAGGCGTCGGTCGGAACATCGCCGGCGGCGTCGACCGTCACGCCGGTGGCGCGCAGATCCAGGCGATCGGTGTTGGTGCGCCGCCCGACCGCCCAGATCAGTCCATCGAGCCCCTCGACGAATTCGCCGTTCTCGAAACTGATACGAAGGCCGCCGGCGCCTTTTTCGACCCTGGCGATTTTTGTCTGTACGATCATGCGCACTCCGTCGGCCTGCATCTGCGCCGTCAACTCATCGCGCAGCATGGCGTCGAAATCGTTCAAGAAGTGCGCGCGGCGCAGCATCATCGTCACCTTGCTGCCGAGGGCGCGCAGCAGGCCGGCGAACTCGACCGAAATATATCCGCCCCCTACGATCGCAACGTTTTTCGGCTGTTGGGCCAGTTCGAAAAATCCGTCCGACGTGATGCCGAACCCGGCACCGGGCAGTTCCGGTACCACCGGCCGTCCGCCCACCGCGATCACGATGTGCTCGGCGGTGAAAGTATCGGCGCCCACCTTCACGGTCTTCGGCCCGACAAAGCGCGCGGTGCCGCGAACGATCTCCACACCGTTCTTGCGCAGATTGCGTTCGTAGTGGCCATTGAGGTCGAGAACATGCTGATCGCGCTGGCGCCGCAGTACGGTCCAGTCGAAGGAATGGGCGGGAACGGTGAACCCGTAGTCGACCGCATCCTCGATGGAATGGGCGAGACTCGCGCCGCTCCACATGACTTTCTTCGGCACGCAGCCGACGTTCACGCAGGTGCCGCCGAGCCGGCCGGCCTCGATCAGGGCGCATTTCGCGCCATAGCTCGCCGCGCGATTGGACACCGCAACGCCGCCGCTGCCACCGCCAATGGAAAGGAGATCGAAATGTCTGTTCATTGTGTAATATCCGGTTCAACGATTTTATGGCGAGTATATCGAACCCGGAAAATGGACTACGCGATTCGCAATTCGGGCATTGTTCCCCAACCGAATAACTGCTATTCGTCGTGCGAACTTGCGCAGCCGATAAGGTACCCGCAGCATCCGGGTTTGTATTTTTGCCGAATCCCAGCCACGACCCACTGTTCAGTGCCTTATCCATGATAGATCTCTACTACTGGCCCACCCCGAACGGGCACAAGATTACGATTTTTCTGGAAGAAGCTGGTACCCCTTATCGCATTGTGCCGGTCAACATCGGCGCGGGCGAACAATTCCAGCCGGATTTCCTGAAGATTTCGCCCAACAACCGCATGCCCGCGATAGTCGATACCGAACCGGGGGACGGACGCGATCCCATATCGGTGTTCGAATCCGGGGCGGTTCTGGTGTACCTGGCTGCGAAAACCGGACGTTTTCTGGCGCGGGACACGCGCGCCTGGGTCGAAGTGCTGCAATGGCTGTTCTGGCAGATGGGCGGCCTTGGACCGATGGCCGG
>DATFUO010000110.1:0-7984 GCA_035260785.1 Burkholderiales bacterium
CATCCCAGCCGCCGCTCAGCCCGCGTCTCCGTCTCCGGTCGCGCCAGTGCAGGGGGGCGGCACCATCCAGATCCTGTCCGGTCCGAATGCCGGCAAGGAGTTGCCGCTGTCGAAGCCATTAACCACTTTAGGCAAGCCTGGCGTCCAGGTCGCGGTCATCGCCAAACGACCACAGGGCTATTTCATTACTCACGTGGAAGGCGCCAACTTCCCGGTGGTCAACGGCAAGACACTTGATGCCCAGGCACATCAACTGGGCGATCACGACATCATCGAGCTGGCCGGAGTAAAGATGGAGTTTTTCCTGAAGCCCTGAAAGTCCCGGGCGCGCCGGACCGGGCGCGGAATAATTTCCAGTAAGCATCGGGCGGGCATGACCTGCAGCGCGCTCTCGGCACGCAATACGACAGGGGAGGCGGATTGAAGAAGCACCTGGTGCGCATCGCGCTCGGGCTGGTGGTGGTCCTCGCTTTTGTCGGCCATGCCGGCCGTTATTACCAAATCCCATTCATCGATCGCTTCGAAAACATCGTCTATGACGCGCGCCTGCGCCTGACAATGGCGAATACGGTGGACCCCCGGATCGTCATCATCGATATTGACGAGAAAAGTCTTGCGGCGGAGGGTCGTTGGCCATGGCGTCGCGACAAACTGGGTACGATGCTCGACCAGTTGTTCGACCATTACAAGGCAGGCATCGTAGGCTTCGACGTCGTATTTGCGGAGCGCGACGAAAGTTCAGGGCTGGGCATCCTGCGGGAGTTGGGCCAGAAGGAGTTGAAGGGCAACGCGCAGTACCAGGCCGTGCTGAAGGACGTCGCGCCGCAACTCGAATACGATCGCGTATTCGCGGAGAAGCTGAAAAACCGCGCAATCGTGCTCGGATACTATTTTTCAGACGTCAGGTCGGAAGATGGCAAAGGTCGCGCATCCGGCGCGATACCCAGACCGGTATTGCCAGCCGGCACATTCAAAGGCAGGAAGAACATCCTCTTTACGAGCTTCGTTGGTTATGGAGCCAATTTGGAGGAATTTCAGCAGGCGGTGGCCAGCGGCGGCCATTTCAATCCGTTGCCCGACGACGACGGCGTGATCCGGCGTGTTCCAATGCTGGCGGAGTACAACGGCGCCTACTATGAACCACTGTCGATGGCGATGATCAGATTGGGGCTGGGCCTGCCTCGGGTCGTGCCCGGGTTTCCGGAGGAAAAGTTCTGGTCAAAGGATTATCCGGGGCTCGAATGGGTGGACATGGGATCCGTGCGTGTTCCGGTGGACAATTTCGTCACGGCGCTTGTTCCCTATCGCGGCAAACAGGGCAGCTTCAAATACATTTCCGCCACAGATGTGCTGCACGGGAGTTCCCCGCTTGAGGATCTGAAAAACAAGATTGTGCTTGTCGGCACCACTGCTCCCGGCCTGAACGACCTGCGAGCGGCGCCGGTCGCCAGCGTCTATCCCGGAGTGGAGATCCATGCCAACCTCATTGCCGGCATGCTGGATGGCAGCATCAAGCAAAGACCCCCTTACGTGCTGGGGGCCGAAGTGATCCTATTGTTGATCTCCGGAATTGGCATGGCGTTGCTGCTGCCGATGATAAATCCCCTGCGCGCCACCGCGTTGACGGCAGTCGTCATTGTGGCCGTGTTTGCGACCAACGTGCTGGTGTGGACGGAGGGTAACCTGGTGCTTCCGCTGGCCTCGGGGCTTTTGATGATCGCCGTGCTCTTTGCGCTTAATATGTCCTACGGCTTCTTCGTGGAATCTCGTGCCAAACGCCAGATAACAGGGCTGTTCGGCCAATACGTCCCGCCCGAGCTGGTTGAGGAAATGAGCAAAGACCCTGAGGCCTTTTCGATGGAGGGCGAGAGCCGGGAATTGTCAGTGCTCTTCACCGACGTGCGCGGATTCACGACCATCTCCGAAGGGCTGGACCCCAAAGACTTGTCCAGGCTGATGAACGAATTCTTGACGCCGCTCACGCGAATAATCTACAAGCATCGGGGAACAATCGACAAGTACATGGGTGATTGCATCATGGCCTTCTGGGGCGCCCCGCTGAACGACTTGCAGCACGCGCGCAACGCGGTAATGGCGGGGTTGGAAATGCACCAGGTACTCGCGGAATTGCAGCCGCACTTCAAGGAAAACGGCTGGCCGCCCATTCACATCGGCGTTGGCGTCAACAGCGGCCGGATGAGCGTGGGCAACATGGGATCAGAAATCCGTTTGGCATACACGGTAATGGGTGATGCGGTGAATCTTGCATCGCGGCTGGAAGGGATCACCAAACAGTACGGCGTAAAGATGATCGTCGGAGAAGCCACACGAGCCGAAGTGCCCGAAGTGACATTTCGCGAGCTCGACAAGGTCAAGGTAAAAGGCAAGGAAGCTCCGGTTGCCATTTTCGAGCCAATCGGCCTGTCCGGTGAAATTGAAAAGCCGGTCCAGGATGAACTGAAACTCTGGAATCAGGTGCTCAAGCTCTACCGGGCGTGCGATTGGGATATGGCAGAATTACAGTTGATCAACCTGACCAAGGCGAATCCGGGCAGCGGACTTTACGCGCTGTTCCTCGAGCGAATTGCGCATTTGCGTAACAATCCGCCTGAACGCGGATGGGATGGCTCCTGGAGATTTGAAACCAAATAGCGATGCAGATCAGGATACTCGGTTGCAGCGGGGGCATTGGCGGAAACTTGCGCACGACGTCCATGCTGCTCGACAACGACGTGCTCGTAGACGCGGGCACCGGGGTGGGCGACCTTACCCTCACCGAGTTGCTCAAGATCGACCATGTCTTTCTGACGCATTCCCACCTTGATCACATCACCTCACTGCCGTTTCTCGTGGATACCGTCGGACCCATGCGTGATATGCCGGTGACGGTGCATTGTACGGAAGCTACGCGCAAAATTCTCCAGGAACATATTTTCAACTGGAAAGTCTGGCCTGACTTCACCGAAATACCAAGCAAGACTGCGCCTTGCCTGCGATATTCGACGTTTTCGGTGGGCGACAGCATCGACCTGGACGGGCGCAGCATCAGAATCCTGCCTGCGAACCACGTCGTACCCGCGGTCGGCTTCCAGTTCGACAGCGGCGAAGCCAGCCTCGTTTTTACGGGCGATACCACGGTGAACGATGCATTATGGACCGAGGTCAACAAGATCGTAAACCTGCGCTATCTCATCATAGAAACAGCCTTCCCGAACATGGAAAAGGAACTGGCGATCGCCTCCAAGCATCTTTGTCCGAGCATGCTTGCGGAGGAGTTGGCCAAGCTGCAGCGCTCAACCAGGGTATTCGTCACCCACCTCAAACCCGGCGCCGGCACCCTTACGATGCAGGAGGTGGAGGAATGCGCGGAGCGCTACAACCCGCGCATGCTTTCCAACGGCCAGGTTTTCAAGTTTTGAATCCGGCCGTCCGGACCGAACCACGCTGACAGTCCGACGGCCGCTGAGTTAGTATCCGAAGGTTGCACGCGCAAATGGAAGAAGGATGCATGCCATGAGCACCGTCTTTGAAGCCAAACCACAAGCCGGCCAGAACCTGGCCGAGATGAGCCACAAACTGGAGTTTCAAAAGAGGCTCCAGGCCGTGACAAACAAGATACATGCGACCAGCAACATCGACGAAATCATGCTGGAGTTGTCGCAGGACATTTGCTCGCTGTTCGAGGCGGAACGCCTGACGATTTACGTCCTGTCGGAAGACCGGGCATCGATCATATCCAAGGTAAAAACCGGATTGTCCTCCTTCAAGGACCTCAAGCTGCCCATCAACGAACAGAGTATTGCGGGATTTGTCGCCCTGTCGAAGAGACTGATCAACATACGCGATGTCTACGACGACAACGAACTGCGGACCCATAATCCCAACCTGAAATTCCTGAAGGAAGTCGACAAGCGCACCGGGTTTCGCACCAAGCAGATGCTAGTGGCACCGGTGGTCGACAGCGGAGCAAATGAGTTGATCGGCGTTATCCAGGTCATCAACTCCAAGAACGGCCAGGCGTTTTCCACCATTGCCGAGGAAGGCGCAGCGCACCTGGGCGAGACGCTTGAGATCGCATTGCGCCAGCGCAGCCGACCGGCTGCGATGCTGCGTGGGAAGTACGACCATCTGGTCACGAACGCGGTGCTTTCAGCCGAAGAAATGGAGTTGGCGACGCGGTCGGCGCGACGCAAAAATCTGGATATTGAAGACGTATTGATTGACGAATTCCAGGTCAAGCCCGCGGCGATTGGCGAAGCGATTTCCCAGTTCTTTAAGGTCCCTTACGAGTCTTTCAAGCAGGATCGCGTCAAGCCACTGGATCTGCTAAAGAACCTTAAACGCGATTATGTCGAAAGCAGCCTCTGGGTCCCTATCGAAGATGTCAAGGAAGGGCTGTACGTCCTCACGACCGATCCCGAGAAAGTGCGCGCGTCGAAGGTGGTAAGCAATATATTTCCGAAGCACAAGATCGTCTTCAGGGTCTGTACGCACCGTGAATTCGGCGCGACACTCGACCAATTTTTCGGCGCGGAGTCGGGCGATACCTCCTCGATCGGCGAAATGCTGTCCAACATGGACGAAGACGGGGATGAAGAAGGCGGCAGTGGCATAGACGAAGCTTCACTGGCCCAGGACAACGAACTCGTTAAACTGGTCAACAAGATAATTATCGATGCCTATCATCAGGGTGCGTCCGATATCCACATTGAACCGTATCCCGGCAAGGGCAAGACGGACGTGCGATTCCGCAAGGACGGCACCTTGCAGAACTACATTTCAGTTCCGGCCAGTTATCGAAATGCGATTGCCGCGCGCCTGAAGGTCATGTGCGACCTGGACATTTCGGAAAAGAGAAAACCACAGGACGGCAAGATCAAATTCAAGAAATTTGGTCCGCTGGACATCGAACTGCGTGTCGCCACGATTCCTTCGGCCGGCGGTGTCGAAGACATCGTGATGCGCATTCTGGCTGCAGGTGAACCGATTCCGATCGACAAGCTCGGCCTGTCCCAGCGCAATCTAACAATTCTCAAGGAAACGGTCAGCAAGCCGTATGGATTGTTCTTTGTCTGCGGACCTACCGGGTCCGGCAAGACCACGACATTGCATTCCGTCCTCGGCTACCTGAATACGCCCGAAACCAAAATCTGGACGGCAGAGGACCCGGTGGAAATCACGCAGAAAGGCCTGAGGCAGGTTCAGATGAATCCGAAGGCCGGGCTGACGTTCGCGGTGGCCATGAGAGCGTTCCTCCGGGCCGACCCGGACATCATCATGGTCGGTGAAATGCGCGATAAGGAAACTACGGCCACAGGCATCGAGGCGTCCTTGACCGGCCACCTCGTATTCGCGACTCTGCACACTAATAGCGCGCCAGAATCGATCATCCGGCTGCTCGATATGGGTATGGATCCGTTCAATTTTGCCGATGCGCTGCTGGGGGTTCTTGCGCAACGATTGGCAAAACGGCTGTGCTCCAAGTGCAAGGCACCGCATGTTGCAACCCAGGACGAACTTAAATCGATACTCGAAGAGTTCACGACCGAACTGCGAAATACCGAAAACTGGAAACGGGATCCCAAGGCAGCCTATGAAGCTGTATACCGGGAATGGGCAAGCAAGTTCGCGGACGACAAAGGCCAATTCACCCTTTATACGCCAGTCGGTTGCGATACCTGCGGAGGTACCGGGTACAAGGGCCGGGTCGGCTTGCACGAATTGCTGGTCGGCAGCGATGCAGTAAAGAAGCACATCCAGGAGCATGCACGCGTCGCGGAGATCGTTGCCACGGCCCTTGCGGAACACATGCGAACACTCAAGCAGGATGGCATCGAAAAAGTGCTGCAAGGTGTAACGGACATGCTTCAGGTCAGGGCGGTTTGCATCAAGTAAGTCAGGATGCTTCTAGGGAATTTCGCCGCGGAAAACGCTACGATGAGTGAACCGACCTCCACCGAACTCTTGCGCCGGCTGGAAGAACTCAATGAGGTCGGCATCGCGTTGTCGAAAGTGAAAGATACCAATCGCCTGCTCGAGGCGATTCTGGTGGCGGCAAAAAAAATCACCAATGCGGATGGCGGTACGCTCTACCGTGTAGATGCCGAGAAAAAACTCGTCCACTTCGAAATCCTGCGCACGGACTCGCTTCATATCGCCATGGGCGGCACGACCGGAGTGGAAGTTCCGTTCTATCCAGTGCGGCTATATGACGATGAAGGCCGGCCGAATAATTCGATGGTCGTTGCCTATTCGGTACTGCGCGATGAGACTGTCAATATCGCGGACGCCTACGCGGCCAAGGGATTCGATTTTACCGGAACCAAGAGCTTTGACGGCAAGACAGGATATCGTTCCGAGTCTTTTCTTACGGTGCCGATGAAGAATCATGAGGACGAGGTGATCGGAGTATTGCAACTGATCAACGCCAAGGACCGCCGGACCGGCGCAACGGTGCCGTTTTCCGAGGCGGATCAGCGACTGGCCGAATCCCTGGCATCCCAGGCGGCGGTCGCGCTCACGAACCGCCAGCTGATCAACCAGTTGGAAGGGCTCTTCGAGTCATTTATCAGTCTGATAAATGCAGCAATCGACGATAAGTCGCCCTACACCGGGGGACATTGCCAGCGCGTTCCCATGCTTACCATGTTGTTGGCCGAAGCCGTCAACGAAGCAGATGAAGGTCCACTGTCGGGCTTTCGCATGACCGACAAGGACCGCTACGAGTTGAAGATTGCAGGGCTCCTGCACGATTGCGGAAAGATCACCACCCCAGTGCACGTGGTGGACAAGGCGACAAAATTGCAGACTATATTCGATCGCATAACGTTGATCGATACCCGATTTGAGATACTCAAGCGCGACGCCGAGATCGCCAGGATAAAGACCAGACTGAACGCCCCGGACAATCGTTCGGGTGAATGGGAGCGGGCAGATCGGGAAATGAAAGTGCGGTTACGCCAGATCGAAGAAGACCGCCAGTTCCTGCGCTTCTGCAATTTCGGATCGGAATCGATGCGCGAAGACGATCAGCAGCGAGTGCGGGACATTTCCAGGGCATATCGGTGGCGCGACGTAGACGGGAATGAGGCGAATTTCCTGACCACCGACGAAGTCGATAATTTGACCATTCGCTCAGGAACTCTGACGCAAGAGGAGCGGCAGATCATCAATCACCATATTGAAGTAACGATCAAGATGCTCGAGTCGCTGCCCTGGCCAAAGCATCTCAAAAATGTGTCCGAGTACGCCGGCGGCCACCACGAGCGCATGGATGGCAAAGGTTATCCGCGCGGATTGAAACGCGACGAGATGTCGATCCAGGCCCGGGTCATGGGAATCGCGGATATTTTTGAAGCCCTGACCGCCAAGGATCGGCCGTATAAAAAAGGCAAGACCCTGACCGAATCGCTGCAGATTCTCGGCAAATTCAAGCTCAATGGACACATCGATCCGGATCTCTTCGATATATTTGTGCGCAAGAAAGTGTATTTGCGGTATGCGGAAAAATTTCTGGATCCCGATCAGATCGATGACGTAAACGAAGCGGCACTGCCAGGCTACCAGGTGCGGTGACGATCTGCGTCAGTTACTGCCGATGGGTTTGCCTGTGTCCGTTGCAGACGATCCCCACGCGCTGGTGAACTGCTGAATTATGAAATACATAGACTTGGGATCCTGTTTGACGTGGCAACGTACTGGTCAAAACACTTTCTTGTTTCTAAACATATTTTTCATTTCATGCCGTGGCGTCGGGCGGACTAGCTGGTTGTCGCCAACGGGTGGCACAGTGCTTGCACAGTCAAGGCCGAACACCTGAAATTCAGAGTGTTTGTTAATCAACCATCAAGGAGTTATCCATGAAGGCCGTACAAAAGGGTTTTACCCTAATCGAACTGATGATCGTCGTAGCGATCATCGGTATTCTGGCAGCGGTTGCGTTGCCGGCATACCAGGACTACACCGCGCGTGCCAAGATGTCTGA
>DATFUO010000111.1:0-4044 GCA_035260785.1 Burkholderiales bacterium
CCGATCTGTTGGGCGACCACGAGCAGTTGATCGAACTTCAAGTGATTGTTGCAGAGGCTGCACGGGATCGGCGTGCGTCCCGAGAGATATTCGGCGACGAACGGACGCACGACGTCGCGCTCGAAGCGCTCTTCATGATTCACCACGTAGTACGGGATGCCGATGTGCTCGGCCACGCGGCGAGCGTCGTAGACGTCGTCGAGCGAGCAGCAGCGGCCGGTTACCTGCTCGGGCATGCCCTCGTGTCCGGCCAGCCGGCGTTGGTTCCAGAGTTGCATGGTAAGGCCGATGATGTTGTGCCCCTCGGCGCGCAGCATGGCCGCGACGGTGGAGGAATCGACTCCGCCCGACATGGCTACGGCGATGGTTTTGGGAGTTGGCATCTTTGGTCCCAGCAATTAGCAATTGGCAGTTGGCAATTAGCCTCGTTGACTAGGTGCTAATCGCGAAATGCTAATTGCTGCCTTTCCTGGCATCGGCGATAGCTCCCTCAGCCGCACCACGGTCTCCGGTACTAGCGAAAGCGCAATGTCGATGTCCTCCGCCGTGTTCTGTCTGCCCAGGCTGAGGCGGATGCTGGCGCGGGCGCGATCGGATCGCAGGCCCATCGCGGTGAGCACGTGGGAGGGCTCAATTGCTCCCGAGGAACATGCGGCGCCGGTGGAAACCGCCAGGCCCTTAAGGTCGAGAGCAATCACCATGGATTCGCCTTCGATGTGATCGAAATAAATGTTTGTTGTATTCGGGACGCGCGGAGCGGCATCGCCGTTTACCGCGGCTTCCTCCACTTGGGCTAGAATTCCCTGCTGGAGACGGTCGCGGGAAGCGGACATTTTCTGGTCGTCGCCGCGCTCGAAGGCTTGGATCGCCAACTCAGCGGCCTTGCCCAGCGCGACGATTCCCGGCACGTTTTCGGTGCCGGCGCGGCGCGAGCGTTCGTGGCGTCCGCCGTAAAACAATGGTTGAAGGCGGGTTCCCTTACGCACATAGAGTGCGCCCACGCCTTGCGGCGCGTGCATCTTGTGGCCCGAGATCGAAAGCGCGTCGCAGCCTATGCGGGCCACGTCAATCGGAACTTTGCCGGCTGCTTGCACCGCGTCAGTATGAAAATAGACGTCCGCCTCGGCTGCGACCTTGCCAATTTCATCGACCGGTTGCAGTACACCGGTCTCGTTGTTCGCCATCATGATCGAAATCAGTTTTGTATTCGGGCGCAGCGCCCGCCGCACATCGTCGGGGTCGACAAGGCCGCGGCCATCCACAGGCACATAGGTGACGTCGCAGCCGATTTCTTCCAAATGCTTGCAGGTCAGCAGCACGGCGTGGTGCTCGATGGTCGAAGTGATGATGTGATCGCCCGGGTTCGTGAGCCCTGCAATCGCCAGATTATCGCCCTCGGTTCCGCCGCTGGTAAAGACGAGTTCGGCTGCGCGGCATCCCAGCAGCGATGCTACCGAGTCCCGCGCGCGCTCGACCGCAGCACGGGTCTCCTGTCCGTGATGGTGGATCGACGAAGCGTTGCCAAAGTGCTCGCCAAAGTACGGACGCATGGCTTCGAGCACTTCCGGAAGAACAGGCGTGGTGGCGTTGTTGTCGAGGTAAATGCGGAGCATGCCTTTACTATTCTACCTGCATCGCGGGACGCCATGCAGCGCCTAAAGGCGCGATCAACGATCTGCAGATGTGGTATGCCTAAAGGCATACCCTGATACGCCTCTCTGTTTTACGGCGCCTGCGCAGGGTGATTTGCGAGATGCGGCGAATTTAGCGTTTTTCCATCGGCACGTAGCGGTTGGGATAATCCGGCCCCATATACTCGGCGCGCGGGCGGATCAGGCGGTTGTCGTCGAGTTGCTCGATGACGTGCGCGGCCCAGCCGCCGATGCGGGAGACGGCGAAAACAGGTGTGAACAGATCTTCGTCAATGCCCAGCACATGGTAGGTCGAGGCAGAGTAAAAATCCACGTTGGCGTTGAGCTTCTTTTCCGCCTTCACGAATTTCTCGATTTTTTCGGACATCTCATACCACTGGGGCTGACCGCTGGAACGGCCCAGATCCCGCGACATCACGCGCAGGTGCGTGGCCCTGGGATCTTCGGTGTGATAGACGCGATGGCCGAAGCCTGGAACTTTTTTCTTCTGTGCCAGCATGTCACGGACATAGTCGACGGGGTCGGCTTTCTTGCCGTCAATCGACGCGAGGATACGGAAAACCGCCTCGTTGGCTCCGCCATGCAAAGGTCCCTTGAGCGCGCCGATGGCCGAGGTGATTGCCGAGTGCATGTCCGACAAGGTTGCGGCGGTCACGCGGGCCGCGAACGTGGAGGCGTTCAGTTCGTGATCCGCATGGAGGATGAGGGCGATGTCGAGTGCCCGCTCCGCTGTGGACGAAGGCTTGCTTCCATTCAGCTGCAACAGGAAATTGGCGGAGTGAGAGAGGGAACGGTCAGCCTCAACTACCGGCTTGCCTTTGCGAATGCGATCATAGGCGGCAACGATCATGGCGATCTGCGAAGTCAGGCGGATGGCTTTGCGGACATTGGCGTCGTGATCGTTGTTTTTCTCATCCGCATCGTAGAAGGCCAGAGCGGAGACCGCGGTGCGCAGGACATCCATGGGCAGCGCGCCTTTGGGAGCGCTGCGCAGAAACGCGATGATGCCTGGGTCGAGGTTACGCTCCTGCGCCAGACGCTCCTGAAGGTTCTTTAGTTCGCTTCGATTCGGCAGGCGGCCAAACCACAGCAGGTAACAGGTTTCTTCGAAGGTGGAATGCTCGGCTAGTTCGTGAACGTCAATGCCGCGATAGGCAAGGACGCCGCGGTCGCCATCGATATAGCAAATCCTGGAGTTGGTGGCGACGATGCCTTCCAGGCCCTTCGGAGGAGTGCTGGTCACGCTGGACATAGATTCTCGCTCGACTAGATTGATTGCCGTTGCGGAAGCCGCGAGGGGATTTGCGGGGACGCAACTTTCTTTTATACCCCAAAATGCGCTCACATTCCAGACGGCCCTGGGTAACTTTGGTGCGTGAAGGGGCGCAGACTCGCTCGTTGGCAGAGAATTCCTTATGCCAGCGGGCTTCCGGGACGCTTTGCTGCGATCTTCTTTCGGAGCGTATATTAGGAGCTTCGGTCATGCTCACGCGAGGAGCCTGTAGTCGCTCGTCACAACCCTTCCGGAGGAATCCTAATGAGACGCTTTTTAACGATGTGCCTTGCCCTGTCTTTCTTCTTTTCTACTGTGGCTTCGGCCGATGAGGGCATGTGGCTCTACAATGCACCTCCCAAGGACAAGATCAAGGCTAAGTATGGTTTCGAACTGACTCAGCAATGGCTCGATCACGTAAGGCTGTCATCGGTACGGTTCAACAGTGGCGGGTCCGGGTCGTTTGTTTCCGCCGACGGGTTGACCTTCACCAACCATCACGTTGGCGCCGGCTGCGTGCAGCAACTCTCGAGCGAGGGACACGACTACATCAAGACAGGCTTCTATGCGAAGACTCAGGCTGAAGAGGCGAAGTGCCCGAATCTCGAACTGAACGAACTGGTTGGGATCGAGGACGTAACCGACAAGGTGAATGCGGGGGTGAAGGCGGAAATGTCGGCGGCGGATGCAGGACAAGCGCAACGTGCCGCCATGTCGCAGATCGAGAAGGATTGCTCGACTTCGACCGGACTGCGCTGCGACGTGGTTACCTTTTATTCCGGTCAGGTTTATGACCTGTACAAATACAAAAAATACACTGACGTGCGGCTGGTGTTTGCGCCCGAGTTTGACGCAGCGTTTTTTGGTGGCGATCCTGACAACTTTACATATCCCCGCTACGATCTGGACATCACGTTTTTCCGCGTCTATGAAGACGGGCATCCTGCGCACCTCGACAACTATCTGCGATGGTCGCGAACCGGCGTGAAAGATGGCGACCTAGTTTTCGTCTCAGGCCACCCCGGCAATACCAGCCGATTGCAGACGCTGGCTCAAATGGAGTTTACGCGCGAAGTCGGTTATCCCATGACCCTGGGCACACTGAAGCGCCGCATCGCC
>DATFUO010000112.1:0-5634 GCA_035260785.1 Burkholderiales bacterium
CGCCTCGAAGTAGGCGCCGACGGGCCGGCCGCCGATTTTTTCCGCGCCGGCGTAGCCGATCTGCGTGAGCGCCTGGCCGACCGTCACGCCCTCGAGGTCGGTGCGCTGCAAGGTGGATTCGAGCGGGAAAGCACCCACGAACACGCCCGAGCCCATCATCACGGGTGTGAAACGCGAGCCTTCCTCGTTTGTCCACACCGCCACCTCGATCGGCGCTTGCGTGCGGATCTTGTGATCGTTGAGGGTGCGAATCACCTCGAGGCCGGACATCACGCCGTAGTTGCCGTCGAATTTTCCGCCCGAAGGCTGGGTGTCGATGTGGCTGCCGGTAATGATGGGCGGTAGCGCGTCATTCCGGCCCGCCCGCCGCGCGAAGATGTTGCCGATGCCATCGATCGCGATGCCGCAACCGGCCTCCCTGCACCAGCGAATGAACAGGTCGCGCGCTTCACCGTCCAGCTTGGAAAGCGCCAACCGGCGCACGCCGCCTTTGTCGGTGGCGCCGATCCGGGCGAGGTCCATCAGCGACTTCCACAGCCGTTGCGAGTCAATCGACAGTGCAGCCATATTTGCTTCCCTTTTACGAGACGTGTCTTGCGGTGCCGGGGGCGGAACAATAAATGCCTCGTTCGTGGACCTAAGCCGGGATGGATTGCGCGACCGGGGCCTTATGCAACCGCCAGCTCCGCTGCGCGCAACCTGCAAAAAGCCTCCAGCGAGCGGCGCAACTGTCCCTGATCGATGCCGCGCGTGATGAAAACGATGCGCGAGCGGTGGTCCTGTGTGGGCCAACCCTCCAGGTGCTGCGGCGGATGCACGATGTGTTGCACGCCGTTGATCCACACCGGCGTGTCGCTGCCTTCCACGCAAAGGATGCCCTTTACCCGCAACACGTCATCGCCGTGCCGGTTGAGCAGCAAACTCAACCAAACGCCGAAGGCCGTCCAGTCCATGGGTCGATCCAAAATCAGGTTCATGCTCGATACCGCCTCGGTGTGCAGGCCATTCGCGGCGTCCGGCCCGCCCGCGCCGTCCTCCCGCGCACGCGCGCCCCCATTCTCCAACCGATACCGTGCCTGACCCGGTCCAGGCGCGAAAGGCAAACCATCGAGCAGGAAGTCTGCGTCGACGGGTTCCTGCGCGGCGTCCCAGATCCTTGCGGACGGATTCAGCCGCGCCAGTTCCTCGCCCACCGCCGCGGTCTGCCCCGCCTCGGCCAGATCGGATTTTGTGAGAACCAGCCGGTCGGCGGCAGCCACTTGCTTGATGCCCTCGCGATTGCGAGACAGATGCAGTCCGGCGTTCACCACGTCCACGGTCGTGATCACGTTGCCGAGCTGGAAATGATGCCGGATCACCGGCTCGCTCAACAGCGTGTATAGGATGGGGCCTGGATCCGCCAGCCCGGTGGTCTCGATGACGATCCGGTCGAATGCCGGAATCTCGCCGCGCTCACGCCGGCTTAGCAGGCCGCGTAACGCGGACGCGAGATCATCGCGGATGCTGCAGCAGATGCACCCGCTTTGCAGCAAGACGACGGACTCATCGACGTGCTGCACCAGCAGATGGTCCAGGCCGATTTCGCCGAACTCGTTGATCAGCACTGCGGCACGCCCCATACGCGGGGAACGCAGCAACCGCTGCAGCAGCGTCGTCTTGCCGCTGCCCAGGAAGCCCGTGAGGACGTTGACCGGCGTGCGATCGCTGCTTGGGGTCATGAAATCTCTCCACCCAACACGGAGGCACGGAGGACACAGAGGAAAGCAACTTGCTTTACAAATGAAAAGGGAAAGTGACGGGAACTCATGTACGTTGCGTACTTGACACCTTCCCACCCTCCAAATTTTTGCATCTCATTTTGCATGTCTCTGTGTCCTCCGTGACCTCTGTGCCTCCGTGTTGGATTGAGACAGGTTGATGCGATCAGTCCCGTTCGAGCGCTTCGATCAGGCGCTCGTCGAGCGGATCAATCGATTGCTTGCGCAAGCGTTCCGCCGCCGGCCAGACGGCGGCAACGCTGGGCACGATGGCCGTCTGGCCGGTCTGGCTGTCGAGCAAGTAAGCGCTTCCCTGCCAGTCGCTCAGCTTCAACCCGTATTGCTTCAGGATGCGATTGGCCTGCGCGACGCGGTGCAGCCGTTCGTGGCGGCGAGTGCGCGCGCCGCTGGCGGTCGCGCCCACCGTCGCGTCAGTCCAGTGCGCTTCACCGAGGAAAACGCCGCATAGTCCGCACATGGTTAATTTGACGCGCCCACGGTGGAGCTACCCGTCGCAGGGATGCGGGCGGCCGCGGCGGCCCGCCCGGACCGCGCAACCAGGTAATGCAATTGCTCCGCGTCCCAACGCGCGATCACCGGATCACCCATCTTCAACGGGTCGGCGAAAAATTGGTCGTCGGGGACGTTGGCAACGAAGCCCTCGGCACCGGCATCCTCGATCGAAATCTTCAGCCAGGTGCCCTGGTATTCGATTCCGTTGACACGGCCGCTGACGGCGTTGACGCCGGCTTCGGCCTTCTCGGAGGGTGCGCGGCTCAGGCGCACGCGATCGCGGCGCACCGCGACCTCGAACTGCTCGCCGATCACAGGGCCCGACGCGGCGGAAGGCGGCGCGGTGATGTCGATCTTCTTCTTTCCGCTGGCGATGGTGACGATACCGGCCTGGCGCCCGGTTACTGTGCCGGCCAGCACATTCTGTCCACCCATGAAGTGCGCCACGTAACCGGTGCGCGGGCGGTCGTAGACATCCCGGGCCGAGGCCGCCTGCTCGATCTGGCCCTGGTCCATTACCACCACCATGTCGGCCAGCGCGATCGCCTCCATTTGGGTGTGCGTCACATGGATGAATGTGATGCCGAATTCCGCCTGAATGTTTCTGAGCTCGCCGCGCATCTGCAAACGCAAAAACTCGTCGAGCGCCGAGAGGGGCTCGTCGAGCAGCAGCACGCGCGGGTTGGTAATGAGCGATCGCGCCAGCGCGATGCGCTGCTGCTGCCCCCCCGAAAGCTGCGCGGGCAACCGGTCCGCGAAGGACTTCATGCGCACGCGATCGAGCATGTCGCGCGCGCGCGCGCGACGCTCGGCTTTGTCCACACCGCGCGTCTTGAGGTTGAAGGCGACGTTATCCGTGCAACTCAGGTGCGGAAACAGCGCGTAACTCTGGAACATCATGGCCGTACCGCGTTCGACCGGAAGCTTGCCGACCACGTTCTCGCCGTCGATCAGGACGGCGCCCTCGGTCGGCGATTCGTGGCCGGCGATCATGCGCAGTATCGTCGTCTTGCCACAGCCCGACGGCCCCAGCAGACAGCAGTAGCATCCGCCAGGTATTTTCAGATCGATGTTTTTCACTGCGGTCGTTTCGCCGAAGCGCTTGGTGACGCCTGCCAGTTCGATGCTGCCTCGCGCGGCAGGGCGCCGATCTCCCGGGTTCATTCTTGTTCCTTTGCCAAAGATGCATTTCCAACAGGTCGCGATCTGCGCCACTGGATGATGGCGATCGATCCCAGCGCAAGCGCGATGGCGATGAATGACACCAGCGTTGTGACAGTTCCCAGCGCATACAGGGCCGGCGAGGTCACGTTGGTGGTCATGCCCCAAATTTCCATGGGCAGCGTGTTCGCCGCGCCGGAGGTCAACAAAGTGCGCGGAAACTCGTCATAGGACAGCGTGAATCCAAACAGGGCCACCGCGATCATGCCGGGGAACAAAATGGGCAGGACCACCCATAGAAAGATCTGCCAATTGGTTGCGCCGAGATCCCGCGCCGCCTCTTCGTAGGCGCGATTGAAGCGGCTGAGCACCGCGAACATGATCAACATGCCGAAGGGCAAGGTCCAGGTGAGCTGCGCGCCCAGCGCCGAGGCGAACCACTTCGTTTGAACCCCGAACGTTTGGAAGGTGAGGCCCACGCCCAGCCCGACCAGCAATCCGGGCATGATCAGGCTGGCGACCGCCAGGTAGAACACGAAGGCGGCCCCGACGAATCGACGCCGGAAGGCAAGCCCGGCGACCACCGAAATTGCCACCGTCAGCAGCAAAACCATCGCAGCGAGAATCATGGAGCGGGTGAACGCGCCCGCGAAATCTCCCGTCCGTTGCTGGCTGAAGAGCGCGTCGAACCAGTGGAACGACCAACCTCGCATGGGGAAGGTCAGCCCGCCGCTGGGTCCCTGGAAGGACAGGATGTAAATGGCCGACATGGGGCCGTACAGGAAGAGCACGAACAGAACGAAGAAAACACTCAGCGCGTAAAAGCTCAGGGGACGTTTGCCGGTCTGCAGTTTCTGCATGGCTTATCCCGCTATTTCTTTTCTGACATCCACAACACGCAGGATCGCCGCCACCATCAAGCTCACGACGATCAACAGGATGACGGCGCTGGCCGCCGCCGGGGGGTATTGCACCATGGCGATCTGGTTGGACATGGCCATGGCGATGGAGGCGGACTGGCTGCCGCTCATGACCTTGACCACGAAGAAATCCCCCATCACCAGTGTAACCACGAAGATCGACCCCAACGCGATTCCCGTCTTGGACAGCGGGACGACGATGTCCCAGATGATGCGCCAGCCACTGGCACCGCCGTCGCGGGCCGCCTCGATCAGCGACTTGTCGATTCTCGCCATGGCGTTGAAGATCGGCACGATCATGAACAGCGTGAACAAATGCACGTAGGCGATGATGACAGCGAAATCCGAGAACAGCAGGAATTCCAGGGGCTTGTCCGTAATGCCCGCGCCTATAAGCGCGTTGTTAAAGATTCCGTTCCTGCCGAGAAAAGGAATCCACGAGATCATGCGAATGATATTGGACGTCCAGAAAGGCACGGTGCACAGGAGTAACAGCGCCATCTGCCAGATAAGGCTCTGCACGTGGAAGGCCAGGAAGTAGGCAACGGTGAATCCGATCAGAAGCGTGATCGCCCATACCACAACCGCGTAGTAGAGTGTTTTCAAATACAGCGACAGTGTGACGCGGGAGGTCAATACATCCACGTAGTTAACGAAGTCGAAGGCGGGAACCGAGTCGAGACCGTCGAACTGAAAAAAACTATAGGCAACGACCACCAGCAAAGGGATGCCGAAAAAAAGCAGCAGCACCAGCAGCAACGGACCGATCTGGAGATAAGACGTGAGGGTAGACGACACTTTCACGGGCGTGCGCCTCTTGTTCTGTCAGGTGATTGCGCGTAGGGGAAAAAGGCAGGAGGTAGAGGGAGGAAAAAATCTCCGCCCCCTATCCCTTAAATCCTGGCTCCCGGTCCCCTATTTCAGGAAGCCAGGAATTCGTTCCACTTCTTCACCATGTACTGGTTTTCGTCCATCAAGGTATTCCAGCACGCCACTTTACCCATGCGGTCCCAGAAGGCTCCGCCATCACGCACGGAACCGGCTTTCTCCATGACGTTGCCGTAGGGATCCTTGATTTCACCCTTGGCCGGCTTGCCTTCGTACCAATAGCCATACTCATCCTCGGTCATGAACTTCTTGGCGGCTTCGGGAACGGAGCTGTAGTAGCCTTGCTTGGCGATGAAGCCCGCCTGCCATCCAGACATATACCAATTGATGTACTCGTAGGCCGCGTCGAGTTTGAGGCCCTTGAGGTGGGCCATGGGAGCGATATTGCTGCCCCA
>DATFUO010000113.1:0-3170 GCA_035260785.1 Burkholderiales bacterium
TCATCGAATGCGTTGTGCACTTCGGGGCGATTCATGCGAATCGTCGCGACGCCGCCGCTGATTTCTGTTTGCAGCATGACTGGATTCATCCTAGAAAAACCATTTCACCACGGAGGACACGGAGGACGCGGAGGAAAAACAAAACGACAAAGAGGCGATCGGTGTTATAAGGAAGGTGACTGTTTGCAATCTGTGTCGGCAACTCTTGCCGCCACGAATCGTCATCAGCGAATGAACACAGTGTAACCCGTGCATCTATTTTTCTTGCCTTTCCTCCGCGTCCTCCGTGTCCTCCGTGGTTCATCGCAATTCTTGGATTCATGAGTCTTCGCTCTCGTCAGTCCGGTGCGAAGCGCTTGGCGACTTCTTCGAGCATGACTTCGGTGGCGCCGCCGCCAATCGACAGTACGCGCGCGTCGCGTGCCTGCCGTTCGATTGCGGATTCGCGCATATAACCCATGCCGCCGTGAAATTGCTGGCAGGTGTAAACCACTTCGTTGGCCAGCTCGCCGGTCAGCGCCTTCAGCATCGAGACTTCGCGTACGCAGTCCCGCTTCTGCGCGGCCAGCCAGCCGCAGTGGTACAGGAACTGCCGCGCCGCGTGGGTCTTGGCTTCGAGCATGGCGAGACGCTGGCGTATCACCTGTTTGTCGAACAACACGCCGCCGAAGGCCTTGCGGTTCTTGACATACTCGATAGTCAGGCGCAGCGACGTCAGCGCGTTACCCACGGCCATCGCTGCCGCGGCAATGCGCTCTCTCTGGAAATTCTGCATTACCGCATAGAATCCCGCGTTCTCCTCGCCGAGCAGATTCTGCGCAGGAACACGGCAGTCTTCGAAAACCAGCTCCGCCGTGTCGGAGCACAGCCAGCCGGTCTTGTCGAGAGCGCGGCCAACGCGAAAGCCCGCAGTGCCTTTCTCGACGATGAACATGGAAATGCCGCGCGAACCCTTTGCCGCAGCATCGGTGCGCGCCGCAACGAAATACAGGTCGGCGTGCACGCCGTTGGTGATGAACATCTTTGCGCCGTTCAATATCCAGCCCGCGCCGTCGCGCCGCGCCCTGGTGCGGATTCCCGCTACATCGGAGCCCGCGTCCGGCTCAGTGACCGCAACCGCGGTAATGCATTCGCCCCGAATCACGGCGGGCAGATATTTGTCGAGTTGCGCCTTCGACCCGGCGTTCACCAGATGCGGGGAGGCCATGTCGGAGTGCACTAGGGCGGTTACGACGAAACCGCCGAACGTGCTGCGCGACAACGCTTCGGCGAATACCAGCGATGTCAGTGCATCGGCGTCCGAGCCGCCATATTGCGCCGGGTAGGTAATGCCGAACAAACCCAATGCGCCCATCTTGCGCAAGACTTCACGCGGCACGCAGCCCTGCTCCTCCCACGCCGTGCCGTAGGGCTCGACTTCCTTTGCGATGAAGCGTGCCACCTGTTCGCGCATCGCGGCATGCTCTTCGGTGAAATAAACGGACTCCATGTTCTGTCGAGTGCTGAGCGCGTCCATGGTTACATCCGGAACACGCCAAAAGTGCTTTTTTCAATGGGCGCATTCAGCGCAGCGGACAAGCCCAGGCCAAGCACCATGCGCGTATCGGCCGGATCGATCACGCCATCGTCCCACAAACGGGCACTGGCGTAGTACGGATGGCCCTGCGTTTCGTACTGCGCACGAATCGGCGACTTGAAAGCCTCCTCATCCTGCTGGCTCCAGGTTTTGCCAGCTTTTTCGAGGCCGTCACGCTTGACCTGTGCGAGCACGCTGGCGGCTTGCTCGCCCCCCATCACCGAGATGCGCGCGTTCGGCCACATCCACAGGAAGCGTGGGCTATAGGCGCGGCCGCACATGCCGTAGTTCCCTGCGCCGAAACTACCGCCGATTATGACCGTGAACTTCGGCACGCGCGCGCACGACACCGCGGTAACCAGCTTGGCGCCGTCCTTGGCGATGCCACCAGCCTCGACCTTCTTTCCGACCATAAAGCCGGTGATGTTCTGCAGGAACACCAGCGGGATGCCGCGCTGCGCGCACAGTTCGATGAAGTGCGCACCCTTCAGCGCGGATTCCGAGTACAGGATGCCGTTGTTGGCGACGATGCCGACCGGATAACCGCAGATGTGCGCGAATCCGCACACCAGCGTGGTGCCGTAGAGCGGTTTGAATTCGTCGAGTTCGCTGCCGTCGACGACGCGCGCGATGACTTCGCGGACGTCGAATGACTTGCGCGTGTCGGCGGGGACGACGCCATGCAGTTCTGCCGCTTCGTATAACGGCTCGCGCGGTTCGCGCAGGTCGAGGCTGACTTCTTTCCTGAGATTCAGATGGGAAACGATGCGCCGCGTGAGCTCCAGCGCATGGGGATCGTCGTTCGCATAATGATCGGCCACCCCCGACACGCGCGCATGCACGTCCGCGCCGCCCAGCTCTTCCGCGCTGACGATTTCGCCGGTGGCCGCCTTCACCAGCGGCGGACCAGCGAGAAAGATCGTGCCCTGGTTCCTGACGATGATCGACTCGTCCGCCATGGCCGGCACGTAGGCGCCGCCGGCCGTGCACGATCCCATCACGCAGGCGATCTGCGGGATGCCGAGTGCCGACATGTTGGCCTGGTTATAGAAAATGCGGCCGAAATGGTCGCGGTCCGGAAAGACTTCGTCCCAGGTCGGCAGATTCGCGCCGCCGGAATCGACCAGATAGATGCAGGGCAGATGGTTCTGCTGCGCAATCTCCTGCGCGCGCAGGTGCTTCTTCACGGTCATCGGGAAATACGTTCCGCCCTTGACCGTCGCATCGTTCGCAACCACGACGCACTCGCGTCCGGACACCCGTCCCACTCCGGTCACGATTCCGGCGGCTGGCACCTGGTTGTCGTACATGTTCCAGGCCGCCAGTTGCGACAGTTCCAGGAAAGGCGAACCAACGTCCAGCAGGCGGCGAACGCGCTCGCGCGGCAGCAGCTTGCCGCGGCCGACGTGCTTCTCACGGGCCGCTTGGCCGCCGCCTTGGCCGATAAGGCCGATCTTGGCGCGCAGGTCGGACAGCAGGACCGACATTGCCTCCCGTCCGGCTTTGAATTCCGGAGAGCGCGGGTTGAGTTTGGTCTGGATCGCGGTCATCGGGGATTTATTGAGTCTTGCGAATTCTGTGGAAAGCGTTCCCT
>DATFUO010000114.1:0-21730 GCA_035260785.1 Burkholderiales bacterium
TCGCATCACCTCGCCCAGGTGCTGATCGCAGCCTATCGCAGCGCGCTGATGCCGGAATACACGGCTTCCCTGCCGCTGACTGCAATTGACGGCACGATGAAAAGGCGGTTGGGGAATTCGCCGGTGGCCGGCCAGTCGCACATGAAAACGGGCTATCTCGAAGGCGTACGGGCGATCGCCGGTTATACCCTGGACGCGCAAGGACGAATGCTTGCTGTGGTCCTGATCATCAACCATGCGGGCGCGCGCAACGCGCAACCCGTGCAGGACGCGCTGCTGGAATGGGTATATTCGGAGCAACTCTCGCGTTGATGTCGGCTGTCTTGCCCCCTGCGCCTGCCGGCTGCAACCAGCCGGGGAGCTTGTGCGATAATTCCCGACGTCATCTTCGCGTTTCCCCGTGAAAAAAGCCCCACTCAACATCGTGATCCTTGCTGCTGGCAAGGGGTCGCGCATGCATTCCCGGCTCCCCAAGGTCTTGCACGCGATCGGCGGCAAGCCCATGCTCGGTCACGTACTTGAACGAGCGGGCGCCCTGCGGTCCGACTGCACGATTGTCGTCTACGGCTACGGCGGCCAGGCGATTCCATCCGCGTTCGGACATGCCGCCGTTGAATTCGTACGCCAGGAACCCCAGCTCGGCACCGGTCATGCGGTTCAGCAGGCGCTTCCCTACTTGCGCGCGGGAGGAACAACGCTGGTGTTGTATGGGGACGTTCCGCTCACGCGCGACGCCACGCTGGAGAAACTGATCTCCAGACCCGGGCTGCGATTGCTGACTGCGACGCTCGACGATCCGGAGGGATACGGCCGCATCGTGCGCGACAAAACCGGCCGTATTGTCCGCATAGTCGAGGAGAAGGACGCGAGTGCCCAGGAAAAAAGCATCCGCGAGATCAATACCGGAATTCTTTGCGCGCCCACTGACATACTGCATCGTTTGCTGTCGAAGCTGACCAACCGTAACGCGCAAAAGGAGTATTACCTGACCGACATTGTAGCGCTGGCAATCGACTCGAAAACCGCGGTGACCACAACCCAACCGGCGGACAATTGGGAGATCCTGGGCGTGAACAGCAAAGACCAGCTGGCCTATCTTGAGCGTGTTCAGCAATTGCAGAACGCCCGCGGCCTGATGGCACGGGGCGTGACGCTTGCCGATCCATGGCGGTTCGACATGCGCGGTGAACTCGATTGCGGCAATGATGTCTTTATCGACGTGAACTGCATATTCGAAGGCAGGGTCCGGCTCGCCGATGATGTGAAAGTCGGCGCAGGTTGCGTGCTTCGCAATGTCGACATCGGCGCAGGCAGCGAGATTGCCCCTTACTCGCATCTCGATGGCGCCGTGGTCGGGGCCAACTGCAGGATCGGCCCGTACGCCAGGCTGCGTCCGGGCACCCGGCTCGCCGATCAGGTCCACATCGGCAACTTCGTTGAAACCAAGGCGACAGAACTCGGCAACAATTCCAAAGCCAACCATCTGAGCTATCTCGGCGACACGACGATTGGCAGAGATGTCAATGTCGGTGCCGGCACCATTACCTGCAATTACGACGGCGCCAACAAACATCGTACCGTGATCGAGGACGACGCGTTCATCGGCTCGGATACGCAACTCGTTGCGCCGGTAACGGTCGGTCGCGGTGCCACGATTGGGGCCGGAAGCACCATCACCAAGGACGCTCCCGCAGATTCGTTGACGCTGTCGCGCTCGAAACAGGTGACGATTCCCGGCTGGAAACGACCGGTCAGGAAGAACGCAAAGTAAAATTGGTTTGTACGTTCAGAACGCGCTAAATCAGCAGGCACCAATCAATGTTTTTATGTGCGGAATCGTAGGCGCAGTCGCTCAGCGTAATGTCGTTCCCATCCTGCTCGAGGGGCTGCGCAAGCTCGAGTATCGCGGCTATGACTCCGCGGGAATCGCGGTGGTCAACGGCGGCCTGCATCGCCTGCGCAGTATCGGGCGCGTGGCTGCGCTCACCGAGATGGCGGATCAGGCCAGGGTTCACGGCAACCTTGGCATCGCACATACTCGCTGGGCGACGCACGGCGTTCCGTCGGAACGAAATGCTCATCCTCATGTCAGCGAAGATGGCCTCGCCGTCGTTCACAACGGCATCATCGAAAATCACGAGGAGATACGCGATCGGCTTTCGGTTGCCGGCTATCATTTCGCCTCCGATACGGACACTGAAGTCGTTGCACATCTGATTCACGTTTACTGGAAGCCGAGCGGCGACTTGTTCGCCGCCGTACGTAAAGCTGTCGCCGAGTTGCGCGGTGCCTATGCGATCGCCGTATTGTCGGAAAAAAATCCCGACGTGCTGGTGGTAGCGCGCAAGGGCGCGCCTCTGCTGCTGGGCCTGGGAAAAGGTGAGAACTTCGCGGCTTCGGACGCCTCTGCGCTGCTGCAGGTCACCAAGAAGATGATCTACCTGGAAGAAGGCGATGTGGCCGAGATCAGTTTGAACGGCGTGCGCATTTGCGACGGCTCAGGCCGTGAAGTGACCCGATCCGTGCATGAAAGCAAATTGTCTGCAGACGCGGTGGAACTCGGGCCGTACCGTCATTACATGCAGAAGGAAATCTTCGAGCAGCCAGGGGCCGTAGCGAATACGCTGGAAATGGTGATCGGCGCGCAATCCATCGTGCCGCAGTTGTTCGGCGTCGAGGCCGATAGCACGATGAAACGCATCAACGCGGTCACCCTGCTCGCCTGCGGAACGAGTTATCACGCCGGTCTGGTCGCGCGCTATTGGATCGAGGCCATCGCAGGCATTCCCTGCTCGGTCGAGATTGCCAGTGAGTTCCGCTATCGGGAAAGCGTACCGAATCCCGATGCGCTGGTCATTGCCATATCCCAGTCGGGAGAAACCGCGGACACGATAGCCGCGCTGCAATTCGCGAAATCGCTCGGGCAGCAACTCACGCTGGCGATATGCAACGTGGCGGAAAGCTCGTTGATCCGGCACGCCAGTCTCAAATTTCTCACGCGCGCAGGACCCGAAATCGGCGTGGCCTCGACCAAGGCGTTTACCACCCAACTCGCAGCACTGTTTTTGTTGACGCTGGTACTGGCCAAAACGCGCAACAGGCTTTCCGCAACCGATGAGCAAAGACATCTGCAAGCCCTGCGGCATCTGCCTTCCGCGCTGAATCAGGTGCTTTCCCTTGAATCCGAGGTTGCAAAATGGGCAAAGCAATTTTCCAATAAGCAGCATGCGCTGTTCCTCGGTCGGGGCATGCACTATCCGATCGCCATGGAAGGCGCGCTCAAGCTCAAGGAGATTTCCTATATCCATGCCGAGGCCTACCCGGCCGGCGAGTTGAAGCACGGGCCACTGGCGCTTGTGGACAAGGAAATGCCGGTCATCGCAATCGCGCCGAATGACGCGCTGCTGGAGAAACTCAAGTCCAACCTGCAGGAAGTGCGCGCTCGCGGCGGCGAACTTTACGTGTTTGCCGATGCCGATTCCCATATCCAGGGTGGCGATGGGGTCCATATCATCCGCATGACCGAGCACGCTGGTTATCTGAGCCCCATCCTGCATACCGTGCCACTCCAGCTGCTCGCGTATCATGCCGCGCTTATCAAAGGCACCGACGTCGACAAACCGCGCAACCTCGCAAAGTCTGTCACGGTCGAATAAGCACGCAAAACGCGATTCGCCCGATAAGCCGGCGAAAATGTTGAACGGAGGAAGACATGCAGAATTTCCTGAAGATGCTGATTACCGCGGCGCTTGCCTTCTTCAGCCTGGTCATTCCGCCGATGGCCGCGGCGAATATGGGTGCGGAGGAATCCAGCGAGAGCAGTGATCCAAACTTCCTCGAGGGCAAGAAAGCCCTTGAAGCGCAGGACTGGAAAAAAGCCATCGGCCTGCTGTCCAGCGCGGTACAGAACACGCCGAACAACGCCGACGCGCGCAATTTCCTGGGCTATGCCTATCGCAAGACCGGGAATTATGACGCCGCGTTCGACCAATATAACGAAGCGCTAAAACTTAATCCCAGCCACAAGAGCGCCCACGAGTACGTCGGCGAAGCCTATCTTCTGACCGGCAACCTGCCCAAGGCGGAGCAACATCTCGCCGAACTGCGGAGAATCTGTACGCCGATTCCGTGCGAGGAATACAAGGAGCTCAAGCGCGCGGTGGACGCCTATAAGAAGACCAAGAAATAGCAATGCCCAACCCGGCGATACGCGCCGTACTGTGGGATTTTGGCGGCGTGATGACTGAAAGTCCGTTTCTGGCGTTTCGCCGGTTCGAGCGCGAACGCGGTTTGCCCACTGATTTTCTGCGCGGCATCAATGCGCGCAATCACGACGACAATGCGTGGGCGCGCTTCGAACGCTCGGAGTTGTCGCCTCATGATTTCGACGAAGCTTTCGCCGCGGAGACGCGCGGCGCCGGCTACGAAATCCGCGGGCTCGACGTTATCGATCTGCTTTACGGGGAAGTCCGGCCGGCAATGGTTGCGGCACTCAAGGCCTGCAAGCGGCACTTTATCAATGCCTGCGTCACCAATAACGTCGCCGCCGGCCCCGGGCGGGGATTCGAACGCGATCCGGGGCGGGCGGACGAATGGAAAGGCATTCTTGATCTGTTCGACTTCGTAATCGAGTCTTCCAGGATCGGCGTGCGCAAACCGGAAATGCGATTCTTCGAATTGGCTTGCGAACAACTCGGCATAGTCGCGTCACAAGCAGTCTATCTGGATGACCTGGGGACCAACCTGAAACCGGCGCGGGCAATGGGGATGCACACCATCAAAGTGGCGGATCCGACGATCGCGATCGCCGAACTCGAGTCGGTGCTGGCTATGCGTCTAACCTGAAAGCAGCGCGCCCTCAATCGGGAACGCGACGCGGCTTGTGCGGCGCATGCGCGAACAACAGGTCATACAGCGGCCGCGGCAACCGTCGCAATAGCCAGCCGAGCAGCGCCATCTGCCAGGGCAGAACGTAAAACCGTTTGCGTGCACCAATCGCGTCCGCCATTTTCGAGGCGGCCATCGCGGCATCCATCAGGAAAGGCATTCGGTAAGGATTTTTTGACGTCATCGCCGTGGCGACGTACCCGGGACAAATGGTTACGACCGATATACCGCTACCACGCAGCTCGACCCGGAGGCTTTCGAGATATGAAATCGCGGCCGCCTTCGATGCCGAGTACGCAGCCGCACCGGGCAGCCCGCGAAATCCCGCTATGCTGGCGACCCCGACCAGAGTGCCCCTTCTCCGGAGCTTCATCGTTTCGAGGAACGGCTGGAAGGTCAGCATCATTCCAGTCAGGTTGATCGCAATTACTTCTGCGAACACCATATTGTCCTCTGGATGGTCTGTGAGCGTGCCGGCACTCACACCCGCATTCGCGATTACGATATCAGGACATCCTGCGCGGGCGATGAAATCCTCGGCCGACCTTGCCAGCGAGTGCGAATCGGTGACATCTACGGCATAAGTGCAGGAGCGGACCGGCAGCGATGCAGCAAGTTGCTCGAGCAGATCCGCGCGGCGCGCTATCAGACCCAGCGTCGCCCCGCGCCCGGCATATTCCACCGCGAGTGCTCTGCCTATGCCGCTGGAAGCGCCGGTAATGACGACTTTCTGGCCCGGCGGCGTCATTTAGGCGCGTGTGCTGATCGTGCCTTGTCGATCAGGCCGTCCACGGTCGGTAATAGCGCTTCCAGACTCCCCACCATTCCGCCGCTGGTCAGGTACCTGCCATCCACGACGAACGACGGCGTGGCGCGAATGCCATATGCCACGGTGGCGTCGCGCGCCCGCTGCACTTGCGTTTTGACCAGATCGGAGTCCAGCGCCTGCTCGAGCCTGTCGCGGTCGAGGCCGGATTTTTTTGCCCATTCATACAGTACGGAGGAATCACCAAGATTCAGGCCGCCATCGTGCACGGCACGATAGACCTGTGTATGCAATCTGTCGATTTCACCGAGTTGTTCGAGAGCGAAATAGACGCTGGTGAGTGGGGCCCAGGCTGTGCGCCGAAGGGCGGGCACGCGCCGGAAAGAAACGTCCCGGGGTAGCGTCTTCAGCCACAGCTGCAGCTGCGGCTCGAGTCGGTTGCAGGAGTCGCAGCCGTAATAAAAAAACTCGATGACTTCGATCTTCCCCGGAACGACCACCGGCTGGGGCACGATGAGAACGTAGTCCACGTCCTCCATCGGCTCCGCTGCCACGGCAACGGGCATCAGCGCCAGCAAAAATCCGGCCACCATCAGCACGCCCGGGCGTAGTACGGCGAAAATGCGCTTCACGATCCCGCGGAAAGCGGGTCAGCGCGCAGCGCTCTGGCTCATGTCGATCAGCTCGTTGAGGACTTGCACGAGCCGGTTGTGGTCGACATTGCCGTCAGCGCGAATGGACATCGAGGGGCCGGTCAGGTAGCGGCCGCCGACGATCAGGTAGGGCGTGCCCGGTATGCGGTAGTTGCGCGTCATCTGTGCTGCGCGCTGCACCTTGTTGTTCACGCTGAAAGAGTCGAAGGTCGCTTCGAATTTCTTGGCGTCTACGCCCTGTTCGCCGATCCATTTCAATAGGATTTCCCGGTCTGTCAGGTTCAACTGTTGCTGGTGGATTGCGTAGTACACCTTGTCATGCAGTTTTTCCAGCGATCCCATTTCCTCGAGCGTGTAGTAAATCTTGGCGAGCGGAATCATGCGATCATTAAAAATCGCGGGGACGTAGCGGAATTCCACGCTCTTCGGCTTATTCTTCAGCCAGGATTTCAGATTCGGCTCGAATTCATAGCAATGCGGACAGGCGTAATTGAAAAACTCGAGCACCTCGACACCCTTCACCGTGCCCGGTTGCGATTGAGGTGGCTCAATCAGCTTGTATTCCTTGTCCAGCAACGGCTTGGCGGCAACCGCCGATGCGAGGACGAATCCCAGAATCGTGATTGCGGCAAGCATCATGGGGCGTAGTTGTTTCATGGGCATTCCCGTCGCGTTGTCAATATCCGAGCCTATTCGCGTACCTTGATCAGGTAGCCTTCGAGCTTGTTTTCCTTCAGGGCAGCACGTGACTTGCTCAACTCATCCTGGTTCGAGAAAGGACCAACTCTCACGCGGTGCCATACCTGGCCGTCCGGCAATGTTGCGGTCTGTATCTGCGTCTCGATACCGGCGAGGGCCAGACGCGCCTTGAGATTGTCCGCATCGGCCGGGCTCTGGAAAGCGGCCACCTGCAGAAAATAAACTTCCTTCGTCGCCACAGGAGAAGTTCGTTTGAATTCCTTGTCGGTAACCGCTTCTTCGGTGCCCGGCAGGATTTTGTAGAAGTCGAAACGCGGTTTGACTTCGCGGTTTTTCGCGTGTTTTTCATCCGCCGGGGCGGGCGGCTTCGTTGTCTCCACGGCCGGCGAGTCTTTCGGCGAGTCTGCGGGTTTATCTACGGTCTTCTCCGTGGACTTCTGCTTCTGAACAAACGGGTTGGCGCCTTTGTTGACGTACAAGGCAACGCCGAGAGCAATGCAAAGGCCGGCCAGCAACCCGATCAGGATGCCTACCCACATCGGACTGCCGCGTCCACCGGCCGCGGCAGTCCCGCTGTTTTTATAGTCGCGGCTCATGGAGGAAGTTTACCTTACATCCTGTCCGGGGCACTGACGCCAAGAATCTCGAGTCCGTTGCGCAGTATCTGGCGCACCGAGGCGGCCAACGCCAGCCGCGCCAGCTTGACGCGATCGTCTTCGACGAGAAGACGCGTCGAGTTGTAATAGCTGTGAAAGACCCCCGCGAGTTCCTTCAGAAAAAATGCAAGCAGGTGTGGCGAAAGTTCGCGCGCGGCGCCTTCGATCTGCTCCGGATAATCCAGCAATTTCTGCAGAATCTGCAGCTCCTGCTCTTCAACGAGGGGGGTAAGATCGGCGTTGACCAGTTCCGCCGGATTTCCACCCCATTGTTCCATGACCGAGCAGACACGCGCGTGCGCGTACTGGATGTAGTACACCGGATTGTCGTTGCTTTGTGATTTTGCGAGGTCAAGGTCGAAGTCCAGGTGTTGGTCGCTCTTGCGCAGTACGTAGAAAAACCGTGCGGCATCGTTGCCGACTTCCGTGCGCAATTCGCGCAGTGTGACGAATTCGCCGGCGCGGGTGGACATTGAAGCCTTTTTGCCGTCGCGATAAAGAACGGCGAACTGGACCAGCGCAATCGTGAGCTTGTCGGGATTGAGGCCGAGCGCCTGCAGCGCACCCTTGACGCGTGGGATATAGCCGTGATGATCCGCGCCCCAGACATTGATCATGCGGTCGAATCCACGCTCGTACTTGTTGAAGTGATAGGCGATGTCGGACGCGAAATAGGTGTACTGGCCGTTTTCGCGCTGCATGACGCGGTCTTTCTCATCGCCAAAATCGGTCGAACGAAACCATTTCGCCCCGTCCTTCTCGAAAAGGTATCCGCTTTTTTCCAGATTTTCGACCACCCACTCGACTTTTCCGGAATCGAACAGCGATTTCTCCGAGAACCATGCATCGAAGGCAATGCCGAATTCGAGAAGATCGTTGCGGCAATCGTCGAGCTGTTCGGTCAGCGCGAAACCGTGGAGGCTTGTGTAATCCGCGCCGAGCAGCCGCTTTGCGTTCGCAATCAGCGCATCGAGATGCGCTTCCGGGTCGGCTTCAAGCGACGACACGCCGCCCAACGCTGCGGCGGCGGAATGCACATAGCGCCTGCCTTGCGCTTCAAAGAGGCGACGCGCCATGTCGCACACATAGTCGCCCTGATAGGCGTTTGCCGGAAATGACAGGGGCGTTCCGGTAATTTCCAGATACCGCATCCATACCGACAGTGCCAGAATATCCATCTGCCTGCCGGCGTCGTTGACATAATACTCACGTGCTACCGAAAACCCAGCGGCTTCAAGCAGGCTGGAAAGGCTTGCGCCGTAGGCGGCGCCTCGCCCGTGCCCTACATGCAACGGCCCGGTCGGGTTGGCTGATACGAATTCCACCTGCACCTTGCGTCCGCGTCCCAGATTAACGCGTCCGAAAGCATGTGTGTTTTCCAACGCCGCACGCACGACGCGTTGTTTTGCGGCGGGCTTCAAGTGCAGATTGACGAACCCGGCGCCCGCAACCTCGGCCCTGTCCAGAAAAGGGGACACGGGCAGTGCCGCGACCAGTGCCTGCGCTAATTCGCGCGGATTGCGCTTCATCGGTTTGGCGAGCTGCATCGCCAGACTCGACGCGTAGTCTCCATGCTGCAGGGACTTGGGCCGCTCGAGTACAACCGGAACGGAGCCGGCATCAGGCGCAACAACCTGGAGAGCGGCATGCAGCAAATCGATGAGATGGGAACGCAGGTCCGGCGGGATATTGCTCATTACGCACTATTTTGAATAAAAGTCGCGATTATACCGGCTCGATCCCGGGCGACCGTCACAGCTCTATCGGATCGACATCAAGCGACCAGCGCACGCGGGCCGCCTTCCTTTGCACCAGCAAGGAACGCCATTCGGATAAAAAGCGTTGCAATTCCATGCGCGACGCGGATTCCACCAGCAGATGCCCGCGATGGTGACCGGCTATTTTTGAAATGATCGCCGGCACCGGATCATAAAGCGTGACGGCTTGGCCCGCTGTACCAGCCTCGCTCGCCGCGTAGTTGAGAAAATCCATCAACATCGATTCGCTTTGCGATTCAGCGCGCAGGAGCGCCTGATAGACAAACGGCGGAAACACTGCACGCCGGCGCTCGTCGAGTAATTCTTCGGCATAGCTCTTGTAGTCCTGGCGCACCAGCGCCTGATACAGCGGATGCTCGGGAAATTGCGTCTGCACGAGGACCTCGCCCGGCAGATCGGCACGCCCGGCGCGGCCCGCGACCTGCATGAGCTGCTGGAACAATTTTTCCCCTGCGCGAAAATCGGTCGAGAACAACGCGCTGTCCGGATTGACAACGACGACGAGCGTCAGCTTCGGAAAGTCATGCCCTTTGGCCAGCATCTGGGTGCCAACCAGAATGTCCACGCGTTCACCGCGAATATCGTCCTGCATGGTGTGCCAGGCATGCTTGCGGCGGGTGCTGTCGCGGTCAATGCGCAGGACTCGCGCGTCCGGAAAGCGTGCAACCAGTAATTGTTCAAGGCGTTGCGTCCCCTGGCCCAGGCCTTTTAAATCCTGGTTGCCGCAGGTCGGGCAGGCGCGCGGCAATTTTTCCTGGTGTCCGCAGTAATGGCAGCGCAGAACGGCATCGCGAAGATGCCAAACCAGGCGTGCGCTGCAGCGGGTGCATCCAGCGTTCCAGCCACAGGCGGTGCAGACCAGCGCAGGAGCGAAACCTCGTCGATTCAGGAACACCAGGCTTTGTTCGTTGCCCGCCTGGCGTGCTCCGATCGCCCGCAATACCTCGTCGGAGAGGCTCTGCCCCTTTGCCATGCCGCGGATGTCGACCAGACTTATGGAAGCTCTGGTCGCGGCCGGACGCCGGCTCAGGTGCAAATGGCCGAAGCGACCGCTGCGCGCATTGTTGTAGGTCTCGAGTGATGGCGTCGCAGAGCCGAGGACGACAGGCACCCGCCGTTGCCGCGCCAGAAAAATCGCGAGATCGCGCGCCGAATAGCGCAAGCCGTCCTGTTGTTTGAATGACCCGTCCTGCTCTTCGTCGACAATGATCAGTCCGAGTTGCGGCATGGGTGTGAAGATCGACAGGCGGGTACCGATCACGACCCGGGCCTGGCCGGCGTGTGCGGCCAGCCAATTCGCGCAGCGCTCGCCTTCCGCCAGATTGCTGTGCAATCCCACTAGTCGTAATGACGGAAAGCGCACGCGAAATCGTTCTTCCAGTTGTGGCGTGAGATTGATCTCCGGAACCATCAGCAGCGTTTGCAGGCCGCGACCGGCGGTCTGCTCGATCAATCTGAAGTAGACCTCCGTCTTCCCGCTGCCGGTAATGCCTTCGAGCAGCCATGGCGAATAGGACCCCATTGCGGCCGATATCGAGTCGACGGCAAGGCGTTGTTCGCCGGTAAGTTCATGCGATGCGATTTCCTTTTCATCAGGCGTGACGTCGGGAAAGGCGTGGCCATGCTTCTCGACCAATCCTGCCCCGACCCACGACTCCGCCAGATTCACGGCCCGAGCCGAGACGGTGAGCAAGTCGGCGCGGCTTAGCGCAGGTCCCGAGCGCAGTGCTTCGAGCAACCGGCGTTTGAGCATCGCCCCCGCCGGAAACTGACTCAAGCTCAATTCCCTCCCCGCGTGGGTAAGCACATACTGCCATCGCGGCTTAGGCCCGCGGTAACGAACGCGTCTCAACGCAGCCGGCAAGGCGACGAATGCGGCCTGTCCAATCGGGAACTGGTAGTAGTCGCTGGCAAATCTGATTAGCGCAAGCGTCTCGTATGGCAAGGGTTCCACTGGCAGGATGCGCTCGATGTTGCGAACACGGGCGTCGGCGATCTCCGATTGGTCTGCGACTTCGACCACCAACCCGACTTGGCGACGCCTGCCGAAAGGAACGACCACGAGTTGCCCTGGCTGCGGCAGTTGCCCCGCCGATCGGTAATCGAACAGGGAATTTACCGGACAATCGAGGGCGACTTTTGCGATAGCCATGATCTGTAAGCAACCGACCTGCGCGGACGGCAAAACCCAGATGCTTTATTTTTTGACCGACCTACAGAAAAGGGGCTTTGGGAAGCGCAGAGCGACTGTGGATAATTCTGTTGATGAAATGACACGGCCGCTCTCTGGGAAATCGGTCCGAAACCCAGAAGGGGCGCGGGATTGAGCGTGTCAACATGAAAGAAATGAATTATTTCAATAGCTTAAAATGGCATCGCCCGCAAAGGCGCGTGCCTGCTACATCTCCGCCATTTGTGGCCCGGAATTGTGCATAAACACTGGGGTTTCAAGCGGCCGCCGACACCACACCACTCAGTGAAATTGGCGACTTTCCGAGTGTACAGCGTCCACCAACGCCGCCACATTCTCAGGCGGAGTGAACTGGGAAACGCCATGGCCCAGATTGAAAACGTGGCCACTCCCGTATCCGTAGGCCGCCAATATCCTTGTGGCCTCGCGGCGAATGACTTCCGGCGGCGCCAGCAGCACAGCCGGGTCGAGATTTCCCTGAAGCGCCACGCGATCGCCAACGCGGGCACGCGCTTGTCCGATATCGACTGTCCAGTCGAGCCCTAGCGCATCGGCTCCGCATTGCGCGAGGCTCTCTAGCCACAAACCCCCGCCTTTGGTGAAGACGATACGAGGAATCTTCTGGCCCTCCCGCTCCCGCCTCAGCTGGGCGCAGATCCGTTCGATATAGCGCAGCGAGAATTCGTGAAACGCCTCACCGGCCAGCATGCCTCCCCACGTATCGAAAATCATCACGGCCTGGACACCAGCTTCGATCTGGGCATTGAGGTAGTCCGTCACCGCACTCGCGTTGACGTCCAGGAGATGATGCATCAGTTCGGGGCGCTCGTAGAGCATCTTCCTGGTTTCGTGAAAATCGCTTCCGCCGCGCCCTTCGATCATGTAACACGCCAGAGTGAACGGGCTGCCGGAAAAACCGAGCAAAGGCAATGCGCCAGAAAGCGCTTTCCTGATTTGAACAACCGCGTCCATCACGTATCTCAATTGTGTTGCCGGATCGGGCACAATCAAGCTGCGGATGTCGCGCTCGTCGCGTAATGGATGCTGGAAGCGCGGACCCTCACCTTCGGCGAAATAGAGGCCCAGTCCCATCGCATCGGGAATCGTAAGAATGTCTGAAAACAGGATCGCCGCATCGAGCGGAAAGCGCGCAAGCGGTTGCAGCGTGACCTCGGTGGCAAAATCCGGGCTTTTGCACAAATTCAGAAAGCTTCCTGCGCGAGCGCGTGTCTGGTTATATTCGGGCAGATAGCGGCCTGCCTGACGCATGATCCAGACCGGCGTATACGGAGTTGGCTCACGCAGCAACGCACGCAGGAGGACGTCGTTCTTCGGTCGGGACACGAGAAAAGGTAAAGAGTGATCTTGATCGGCAAACTGTGACCGGCTGACCCGCTTATGCCGTCAAGCGCCTGCTACATTTCGCTTGCGGGTATCAGCGCGGCAAGTCGGAACGACCCATCAGATATTCGTCCACCGCACGCGCGCACTGACGGCCTTCACGAATTGCCCAGACGACGAGGGACTGGCCGCGACGCATATCACCCGCGGCGAAAACCCGGGGCACCGACGTGTAATAGGCCTTTGCGCCTTCCGTATCGGCCTTCACATTGCTTCGCGCGTCTTTCTCGACGGCGAACTGCTCGATAAGTCCGCTCTGGGTTGGGCCGAGAAATCCCATCGCCAGCAACACGAGGTCGGCCTTGATCTCGGTTCCCGAGCCCGGCACCTCGATCATCTTGCCTTCCTTCCATTCGACTCTGACCATCTTGAGTTTTTTTACCTTGCCGTTCTCGCCGACAAATTCCTTGGTCGCTATCGCCCAATCGCGTTCGCACCCCTCTTCGTGCGACGACGACGTGCGCATCTTGATCGGCCAGTACGGCCACACCAGCGGTTTGTTCTCGTGCTCCGGGGGTTGCGGCAGCAATTCAAACTGCGTAACCGACGCCGCTCCCTGCCGATTCGAAGTGCCGACGCAGTCGGAACCCGTATCGCCTCCGCCTATGACGACTACATGTTTGCCGGTAGCCCGTATCTGGTCCGGAACCTTGTCGCCAGCCACGACCTTGTTCTGTTGCGGCAGGAATTGCATGGCGAAATATATGCCTTCGAGATTGCGCCCCGGGACCGGAAGATCGCGAGGCAATTCTGCGCCGCCGGTAAGGGCCGCGGCGTCGAACTCCGCCAGAATATCCGTGGCGCTCACGCTCTGCCCCACGTGCTGATTGGTCCGGAACTCGACCCCTTCCGCGCGCATCTGTTCCATGCGCCGATCGATTGGATGTTTTTCCATCTTGAAATCGGGAATGCCATACCGCAGCAGGCCGCCAATTCGGTCATTCTTTTCAAACAAGGCCACTATGTGCCCGGCGCGAGCGAGCTGCTGCGCGCAGGCCAGACCGGCGGGCCCCGAACCAATGACCGCTACCTTCTTTCCAGTCTTGCATTTCGGCGGCTGCGGCACTATCCATCCCTGCTCCCACCCCTTGTCGATGATCGCGTGTTCGATGGACTTGATACCGACCGGATCATTATTGATGTTCAGAGTGCAAGCCGCCTCGCACGGTGCCGGACACACGCGCCCGGTAAACTCGGGAAAATTGTTGGTCGAATGCAGAACGTCCAGAGCCTGTTGCCAGTCCTGCTTGTAGACGAGGTCATTCCAGTCAGGAATGATGTTGTTGACCGGGCAACCGGTCATGCAGAATGGAATGCCGCAATCCATGCAGCGCGCGCCCTGGACGCCCGCTTCCTGATCGGAAAGATGAAGCACGAATTCGCGGTAGTGCTTGATTCGCTCGCGCTTGTCCTCCGCAGCCTCGGCGAGGCGCTGGTACTCCATGAATCCGGTGATCTTGCCCATTCTACTGTTCCCTAAATCATCAATGCTGAGGCGCAATCACGCCGCATACCACAGTCCTCTCGGCGCCCGTAGCAACTCTTGGATGGTTATGCCGCCAGTTTGCGTCGTTTTGCTGCCATTTCGCCCAGTGCCCGACGGTATTCCGTCGGGAATACCTTGACGAACTTGGCACGATAGGCCGCCCAGTTCTCGAGCATTTCCCTGGCGCGGACACTGTTGGAGTACCGCGCGTGCCTTTCGATGAACCCCTTCAGGATCGCCTCGTCCGCCTGCCCCATGTGCCAGAGATCGCGCGACACCTTGGCTTCCTGCTCAGCTTCGGCTAGGACAGGCTCGATCTGCACCATCGATGGGTTGCAGCGGGTCTTGAAGCTGCCGTCTTCATCCAGCACGTACGCAATGCCGCCGGACATTCCGGCGGCGAAATTGCGGCCGGTTATTCCGAGCACCACGACGGTGCCGCCGGTCATGTATTCACAGCCGTGGTCACCTACGCCTTCCACCACGGCCTGCGCGCCGGAGTTGCGCACGCAGAAGCGCTCTCCCGCGACGCCACGGAAATAAGCCTCACCCGCGACTGCTCCGTACATCACCGTATTGCCAACGATGATATTGTCCTGCGGATTGCCGCGGAACTTCAGCGAGGGTTGTACCGAGATACGACCACCCGACAAACCCTTGCCAACGTAATCGTTGGCTTCGCCGATCAGGTCCAGCGTAATACCCTTGGCGAGAAATGCTCCGAAACTTTGGCCCGCGCTGCCTGCGAACCTCAGGTGAATGGTGTCGTCGGTCAGGCCGGAGTTGCCGTATTTCCTCGCCACTTCCGAGGACAGCATTGTGCCGACAGTTCGGTTGACGTTACGGATCGGCATCTCGATGGTGACTTTTTCGCCGCGCTGAATGGCGGGCTGAGCGAGCTCGATCAGGCGATGGTCGAGCGCCTTCTCCAGTCCGTGATCCTGTCTTTCGGAGTTGTAAATCGCCACTTCGGGCGGCATGTGCGGCATCTGGAATATGCGCGAGAAATTCAGCCCTTTTGCCTTCCAGTGCTCGATCCCCTTTTTCATATCGAGCAGGTCGGTGCGGCCGATCAGATCACCGAGCTTGCGAATACCAAGCGCCGCCATGATCTCGCGCGCTTCTTCCGCAATAAAGAAAAAGAAATTCACGACGTGCTCGGGCTGCCCCTTGAATTTCTTGCGCAGCTCCGGATCCTGCGTGGCGACACCGACCGGGCAGGTATTCAGATGGCACTTGCGCATCATGATGCAGCCCGTAACGACCAGCGGCGCGGTCGCGAAACCAAATTCGTCGGCACCGAGGATCGCACCGATGGCCACGTCGCGACCGGTTTTCATCTGACCGTCCACTTGTACCGCGATACGGCCGCGCAGCCTGTTCAGCACCAGCGTCTGCTGGGTTTCCGCCAGACCGAGTTCCCACGGCGTGCCCGCGTGCTTGATCGACGACCAGGGCGAGGCGCCGGTACCACCATCGTGTCCGGCTATGGTTACGTGGTCGGCCTTTGCCTTGGACACGCCGGCCGCCACCGTACCGACGCCGTCCTCGGAAACCAGTTTGACGCTGATCGATGCACGCGGATTGCCGTTCTTCAGATCATGGATCAATTGCGCCAGATCTTCGATCGAATAGATGTCGTGATGCGGCGGCGGCGAAATAAGACCGACTCCCGGAACCGAGAAGCGCAATTCCGCGATGTACTCGGAAACCTTGTGACCGGGCAATTGACCGCCTTCGCCAGGCTTGGCTCCCTGCGCCATCTTGATCTGGATCTGATCGGCGCTGTTGAGATACTCGGCGGTCACGCCAAAGCGGCCGGACGCCACCTGTTTGATTTTGGATCGGAGCGAGTCGCCCTCCTGCAATGCAATGTCGCGTTGGATTCGATCGCGCCCGAGGCGGCTGGCCAGCGTTTCACCCGCTTTCACCGGTGCATAGCGGCGCGGATCTTCCCCGCCTTCACCGGTATTGGATTTTCCGCCGATGCGGTTCATGGCGATTGCGAGCGTGGTATGCGCCTCGGTCGAAATCGATCCCAGTGACATCGCCCCGGTCGCAAAGCGGCGCACGATCTCCTTGGCGGGTTCGACTTCCTCGATTGGAATCGACTTCGCCGGGTCAATGCGGAATTCGAACAATCCGCGCAGGGTCATGTGCCGCCTGGACTGATCGTTGATGATCCTGGTGTAGTCCTTGAACGTTTGGAAGCTGTTGGTACGGGTCGAGTGTTGCAGCTTGGCGATCGCGTCCGGCGTCCACATGTGCTCTTCGCCGCGCACGCGGAATGCGTACTCGCCACCCGCATCGAGCGTGTTGGTCAGAACCGGGTCATCACCGAAGGCCGCCAGATGCAGGAGGATAGCCTCTTCCGCGACTTCGAACACGCCGATGCCCTCGACGTTCGAAGTCGTGCCTGTGAAATATTTGTCGACCATTCCCCGGGCGAGGCCGACGGCTTCGAATATCTGCGCGCCGGTATAGGACATGTAAGTCGAAATGCCCATCTTGGACATGACTTTCATCAATCCCTTGCCTATTGCCTTGACGTAGTTCTTGACGCCTTTCTCGCCGCGGTACTCATCGGGAATCGAGGCGTCTGCATGGAAAATGGTTTCAATCGCGACGCAGGGATGAATGGCTTCCGCGCCGTAACCCGCCAGCAGCGCGAAATGGTGCACTTCGCGCGCCGATCCGGTCTCGACCACGAGACCGGCGCTGGTGCGCAGACCCTTGCCCACCAGGTGCTGATGAATTCCGGACAGCGCCAGCAGCGCCGGTATGGCAACGTGATCGGCATCGACCTTGCGATCCGACACGATGAGGATGTTGTATCCGGAACGCACCGCATCTTCCGCTTGCGCACACAGGCTCGCGAGGCGTGCTTCGATCGCCTGCTGGCCCCAGGCGACGGGATAGGTAATATCGATTTCGAACGATTTGAACTTGCCGCCGGTGTAGTAATCGATATGGCGGATGGTATCCATCTGGTTGAAATCGAGCACTGGCTGGCCCACCTCCAGCCGCATCGGTGGATTGGTCTCGTCTATGCTGAGGAGATTGGGCTTGGGTCCGATGAAAGACACCAGAGACATCACCAGATCTTCGCGAATCGGATCGATCGGAGGATTGGTCACCTGCGCAAACAACTGCTTGAAGTAGTTGTAGAGCGGCTTGTTCTTGTTGGACAGGACCGCCAGCGGAGAATCGTTGCCCATCGAACCGATGGCCTCCTCGCCCTGCTGCGCCATGGGACTCAGGATGAATTTCAGATCTTCCTGGGTATAGCCGAATGCCTGCTGCCGGTCGAGCAATGCGACCTTGCTCTGTTCACCGATCTTCGTCGGCGCCGGCAGATCGTCGAGCTTAATGCGAATGCGTTCGATCCACGCGCGGTAGGGCTTGGAGCTGGCGAGCGTATCCTTGAGTTCCTTGTCGTCGATAATACGGCCTGCCTCAAGGTCAATCAGGAACATCTTGCCTGGCTGCAGCCGCCATTTCTTGATGATTTTCTCTTCGGCGATTGGCAGCACGCCGGTTTCGGAAGCCATGACGACCATGTCGTCGCTGGTAACCAGATAGCGGGCGGGGCGCAGGCCGTTGCGGTCCAGCGTTGCCCCGATCTGGCGGCCATCGGAAAATGCGACGGCCGCAGGGCCATCCCAGGGCTCCATCATTGCCGCATGGTATTCATAGAACGCACGCCGGTGCGGGTCCATCAGTGAATGCTTTTCCCAGGCTTCGGGAATCAGCATCATCATGGCGTGAGCCAGCGAGTAACCACTCATGGTCAGCAACTCGAGTGCGTTATCGAAGGACGCGGAATCGGACTGCCCGTCATAAATGAGCGGCCAGACCTTGTCGAGATCCTTGCCCAGGATCGGGCTGAAGATCGCGCCTTGGCGGGCGCGAAGCCAATTGACGTTTCCGCGCAAGGTATTGATCTCGCCGTTGTGGGCGATCATGCGGAACGGATGCGCCAGATCCCAGGTCGGGAAGGTGTTGGTCGAGAAACGCTGATGCACCAGCGCAAGCGCGGACGTCATGCGGGGATCGGAAAGATCCTTGTAGTAACTGCCGACCTGCCCGGCCAGCAACATGCCCTTGTAAACCAGCGTGCGCGCCGACATCGACGGCACATAGAATTCCTTGCTGTGTTCCAGCTTGAGCGCCTGGATGGCGTGGCCTGATACCTTGCGGATGATGTAAAGCTTTCGCTCCAGCGCGTCGGTAACGGTAACCCCGGCCCCGCGCCCGATAAATACCTGGCGAATCACCGGCTCGATCTTTTTGACGGACGCGCCGAGGCCGGCATTGTCGCGGGGCACGTCGCGCCAGCCGAGCAGCACTTGCCCTTCGTCCTTGATCGCGCGCTCGATCTCGTACTCACAGGCCAACCGCGAAGCGGGTTCCTGCGGCAGGAATATCATGCCTACGCCGTACTCGCCGAGCGGCGGCAGCTTGATGCCCCGGCCGGCCATTTCCTCACGGAAGAACTGGTCGGGGACCTGGATCAGGATTCCGGCACCGTCGCCGGCTAGCGGGTCCGCCCCGACAGCCCCGCGATGGGTGAGGTTCTTGAGGATCAGCAGGCCCTGCTCGATGATGGCGTGGCTCCTGGCGCCCTTGATGTTCGCAACGAATCCCACACCGCAGGCATCGTGTTCGTTGGCCGGGTCGTAGAGTCCCTGTTGCGCGGGTAAATTCGGATGAGCCATGTCGTCTTGCCTCTAAGCCATATCGGTAGCGGGTACCCGCCCCGCTGATCGCCGGGACGGTCGAATACTCGGGGGGGGATGTGATGGTACCGCGATTGCCCGCGCCCTTTCAATAATGGGCGGTCACCAGAATGCGGTTCCACCCCGCCAAGATGGGACCGATTTTCGCTGCAGCAACGCCGGATCATCCTGGGCGTGCTGCTTCCGGGCGCCGGGCGTCTCCTGGACGCGGATCGGGCGCTGGCGGCTTGAAACCGCCGCCGGCGCCCGATCCGGCCGGACCTGGGAAATCAGGTTTCTTCGACGGTAAACAACCGGCGGTGCTCGCGGATGGCGTAGCGGTCGGTCATCCCGGCGACGTAGTCGGCAATGGCCCTGGGCAGGTCCGTTTCCGCCCGGACCTGGAATTCCGGGGGCAGCAGGCGTGCATCGTCATGGAAAGCGCGGAACAGGTCGGTGACGATGCGCTTGGCCTTGTTGCTCATGCGCGCCACCCGGTAATGCTGGTACAGGTGCTTGTGCAGGAATTTCTTGAGCTCCTGCTGCTCCTCCTGAATACCCGTGCTGAAAGCGATCAGCGGCGGCGCGTTGCGCACATCGTCGATTTGAGCGGGATGATGCTCCTCAATCAACGCCCGGCTGCGTTCAGTCAGATCGGAAACCAGCGTGTTGATCATGCGCCTGACCGTTTCGTACGTCAGCCGGCGGTTCGGGAGAGCCGGATACTGTGCTTTCACACTGTCGAGATGCCGCGAGAATATCCGCACGGATGACAAGTGCTCGATCGTTATCAGTCCCGAGCGCAGTCCGTCGTCTACGTCATGATTGTTGTAGGCGATTTCGTCGGCGAGGTTGGCAATCTGCGCCTCCAGCGAAGGGCGCTGTTTCCTGATGAAACGCTCGCCTACTTCGCCCAGTTTCTGCGCGTTCTTGACGGAGCAATGCTTGAGGATCCCTTCACGGGTTTCGAAGCACAGATTCAATCCATCGAACGCGGCATAGCGCTGCTCCAGCACATCGACGACACGCAGTGACTGCAGGTTGTGCTCGAAACCTCCGTGATCCTTCATGCAGTCGTTGAGGGCATCCTGGCCGGCATGGCCGAAAGGCGTATGCCCGAGATCATGTGCCAGCGATACCGCCTCGACCAGGTCTTCGTTCAGACGGAGATTACGGGCCACGGATCGTCCGATCTGTGCGACTTCTATGCTGTGGGTCAACCTGGTACGGAACAGATCGCCTTCATGATTGACGAATACCTGGGTCTTGTATTCGAGACGGCGGAACGCGGTGGAGTGAATGATGCGGTCACGATCCCGCTGGAATTCCGTGCGGCCGGCCGGGGATGTTTCGGAGAACTGTCTGCCGCGAGAAGTCGCGGGATTGGCGGCATAGGCCGCCAGTTCATACATGCGCGGCTGCACCGGCGAGAACTTCGCGCAAATCCGCCAAATCGAAATCCGATGTCACGAAAGCTTTGCCCAGGGATTGAAGCAAAACCAGACGCAGCCGGCCATTTTCGACTTTTTTGTCATGCCCCATGAGATCAAGGTAACGGTCTTGGCCCAGCGAAGGTGCTTCGACCGGAAGACCTGCACACCTGAACAGCCGCGCAATGCGCACCACGTCTTCGGCCGCCAGTAATCCCATGCGTTCGGACAGTCGCGCCGCCAGGATGGTCCCCGCGGCCACGGCTTCGCCGTGCAGCCAGGTACCGAATCCCAGCCCCGCTTCGATGGCGTGGCCAAAGGTATGGCCGAGATTGAGCAGCGCGCGTTCGCCGGATTCGCGTTCGTCTGCCGCGACCACGGCCGCCTTGTTCTGGCATGAACGCGTGACGGCATAGCCGAGCGCTGAAGGGTCTCGCCCCTTCAACTTGTCCACATTGGCTTCCAGCCACTCGAGAAACGGCAAATCCATGATCAGACCATACTTGATCACCTCGGCCAATCCGGCGGAAAGTTCGCGGACCGGCAGCGTGTCCAGCAGCGCGGTATCCGCAAGCACCATGCGCGGCTGGTAGAAAGCGCCGATCATGTTCTTGCCCAGCGGATGATTGATCGCGGTCTTGCCGCCTACAGACGAATCCACTTGCGCGAGCAGCGTGGTCGGCACCTGAATGAAAGGCACCCCGCGCCGGTAACTGGCCGCGGCAAACCCGGCAAGATCGCCCACGACCCCGCCACCAAGAGCAATGATTGTGGATTTACGCTCACATCGGTTGGAGAGCAATGCGTCGAAAATTGCATTCAGCGTCTGCCAGTTCTTGTGCTCTTCGCCGTCAGGCAACACGACCGGGACGATCTCCACCCCGGTACTGCGCAGTGCCGAACTGAATCTTTCGAGATACAGGGATGCCACCGTGGTATTGGTGACCACCGAAACTTTGCGCTGGGACAAATGCGGCAGGAGTAACTCGGCCCGTGCGAGCAGCCCCTCTCCGATGTAAATGGGATAGCCCCGATCGCCGAGGCCTACGTTCACGGTCCGCATTT
>DATFUO010000115.1:0-3516 GCA_035260785.1 Burkholderiales bacterium
CCGGTGCAACCACTTCGATCATCCATGCGGCCAGAGAGGCCCATGCCAGCCGGTTCTGATGCTCAGACCATTTCTCTCGCTTCAAGTGCAAGTTCGCGCCGTGCAGGCGTTTGTAGTAGATCGGCCCCGGCACGAAGCAAAATTCGCCCCACAGAGCGAGTTCCGCCATAAATCGGATCTCTGTGCCGTAGCTCTCGAACGGATCCAGATCGCTCAGCAACAAGCCTGACGTGGAAGCCAACGCTGAGCCACGGATCAGACCGCGCAGCGGCGTATAGTCCATGGTTTCCAGATAAGTCGTAACCCGGTCGATCGGTGGACCAGCTAATGGAAACCCGCGATAGGTCATGGCGCGAAGACCGCTGGCATGCATTTCCGCGAAGCAGATCGCCGCCTGGGGCGAGCGCGCTGCAGCCTCGACCAGGTCGGCGATGTAGGTGGGCGATACCTGATCGTCATGCTGCTGAAAAATGTAGAACTCGCCACGTCGTTCTCGCATGGTCCAATCGGTATTCCCCGCCCATCCGAGGCGCGATGGCTGGACCTGCATCCGGAACCGGGCGTCGCGGCGCAGGAACGGTTCGCACGCGCTTGCGCTCTCCTGGTCGGCGGCGTCGACGGAGATCAGCACGTCCAGATTCGGATAGGTCTGGGTTCTCAGGCACTCCAGTGTGACCGGGAGTTCCTGCTGTCCTCGATAGACGGGCACACCGACGGTCACCAGCGGACTATTCAATGCCTGTTACCCTCCAGGATGCGGCCTGCGCAAATATCCGCGAAATAGGGAGCCATAGTAAGCTTGCCTGGATCGATGGAATGAAATCGGCCCGTCGAAGTGACGCCGATTTCGAAGCGGCGGTGCAACTCGCTGGCCGGATCATAAATGTCGGTCCGGCCCCATGCGACGATGATGCCACCTTTGACAGTGACGTCCTCCAACTCGTGCGGCTTGAGAGCACGAAGCGACGGTACGAATTGCGCCATGGCTTGCAGCGTTCCCTCCAATAGATGCGAGCGCAGTGGCTCCCGGGGATAAGTGGACCATTCGGGCGGCGTTACATCTTTCGAGATCCCCTGCAAGCAAACCGGATACCAGGTGAGATAAATCAGGCCATCAGCGTAGCTGACCACTTCGCCAAACGGACCAGACACAAAAGTGGCGCTCGGCGGCAACTTCGCGCCTGCCGGCAGGCGAAAGCTGACGCCGTATTTCAGCCGATGCAGCCATGGCCGATCCGGCCGGAACCCACGCTTTTCGTTGATGGCAAATCGTCCATCCCACAGGGCATTGACGACATGATCGAAGCGCTCTCGGACAGCTCCGCTTGGTGTCTCCGTTGAGACATCAAGACCATCACTGCCCTCGACCGACAAGACTTCATGGTTCAGCCGAACCTCGATCTGCCGATCAGCACCTATCCGGTCGCCTAGCGCTTGCGCCAGCGCCACGGGATCTATGGCTAGCTCGGGTGTAGCGAATGCCGCAAGCGCAAACTGAGGGTCGAATTCCGCGTCCCGTTGCGCGGCCGTCCACATACGCGGCTGGTCCGAAAGATCGTGGCCGAAGTAGGCGTGGCGCCTCGCTGCGCTGGCGTCGCGGATCAGCGCGTGAACGGCGGCGATATACTGCGAAACCTGGTCTGGCGTGCGTTGACTATCACGATGCACCACGTAAGTCGCGGGCCGCGACACCGTCATGGAATCGTAAGGCAAACCGAGATGCCGTGCGAAAAACGGCGCGAAAGCCAGAGCCCCCCGCATCATCATTCGTGCCGTCGAATGGCTGGGGTCGTTCGCGTACATGTAGCCAAGGTGAATCTTGCCTTCGTTTGCGACCGCCGCACGGCTGAGCAGCTTTTCGTTGCGATCGAATAGGGTCACATCGATACCATGCTGCGCCAGAGACAATGCCACGCAGCACCCCTGAAGACCGCCGCCCAATACTCCGACACGCATAACTCCAAGACCCGCCATTCAAAGGTTGAGTATAATGGCTACTTTTCAATAATATAGCCGAACGAATCTGCGTTTAATCGCTGAAATTCGCGCGGCAGGCAAGTCGAGACGATGGGTCGTATTGTCAAGCGCAGGTTTAGCCAATTGGGGTAGCTTATTTACGGTTTGGAACTGAATATGTGGGCCGGCCGAATCAGCAATAGCGCTCTCATCATCGGACAATCGAAACCGCATGTCTGTTCCCCTCGTCACCCCGGCCCGTGACGTTAAGTCCGATAGCGCGCCCAACGCGCTTTCCGTGCTGAATTCCGTATTCGGGCTGCCCGGCTTTCGCGGCGCGCAGGAAGAGATCGTGCGGCATGTGACCGACGGTGGCAATTGCCTGGTGCTCATGCCGACCGGTGCCGACATCGAAGCGATTTTACAACACGCTCATTCGCTTGGTGCAGTCATCGACGTTAGCAACGAAAGAAACGTCAACAATTTGATGCCAGCGCAGGATCGCATCCATTAGTGGCCCAAGGCGTGAACTCATAACATTATAGACGTTGGCGGACGTCCGTTTTGGTGCGCATAGCGGACTCAATGCGGACATGGGCGTAGGTCTGAAAAGTGCCAAGAAGCGACAAAAGACTTTGGCGGGACTTGGGTCAAATGCGTGCGGTGATAGGGGCAGTAACCGGTCGCGATTAGGCCGTTGCAATGCAGCCTTCGCAAGACTAACACTGAGAGTGGCTTCGTCCGTGGGGGCCCCAAGACCAATAGTATCAGTGCGTGTTGGCTTGGTGGGGGAGTCAGTTGCCATGTGGAGTAGCTTTCGTTGTCGCAGGCTAGATAGGGCGGTCGCTGTTCTATTTTCCTTCATTTTGGTCGGTTGCGCTGCCAGACCTGGCCCAGAGGTGCTGACGCCCGTAGCGGCCTCGTCTGGCGAAAAGACGCTGCAGATCTATGTGGCGACCACGCGTGAGCGCGAGATTTCGTCGGGGAACGTATTCACTGCGAACCGCGCCAATGCGCTCAACTTTGCAAAGTTTGTCGTCTCGGTGCCGCCCGGCCACAAGTCCGGCAATATCGAAATGCCGACCGCAACCCCCGATCCACGGAGCAGCTTTGCTGTAGTGGATCAGGCCGTGATGAGCGAAGGCGATTTTCGCAAAGCCGTCGCTCCGCAAGGCGATACTCGGCGAAAAAAGCACAAAGTCTTCGTTTTCGTGCACGGGTTTAACAGCAACTTCCAAGAGTCGCTGTTCCGACTCGCCCAATTGCAGGCGGACATCAAAATCGACGGGATTCCGATCCTGTTCTCCTGGCCATCGCAAGGTCAGATAGCTGCATATGAAATGGACAAGCAATCGGCAGGTTATTCTCGCGACTATCTGATGGCTTTACTAACAATGTTAAGCAGCAGCTCCGAGGTCGGCGACATTATGGTGGTAGCCCACAGCATGGGTGCCATGTTGACCGTTGACGCTCTGCGCCAGCTTCGTATCGAAGGCAAAGACCGAGTGATCGCCCGGCTAGGCCGTGTTGTGCTGGCGGCGCCCGACATCAACGCGAAAA
>DATFUO010000116.1:0-2086 GCA_035260785.1 Burkholderiales bacterium
CGGGTAAGTGGCGGCGTCGCGGATTTTTACATCGGCCTCGATGTTGCCGCTGCGGCCGTCCTCGAACTTGACCTGCGTGCGGATGAACTGCGAGGTCCTGCCACCGTACAACGCATCCACCAGCACGGCGTACTTTTGCGCGACAAAGCTGCGGCGCACCTTGCGGGTGCGTGTGAGTTCGTCTTCGTCCGGATCGAGCTCTTTGTGCAACACCAGAAAGCGATGGATCTGCGAACCGGTCAGATGCGGCTCCTTGGCAAGGTCGGCGTTGACCTGCTCGACGCATTGCTGGATCAGGTCGTAGATCTCGGACTTGCCGGCGAGATCGATATAACCGCTGTAGGGCAGGTTGCGCTTCTCGGCCCAATTGCCCACCGCCTGTATATCGATGTTGACGAAGGCGCATGCCATCCGGCGCTTGTCCCCGAAGCAGACTGCTTCCTTGACGTACGAGAAGAACTTGAGCTTGTTCTCGAGAAACTGGGGGGCGAACAACGAACCGTCCGCGAATTTTCCCACGTCTTTCGCCCGATCGATGATCTTCAGGTCGCCGTCGGCGTCCAGGAAGCCGGCATCCCCGGTCAGGAAATATCCGTCGGGCGATATGGATTCCTCGGTCGCATCCGGGCGCTTGTAGTACTCCTTGAGCATGCCGGGCGTCTTTACCAACACTTCGCCGTTGTCGGCTATCCTGATTTCCACCCCCGGCAACGGCGGGCCGACCGAATCGAGTTTGGCGGCGCCAGTCGGTTGCTTGCAAACGTAGACGCTGGTCTCGGTCTGCCCGTAGAGCTGCTTGAGGTTGATGCCGATCGAACGATAGAAGCGGTACAGGTCCGGCCCGATCGCGGCGCCGCCGGTATAGGCCACCCGGATACGGCTCATACCCAGCACGTTTCGGAGCGGCCCATAGATCAACAGATCGCCGAGCCAATACAACAGTCGGTGGGACAGCGAAACCGGCTTGCCGTCCATGATCTGCGCGCCACAGCGGCGCGCTACGTCCATGAAGTAGTGGAATAGGTGGCGCTTGATCCAGCCGGTGTCGTCAATGCGGATCATCACCGTCGTCAGCAAGTTCTCGAAAACCCGGGGCGGCGCGAAATAATATGTCGGACCGATCTCGCGCAGGTCGGTCATCACCGTTTCTGGGGACTCCGGGCAATTGACGGTGAAGCCCGCGACCATTGCCTGCGCGTAGGAAAACAGGTGATCGCCGACCCAGGCCATCGGCAGATAGGAAAGGACCTCGTCGGAAGAATTGAAGCCATCGAATTCTACGTCGCCACGGGCCGCGGCGATGAAACCCGCATGGGTATGGCAAACGCCCTTGGGTTTGCCGGTGGTACCCGAGGTGTAGAGCATCACGCAAATGTCCGCCGGCTGGACAGCGCCGATGGCACGCTCGAAGAATCCCGCATCGCTCCGGTCGAATTCCCGGCCGATTTCGCGCAGCCGGTCGTAAGACATCAGTTGCGGCTGGGCGTAATTGCGCAAGCCGCGTGGATCGTCGTAGAAGATGTGCTTGAGGTTGGGATACTGTGGAAGGATCTCGAGCAGCTTGTCGACCTGCTCCTGATCCTCGACGATGGCATACTCGATCTCCGCGTTGTCCAGGACGAACAGCATTTCCTGCGCGACGGCGTCCTGGTACATCGGCACCGGCACGCCGCCCAGGCATTGGGCGGCGGCGAACGACCAATAGAGCCGGGGACGGTTGTCGCCGATGATGGCGAGGTTCATGCCGCGCCGGAACCCCTGCGCAGCCAGGCCGCAGGCGAGCGCGCGCACCTCGTTGGCAACCTGCGCCCAGGTCCAACTCTGCCAGATGCCGAGGTTTTTCTCGCGAATGGCGGTGCGGCTCCCCTGCTTCCTTGCATGCTGCAACAGAAGCAGCGGAAAGGTGTCAACACTTCCGCTGGTCGTGGAATCCGAATGCGCCAAACGTCCTCCCCCGTTTTCTATCGTGCCCGGGCCAGTCTTTGGCCAGCCCCGGCCTTTGTATCACCTTCGCGCGCCGGTGTCTTGCGGCGCGTGCTGCCGGAAATCATGGCCGGGGCGGCCTCAGGACGTTGTCGTTCGGGGT
>DATFUO010000117.1:0-3552 GCA_035260785.1 Burkholderiales bacterium
GGCGTGCGGGCCTGGCAGGATCGCTGTCCGCATCGCGGCACGCGGCTGTCCATCGGCCGGATCTACGGCGATGAAGTCGTCTGCGCTTATCACGGCTGGCATTTCGACGGCGGCGCGCGCTGCACCCTGGTTCCGGCATTACCGGGCGTCGCCGAAAAGATGCAGGCGCGGGTACTGGCCTGGCACGCCGCGGAAAAGTACGGACTGATCTGGGTCTGCGTCGGGGAGCCTGCCGCAAAGGTTTTGCCGTTCCCGGAATACGACGATCCGAATTTGCGCAAGGTGCTGTGCGGTCCGTACGACGTTTCCACCAGCGGTCCGCGCATCGTCGAAAACTTCCTCGACATGGCGCATTTCGCCATGATCCATACCGGCGTCCTCGGCGATCCGTCGCGTCCTGAAGTGCGCGACTACGATGTCGCCGAATTCGACGACGGGCAGGGCGGCAAGGGCATCCTGGCGACGCATTGCTACGCCTGGCAGCCGCAGACCAACAGCCTTGCGCACGGCGGCAGCGAAGTGGAATACACCTATCGCGTGGTGCGGCCGCTGACGGCGATCCTGACCAAGCTGCCGCAGGCGCAGTCGGATTTCCGCGAGGCGATCAGCCTGCATGTGCAACCCGTCGAAGAAGAACTGAGCCGGGTCTGGATGATTCTGGCGCTGACCAACTTCGTGCAATCGGAGGAGGAGTTGCGCGCGTTTCAGGACCGCATTTTCCTGCAGGACAAGCCGATCCTCGAAAACCAGGTGCCGAAGAAACTGCCGCTGGATCCGGGCGCGGAAATGCCGGTGCGCTGCGATCGCATGTCGCTCGCTTATCGTCGCTACCTGCGCGACAAGGCGCTGCGTTACGGTGTCGTCACCGCCGCCGCGCCGTTGCGCGCCTAGCCTCCAATTGCCAATGCCCACTCCTGCCGGTACCCTGCTGATCAGCAGCGCTGACGTCGTTGTGACGATGGACGCGGTCCGCCGCGAAATTCGCGGCGGTAGTGTGTTCATCCGCGGAAACGCGATCGAAACGGTCGGCACCGACGCGGACGTCGCGGCGTGGATGGCGGCCGGTCCGGTTGCTCGTTCTCCCGACAAAACCATCAGCGCACGCGGCTGCGTCGTCATGCCCGGAATGGTGAACTGCCATCATCATCTCTATCAGTCGCTGACGCGCACAGTCGGCACCGGGCGCGGTCTCGGCCTCTTCGACTGGCTGAAGATGCTCTATCCGATCTGGTCGAAGGTCGATCCCGATGCAATCTACGTCAGCGCGAAACTCGCGTTGTGTGAACTGGTGCTCAGCGGAGCGACCACCGTGGCGGATCACCTGTATCTGTTCCCGAACGGCAGCCGGCTCGACGATGAGATCCGCGCCGCGCAGGAGCTCGGCGTGCGCTTCCATCCGACCCGCGGCAGCATGAGCGTGGGCGAGAGCGCTGGCGGTCTGCCGCCCGACTACCTGGTCGAAGACGAGAAGGACATTCTCGCCGACAGCCGGCGCGTGCTGGAAACCTTTCATGACCCGGCACCGCTGTCGATGTTACGCGTCGGACTTGCTCCATGCTCGCCGTTCAGCGTGAGTCCCGAGCTCATGATCGACAGCGCGCGGCTCGCACGCAGCCACAAGCATGTCGGCCTGCACACGCATCTTGCGGAAACCCTGGACGAGACCCGCTATTGCATGGACAAATTCGGCAAGCGACCACTCGAATTCGTCGAGGAGCTCGACTGGCACGGCGACGAGGTCTGGTTCGCGCACATGGTGCATCCGGACGAGGACGAGATCGGTCGCATGGCGGCAAGCCGCAGCGGCATCTGCCATTGCCCGAGCAGCAACATGATTCTGGCCTCCGGCATCGCGCCCGTCCGTGCGATGCTGGATGCCGGGGTCAAGGTCGCGCTCGGCGTCGACGGCTCCGCCAGCAACGACGGCAACCACATGCTCGGCGAGGCGCGGCAGGCCATGTTGCTGCAACGGGTCGGCTGGCCGGGCTACGAGGCGAGGGCAGATCGTATGACGGCGCGCGAGGCGCTGGAACTCGCGACACTCGGCGGCGCGAAGGTCCTGCAACGCAACGACATCGGCAGCCTGGAGCCTGGCAACGCCGCCGACGTGGTCGCGTTCCGGATCGACGGCCTGGAGCATGCAGGCGGGCAGAGCGATCTCGTTGCCTCGCTGCTGACCTGCGCGCCGGGCCGTGCCTGGCTGTCGGTCATCAACGGGCGCGTCATCGTCGAGAAAGGCGAGTTGCAAGGCGTGGAGATGGGGTCGCTGGTGGAGCGCCACAACCGGATTGCCCGCGGCCTGCTGGAGAAGGCCGGGCTGGCCTGATCGTGAATCGCGAAAACGACCTGGCGTATTTGCGCAAGGCGATTGCCTTGTCGGCGCAGTCCCGGGCGCGAGGCAACCATCCGTTCGCCGCGATCGTGATGGACGGGGGAGGCACCGTGCTGGCCGAAGCCATGAACGATATTCACGCAGACTGCACGAGCCATGCAGAACTCCTGGCAGTTCGCCTGGCATCTTCGAAATTCAATCCGGCGCAGTTGCATGACGCTACTTTGTATTCCAGCGCCGAGCCCTGCGCAATGTGCGCCGGCGCGATCTACTGGTCTGGAATCGGCCGCGTGGTGTACGCGCTATCGGAAGAACGCTTGCTGCAACTCACCGGCAACCATCCAGAAAATCCGACGCTGTCGCTGCCTTGTCGTGAGGTATTCGCCCGCGGGCAGCGCGCCATCGAAGTGGTCGGGCCGCTATTGGAAGACGAGGCGGCGGTGCCTCACAAGGATTTCTGGCGCTGACTGGTCGAGCAAGAAACAAGATCAGCCCCCTTGCCTCTTGTTTCGCCGGTCGCTTGAATTCACGCAGGCAAGAGGCAAGCTTTACCACCATTTGCTGCAGTGCGCACGACCATGCGCGATATTTCCGTCTTGCCTTTGCCGTACCTCGGGTGTTCCGATATTCTGTGACTTCATTCAATAACAACAAGCAGAATGTCCGCCGACCCGAACCCGGCTCCAGACGTCGAGGCTGAAGCGCAACGACAGAAAACGGCGTTGCTGTACCGGAATTCAGAAATCGTCTTGGGCGCAACGATCGTCAACGCTTCGTTGCTCGCCTATGTAAATACCACCTTGCACGCGTCCGCCGATGTCGCATTCGTCTGGTGGTGCGTATTTGTAATCATCACGGCGGGACGTTACCTGCTGACGCGCCGCTTCCTGGCGGCGAAGCCGGATGCCGCCGCCGCACCCGCGTGGCGCCACCGATATATCGCCGGTATCGCGTTGGCTGCCGCCACATGGGCCGTGGGATCGGTTTTTTTTGTGTGGCATGCGCCCGACGGCGCGCGCTTGTTCACCGGCCTGGTAGTGGCCGGAATGGTGGCCGGCGCGGTTCCCGCCCTGTCGCCGGTGCCCGCGGCCTTCCGGACTTTCACGCTGCCGGTGCTTTTGCCGCTGGCTGCGGCCATCCTGCTGCAGGCGGATTCTCCCCTGGGCTGGGCATTCGGATCGATGACGCTCATTTTTCTGGTCGGCATGCTGCTGAGCGCG
>DATFUO010000118.1:0-18176 GCA_035260785.1 Burkholderiales bacterium
GCGCCTTCGAGCGCCTCCAGTGCGCGCTGCACGTCGGCAAAATCGCGCTGCTTGCCCTTGAACGGGGCGAGCACGGATTCGATCTGCTTTTCCTTGAGGAGGGTGTTGCCTTCGACGTGATAGGCGGAAATGTCAAAGCGAAGCGATACCGGATCGGCACCGATCGCCTTCGACAACGCAAGCAGACATACGCCCCCGACGAATATTCGCGCGGATACGCCGCACTGCATACGCGCCTCCCTTTTGGCGCTTGCACAACGTACGAACGGCCCGTTCCTTTATTTTATTCCCCTGGAATGGGAGCCGTGACAGTGGCATGAGTATAGGCACAAGTGTTGCCGATAGAAAAAGGGGGAACCTGTTAATAAATCAGGAATATCGCCGGCGCAGGCGTCACCCCCCGGTTTGCCGGTCCTCGGATCGGGAAAATCGAGCGAAAATCGAATCGCGCGGTGACTTTGAGTCGCTAGCCGCCCGGTTCCAGCGATTTCCACAGGCAGGAATCCTTGGCGGTCCTGTTCAGATCCTCCAGGTAGCGCGCATGATCCTGCAGTTCCTCGGGCGTCGCCCGCAACACAATCAGGTCCACTTCGGCAGACGCTAACGCCCCATCCTGGACCACGGAAGACGGTTCAGCGATATCCATCAGGAGGCTCTCCTGGCCCCGCGTCATGGACAGATAGACTTCCGCCAGCAGGCGCGCATCCAGCAGCGCACCGTGCAGCGAACGCGCGGAATGGTCGATCTGATAGCGCTCGCACAATGCATCCAGCGAATTGCGCTTGCCCGGATGCAACCCCTTCGCCATTTTCAGCGTATCGGTGATCTGGGGACAGTAATGTCCGAGGGGATGAAGCTCCAGCAACGCAAGTTCGTGATCCAGGAACGCCACGTCGAAGGGCGCGTTATGGATGATCAGTTCTGCGCCCTCGATAAATTCGAGCATTTCTTTCGCCACATCACGGAATTTCGGCTTGTCCGCCAGAAATTCGCCCGTGATGCCGTGCACCTCCATCGCGCCGGCATCGATTTCGCGTTCCGGATTGACGTACTGGTGGTAATGCCTGTCTGTGAAACGGCGATTGACGATCTCCACGGCGGCGATCTCGATGATGCGATGGCCCAAGGCCGGATCGAGGCCGGTGGTTTCAGTGTCGAGAATGATCTGGCGCATGGGTTAGGGATTGGGGATTGCGGATTGCAGAGTGGGGATTGCGGATCGCATTTTCAGGATTGTTCGCTTTCGTTCTTTTTCTTTCCTAGCCCCTGGTCCCCGTGCGCATCGCCTGGGTGACACCCCGGTTTGCGAGTTCATCGGCTTTTTCGTTGCCGGGATCGCCGGCGTGCCCCTTGACCCAGACCCACTCCACTTTGTGACCGCGCACCAGCTCATCGAGCCGTTGCCACAGATCGACATTCTTGACCGGCTTTTTGTCCGCGGTGAGCCAGCCGCGTTTTTTCCAGTTGTGTATCCAGGTCGAAATCCCATCGTGCACGTATTTCGAATCGGTATGCAGCCGCACCGTGCAATTGCGTCTGAGCGAAGCCAGCGCCTCGATCACCGCCATCATCTCCATGCGGTTATTGGTCGTTTGCGCCTCGCCACCGCAGAACTCTTTTTCGTGGTCACCCCACTTCATCCACACGCCCCAGCCACCCGGCCCCGGATTGCCTTTGCACGCGCCATCGGTATAGACATCGACGACGTCGCTCACTGCGGATCCCCGGCCGCCTGGTTGGTCCGGGCCGCCATTGCGTCATCGCGGCCATTGGTTTTGTGAGGCACTGCAGCCAGTGCCTTCTTCTTGACCGGGACCGCCTTCCACTGCGGCGTGATGAGGCGCATGCCCTGCACCCGCTTGATGCCGTGCAAATAGTAAACGCCCCCGGCAAAAGGCCACCACCGATCGCCGGCCGCTTCCATGAAGTTCCACCGCCGCGACCATTTTTCACTGGCCAACGGAGGCGCGTAACTGCACATGCGTCCGCCGGCCAATTCGAATCCGAGCAAGGCCATCCAGTCCTTGATGCGCGGCAGATTGATGAACTGGCCGCACCACGGATAGACGCCTTCGCGCCGCGCGGCCAGGCGGCGCGCACCCCACAGGCTCCAGGGATTGAATCCCGACAGCACGACATGGCCTTCGGGCATCAGGATGCGCGATACCTCGCGCAGCACCTGGTGCGGGTTGCTGCTGAATTCGAGGGTGTGCGGCAGGACGACGAGATCGACCGCGGCGGTCTGCAACGGCAATGCACAGGGATCGGAGCGCACGGCCACCGGGCCGTCGCCGCCGGTCACGCAGCGGAACGGAATGCGATTGGCGCGCAGGAAGGGATGTCCCGGAAGCCCGAGCTGGATCGCATTGAAGCCGAAGACGTCGGCGAGTTCGTTGTCGAAGTATCCCAGCTCGGCGTCCAGAAGGCGTGCGCCCAGCGGGGTGGAAAACCATTCCGACAGACTGGCCGGCTCGACGAAGATTGACATTCAGTTGTGCAAAATAAAAGATACCGGCATGGACATCACCACCATCGTTCCGATCCGTGCATTTCAGGACAACTATATCTGGTGTCTGCGCCGCGGATCCGCGGCCGTCGTCGTCGACCCCGGGGATGCCGATCCGGTCCTCGATTATCTGTCGAAGGAAGGCCTGCGCCTTGCCGCGATATTGACCACGCACCATCACGCCGACCACGTTGGTGGCAACACCGGATTGCTGTCGAAGTATAACGTACCGGTGTTCGGCCCGGCGCAGGAGAAAATTCCCGGCATTACGCGCGCACTGCGCGAAGGAGACACCCTCGAAGTGCCCGGCATAGGCCTTCACCTGGCTGTAATCGATGTCGCGGGCCATACCGCGGGACACATCGCCTATTACGGCGATGGCCTGCTGTTCTGCGGTGACACCCTGTTTTCCTGCGGCTGCGGACGATTGTTCGAGGGAACGGCCGCGCAAATGCACGCGTCGCTTTCCAAACTCGCGGCACTTCCCGGCCACACGCTGGTGTACTGCGCCCACGAATACACGCTCTCGAATCTGCGCTTTGCCCGCGCCGCCGATCCCGCCAACCGGGCCATCGACGAGCGTGAGGCATCCGCACGGTCGGCACTTGCGGCCGGAAATCCGTCGCTGCCCTCCACGATCGAATCGGAACTCGCGGCAAACCCGTTCCTGCGCAGCGCGAACCCGGCTCTGGCCGCCTCGGCTAGTCATCATGCTGGCCGTGCCCTGACGTCCGCGCTTGAGGTGTTTACCGCGCTGCGCAAGTGGAAGGATGGGTTCTAGCCCAACCGGCCGGCGCCGCCGGATGCGGCCTTGTATGGGCACGAGGTAGCGCTTGACTCGACCGGGCGCTCTGTTAAGATACGGCAAAAGATCAATATCTTGCGGTTGACAATGAAGAAACTACTTTCGGTTTTGATCAGCGTCGGCGTCGTTCTTGCCGCACCACTGCTCCGTGCTGAAGAATCCGTTCCAGCCACTCCGGTATCGGCCGGCTCGAGCCCGGACGCCGCATCCTTAGCCGCGCCGCCGGGTAGCGGCAATTTGAAGCCCGACGCGCCTGTCGGTGCGCTCCCTGAATCATCCGTCGCGACCTCCCCACTTACGCCGCCTCCGGCGAGTCTGTGGATTCGCATTCGTAACGGATTTGCCCTGCCCGAAATCGACAGCCGGCTGGTTGCGCGGCATGAGGCCTGGTTCCTGAATCATCCTGATTACGTCCAGCGCATGATCGAGCGCAGCCGCCTCTATCTGTATTTCATCGTCGAGGAAATCGACAAACGCAACATGCCCATGGAAGTCGCCCTGTTGCCGATGATCGAGAGCGCTTACAACCCGGTCGCCTATTCGCGCGCACGGGCCGTAGGCATATGGCAGTTCATGCCCTCGACGGGAAAACGCTACGGGCTGCAGCAGAACTGGTGGTATGACGGACGCCGCGACGTGCTCGCCGCCACGCGCGCCGCACTGGATTACCTGGAAAAGCTGCACGAGGAATTCAATGACTGGCAGCTCGCGCTCGCCGCCTACAACTGGGGCGAGAACGGGGTATCGCGGGCCATCGCGCACAACCGGGCCAAGCGCAAGGCAACCGGTTACGAAAACCTGAGAATGCCGCGCGAGACGCGCAACTACCTGCCGAAGCTGCAGGCCATCAAGAACATCATCACCAATCCCGAGCGATTGAGTTTCCCGGTCGAGGAGATCCCCAATCAGCCGTATTTCACGACTGTGTCCACGCCCGAACACATCGACATGCAGGTGGCCGCGCAGCTCGCGGATATGTCCGTCGATGATTTCCGCTCGCTCAATCCGGGGCACACGCGCCCGGTCATCATGTCGAACGGTTCGGGCACGCTCCTGCTGCCGGTGGACAAGGCGGGCATTTTCTCCGCCAACCTGAAAGGGTACGACCAGCCGCTGGTTTCATGGCAAACCTATACGCTGAAAAAAAACGAAAGCCCGGATGCGGTCGCCGCGAAATTCGGCATCACGCTGGCGCGTCTGCGCGAGATCAACGGCATCAACCGCCATGTCGCGGTCCGGCCCGGCCGGTCCCTGCTGGTACCGATGAACGAGGACGCCGATGCGTCGAACCTGGATGAGACCTGGAACAGCCCGGAGTTCCAGTCGCCCGAGGATCTGTACGCCAATCGGCTGGCATACCGCGTGAGAAACGGCGACAGCCTGTACTCGATCGCCCTGAGGCACCGCGTCACCGTGGCTGCCCTGAAGGAATGGAACCATCTGTCGGGCAACCTGCTGCACTCGGGCCAGCGCCTGACCATCTACAGCAACCCCCGCATCGCCCGTCGCTGATCCTGCGCACGACACATCGTCGGAAAATGAATCCGCCGTGCCGAATTCACGCGGACACGATCGCCTCTTGCCTGCCGGAAACATCGACTCTCGGGACCGCCGACAGCAGCGCCCTGGTGTAAGCATGCTGCGGCCGGCGCAGAACTTCCTCGGCGCTGCCTTGCTCGACGATTTTTCCGAGATACATGACGGCAACGTCGTCGGCCAGGAATTCCACGACCGACATGTTGTGCGTGATGAACAGGTAGGCAATGCAAAGGCGGCTCTGCAAGTCACGCAGAAGATTGAGGATCTGCGCCTGTACCGATACGTCCAGGGCGCTGGTCGGCTCGTCGCAGATGATCAACCTGGGCTCGACCGCGAGTGCGCGCGCAATCGCGATGCGCTGGCGCTGCCCGCCGGAAAATTCGTGCGGATAGCGGTACTTCATTTCCGCGCCAAGGCCTACTTGCGCCAATATCGCGTCGACACGGGCGGCGCGCGCCAGCCTGTCGCCGCCGACACCGAGCGCGATCATGCCTTCCTCGACGATGTCCAGCACCCGCATGCGTGGATTGAGCGAGCTGTACGGGTCCTGGAAAATGATCTGGAAATCGCGACGCCGGCCCCTTAGCTCGGCGTCGGACAAAGACGACAGGTCGATGCCAGCGAACCGGACACTGCCGCCTGACAACGGCAGCAGTTGCACGATGCCCTTGCCGACCGTGGTCTTGCCGGATCCTGATTCGCCAACCAGCGCGAGCGTTCGGCCCGCCCGCAGCGAGAGCGATACGCCGTCAACGGCTTTCACGTGGCCGACGACGTGCTTGAGAATGCCCTTGCGTATCGGAAAATAAATCTTGAGGTCGTCCACGGTCAGCAGCGGTGTGCCGGTTTCGGGATGCACCGGCCCGCAGGCCGCGGACAATCCGGCCGCGGCGGCGAATGCATTCGACGTCGATGCGGGTATTTCCTTTTTTTCGCTGAACAGATGGCAGCGCACGTCATGTCCGGTTTCGGCGGCGCTCCAACCCGGACTCGTGCTCCGGCACAGATCCCACGCGAAATCGCATCGATCGGCGAAACGGCAGCCGCGGAATTCCGTGGCGAGCGACGGCACCCGTCCGCGGATCACGGCCAGCGTGCGATCCCTGGCCTGCCGGTCCGGCAACGAGGCAAACAGCTTGCGCGAGTACGGGTGCGCGGGAGCGCGAAAAAACGCCTCGCGCGGGGCCGACTCGACGATCTCGCCGGCGTACATGACCGCGACGTGATGCGCCATTTCGGAAACCACGCCGAGATCGTGCGTGATGAGCAGGATCGACATGCCCATCTTCTTCTGCAGGTTGCGCAGCAGTGCCAGAACCTGCCCCTGGATTGTCACATCCAGCGCCGTGGTCGGCTCGTCTGCAATCAGAAGATGCGGTTCGCAGGCAAGCGCCTGCGCGATCATGACCCGCTGCTTCATGCCGCCGGAGAGCTGGAACGGATACTCGTGGACCCGGCTCTTCGGATCGGGCAGGCCCACTGCGTCCAGCAATTCGAACACCTTTGCCTGGGCGGCATTGCCGCGCAGGGCGGTGTGTTGGTGCAGCACTTCCGCGACCTGCGCCCCCACCGTCATCACCGGATTGAGGCTGGTACCCGGTTCCTGGAAAATCATGCCGATCCGGCTGCCCCGCACGTCGCGCATCCCGGCTTCGGGAAGCTGCAGCAGATCCTGTCCGTCCAGGCGCACGGAACCCGCCAGGATCTGGCCGGCATCCGGCAAAAGGCGCGCGATCGACAACGCCGTCATGGATTTACCGCAGCCGGATTCGCCCAGCAAGGCAAACGTCTCACCCCGCTCGACCGAAAAGGAAACGCCATCGACTGCACGCACCACGCCTTCGCTGCCGGTAAGCCAGGTGCGCAGATTGTCGACTTGCAGGACGGGAGGATTCATGGTTCAGCGCCTTGGAAAGGCCGGCAGGTATTTCGACAGGAAGCCCGGTGAGACCATCCTGCCGCGGATGCGCGGGTCGAAGGCGTCGCGAACGGCATCGGCAAACAGATTCGCGGCAAGCACGAGCAGCAGCATGAACGAAAATGCTGATGCCAGGGACCACCAGACCATCGGATCGCGCGCCATTTCCATGCGCGCCGCGTTGATCATCGTGCCAAAGCTGTTCATCGACGGATCCACACCCACGCCGACATAAGAGAGCACCGCTTCGGCGAGAATCAGTCCGCTGAAATCCATGACGATGGCGATCAGCACGATGTGCATCACATTCGGCAGGATGTGGCGGGTGATGATGCGGTATCCCGATACGCCGAATGCGCGCGCCGCCTGAATGTATTCGAGCTCGCGCAGCTTGAGCGACTCCCCGCGCAACAGCCGGCACAATCCCGTCCAACTGGTAACGCCCAGAATCATGCACAACAGAAAAAGCCGGGCGTCCGCGCGTTGACTGGACGTCTGCAGCAATTCCCAGTCCTGGTGCCGATCGATGACGCCCTGCAGAATCAGCACCGACGCGGCAATCAACAGGACGCCGGGAATCGAATTCAGGGTTGTATAGAAATACTGGATGACGTCGTCAACCCACCCGCGCAGATATCCCGCGAGAATGCCCAGCAGGAGCGCAAAAGGCAGCGTAACCAAGGTCGTCAGGGTACCGATGACGAGCCCGGTGCGGATGCTCTTGAGCGTCAGATAAAACACATCTTGCCCGACCTTGTCCGTGCCCAGTACATGATATCGCGCGGACAATACGATCATCGGCACGATCACCAGGAACAGCAGTCCGTTCGCGATCAGCATTTCCCGCCACGGCATCGTCGTATGGCCCCGCCAGATCGCCGACCAGGTTTCGCGCACGGTGTGGGAATGCCGGTGCGACAACCAGAGTGTCACGCAGAGCAGCAGGACATTCCAGGCGATCGCGGCAATTGCAATGCCTGCAATGACGCGTTTTACGATGTCGGGCCTGCGATCGCGCTCCGGATCCTTTAGGTGCGCACCGCCGTGCATGAGACGCGGAAACACCCTGGCTTCCGTGCCGTCGGGCATTTCCACGGTTTCCTTCGCAAACAGGTGCGTCGCCAGTGGCGCCGAATAGGTTTTCTCCCGCTTGTCCTTCAGCGGCAACGCGATGAGGTCGAATACCGACATCACGTCGATCGCGTAATTGGGTTTGCCAGCCTCACCCCCGGCAAGAAGCGGCCGAAAATGCAGCGAGTCGAGTACGCCGACCACGACGAACGCGAGCAGAATGACGGCAGCTACCATGCCGGTGCGGCTATGGCCGACCTTCTTCCATGGCGCCAGCAAATGCTCGTGCCGCCCTATATGCCAGGCCGAAATCGCAACGACCACAATCAGCACGAATATCAGCGCATCGGTAATCAGGAAGACTGGCTTGATTGGCATCATTGCAGGCGTATGCGCGGATCGGCGATGGTGTAGGAAATATCCGTCAGGATCAGCCCCAGGATATAGAGCACGGAACCCAGGAACACCATGGCGCGAACGACGGCGAAATCCTGGCTGTTGATCGCATCGATGGTATAGCTTCCCAGGCCCGGAATCGCGAAGAAGGATTCCGTTATCAGGCTGCCCAGGAACAACAGCGGAATCGCCACCACCGCTCCGGTCAGGATAGGGATCAGCGCGTTGTGCAGCACGTGCCGGAACAGCACGCGCCATTCGGACAAGCCCTTGGCGCGCGCCGTGCGTACATAATCGCGGTTGATCTCCTCGAGGAAGATGGTCCGGTACCAGCGCGCACTCGCGCCTACTCCGCCGACTATGCCGATGATCACGGGCAGCACGAGGAATTTCCAGGCACTCAAACCACCTGCGTAGCCGGAGATCGGAACCAGGTTCCACAGCTTGCTGATCAGGTACTGGCCGCCGATGATGTAAAACAGACCCGAAACGGACATGGCGACAATGCAGAGCAGCACACCCATGAAATCGATGTAGGTCGCGCGGAAAAACGCCATCAGCAAGGCAAATGTGATGAAGGTCACCAGGCCGACGACGAACACCGGCAACGCGATTGCGAGGCTGGGCATCATGCGGCTGCGGATTTCGTGTGCAATGTCGCGCCCGTCTTCGGCGTACCCAAAATCGAACCAGAACAGCGGCACCGACTTCTCGAAGAAAATCGTGTGAGTGAGCTTTTTCACGCCGCTTGCCTGCGGGTCGAAGAAGCTCGGCTTGTCGTAGCCCCGCTCCTGCTTCCACTTCATCACGGCCTCGTCGCTGACGCGCTTCTGACCCAGCTGCATGCGGGCCATGTCGTCCGGCGAATTGACGATGAAAAACAGCAGGAAGGTCAGCAGATTCACTCCTATCAGGATCGGAATGGCGTAGAGCACGCGGCGGACGAGATAGGCGGTCATGGCGAACGCATCATGCCGTTTGCAGTTTTCCGCGCGCGCGCTCGCGTATCCGGTACGACCACACTGCAGGCGCGAGAGCGATTGCGAGGACTGCGACCAGCGCCACGATCGGCCACACGACGGGACGGTTCCATGCAGCCCGCATGTTCTCGCGCAATCGCGGGTCGATCCGCTGGTATTTGAGGCCGTTGTTGGCCATCTTGTTCGGCTTGCGGTTGTAGACCCAGGAGTGTGCCAGCGTGTAATCCTTGGGATAAAGCATGTACACCCAGGGCGCGTCGTGACGCAGAATCTCGACCATCCGGTCGATCAGGACCTGACGCTCCGGGCCGTTTTCCATTACCTGCATGCGCTCGAACATGCGGTCGTATTCCGGATTCTGGTAGTTTGCGGCATTCTCGCCGCTCTTGGTCCGCGACTGCGGGCCGTACAACAGGAACAGGAAATTCTCCGGATCGGGATAGTCCGCGTTCCAGCCGAAGAAGAACAACTGCGCCGTGCCTTTGCGGATCTTGTCCTGGAAGCGGTTGAAGTCGCTGTTGCGCACGACCAGTTGCAAATCGATTTTCTGGAACTGCTTGGTTAGCCAGTCGACCCGCGATTTGCCCCCGACGCCGCTCAGGGTCGTATCGAAATAAATGACGAGCGGCTTACGGGTGGTTTTGTCGATGCCATTCGGGTAACCCGCTTCCGCAAGAAGCTTCTTTGCATCGTCGTCGGATTTGCGTTGCGGCCTGCCGTCCACCCAGTCATAGACGTAACGGTTCATGCCGTCCTTGCCATCGCGATACCCGAAGATGCCCGGCGGGATGGGCCCCTGGCCGGGAATGCCGCGCCCGTTGGTGAAGATCGAGATGAACTCTTCCTGATCGATGGCAATGGAAATGGCCTGCCTGAGCTTGCGATTGCGTTCGGTCTCCCCGCCGACGACGGGGTCGAGCATGTTGAATCCCATGTACATGACCGAAGTTGCGACGGAAGTCTGCAGGCGGATACCCAGGTCGCGCATCCCCTCCACGAGCACGATATCGCCGCTGGATGTCATTTGGATGGTCTGGTCGAAGCTGTCGGACGTGATGCCCGAGGCATCGTAGTAGCCCTGCAGGAATTTGTTCCAGTAGGGAATCGCCTCCTTTTCCAGGCTGAATACGGCCTTGTCGACGAAGGGCATCATTTTTCCGGCATCGTCCAGCAGGCCGGCCTCCTTGTCGCCTTCCTCGCCTTCGGACGGATACGGCTCGCCGGCGAAGTTCGGATTACGCTCCAGGACCATCATGCGATTCGGATCGTTGAGCGTCAGCATGTAGGCGCCCGTGCCGACCGGATACCAGTCCAGAGAGAGATTCTTTCCTTCGGTCATGCCCGGCTGGGAGTAGAAACGCTCGGCCTCCCAGGGAACCGGCGCGAAGAACGGCATGGCGAGCCAATAGACGAACTGCGGATACTTGCCCTTGAGCCGGATCCGATACGTATGGCTGTCCACGACCTGTACGCCCTCGAGGGGGAATTGCATGAGATCGAGATAGCCGTCCGCGGCCGGGGTCTTAGCTGCTTGCTGCAGCTTGGCCGCATAGTCCTTCAGGCCGACGATGTATTCGCTGATCAGGCCGAAGATCGGCGAATGCAGTTTTGGATGGGCAAGCCGCCTGATCTGGAATGCGAAGTCGTCGGCCACGAGTTCCCGTGTACCCGTGTACTTGAAATCGCGCAACTCGTAGATATCCTTCAGCGCTTCGCGTTTGAGCTGGTGGTAACGGTATTTTCCGTTCTCGTCTCTGGCAAAAGCGGGATGCGGCTGGTACATGATGCCGGGGCGTATGTGGATTTCGTAAGCGCTGTAGGCGACTTTGTCTCCCGGTGCGGACTCCGGCAATTTACGGTCCGACGCGTCGTAGTAGGTCGGTTTGGGTACTTCCGTAGCAGCCAGCGTAGTCAGTTCGTACGGCCGCTTGAGATAGTGGTACTGCAGCGGGGGCATGTAGATCTGCGCGGTAAACACCGCCTCGTTTTCGGCATAGGACTGCACCGGATCGAGATGCTTAGGCCGCTCGGAAAACGACGAGTAGAGGATGTTCTTGCCGGCTTCCTGTGCCGGATAGGGATCGTTCCACGGTCCGCTGCAGCCGCCGAGCCAGGCCGGCAGCACCAGCGCCACGGTTGTTATTAGCGCCTTCATCGCGGTGAAGTGTAGCGGAATCTCCGGCAGCGGTTAATCGTCTTGCGGCGCGGCCGTATTGACCACGGCCGCGGGCGGTCGAGGCGTTTGGCTATAATGCGCAAGGACTTTGAAGGGAAAACATCATGGCATTGCTCCAGAACAAGAACATATTGATCACCGGGCTGCTCAGCAGCCGCTCGATAGCCTATGGGATTGCCAAAGCCATGCGTCGCGAGGGCGCACAGCTTGCCTTCAGCTATCAGGGCGAGCGGGTGAAGGATCGCGTGGTCGAACTGGCTGCCGAGTTCGACAGCAAATTGGTGCTTCCGTGCGATGTGGCCAGCGATATGGAAATCGATGCCTTGTTCGCCACGCTCGGGAAGCATTGGGATGGTCTCGACGGAATCATCCATTCGATCGCCTTTGCCCCGCGTGAAGCCCTTGCCGGGGACTACATTGATTCCGTCAGCCGGGAGGCATTCCGGATCGCTCACGACGTCAGCTCGTACAGTTTTTCCGCGCTGGCCAAGGCCGGCTTGCCCATGATGCAGGGCCGCAAGGCCGCGCTGCTGACTTTGACGTATCTCGGCGCGGAGCGGTCCTTTCCGAGCTACAACGTGATGGGGCTCGCCAAGGCCAGCCTCGAGGCGAACGTGCGCTACATGGCGCAAAGCCTCGGACCAAAGGGAATCCGCGTGAATGCCATTTCGGCCGGCCCGATCAAGACGCTCGCCGCGGCCGGCATTGGCAATTTCGGGAAGTTGTTGGCGCTGTCGGAGAAACAGTCTCCATTGCGCCGCAATGTGACCATCGACGAAGTCGGTAACACGGCTGCGTTCCTGTGCAGCGATCTGGCCAGCGGCATCACCGGCGAGATCACTTATGTCGATGCCGGATTCAATACCACGGCCGTAGGCCCGATCGAATAAAAAGTCCGCACGGTCGTCGCCATGCGGACTTTCTTCTTTCCGGATCCGATCACGAGCCCTGTTCCAGTTTCTTCCGGTCTATTTTGACGTCGGCGCGCTCGCGCAGGCTGGCAAGATAGGCAATGTACTGTTCCTGTCCGATCATCTGCGTCACCTGCTTCTGCAGCGCCTTGCGTTGCTCGGGATTCGTCTCGGCGACATCCTTGACCTTGGTAACCCGATAGATCACGAAGCGGCCCTGCGAGACCGGCACGCCGATGTAGGCAGGCAACTTTGCGGTGTCGGCACCGAATACGGACTGCGCTGCTTCGGGATGCAATCCCTGGCGCTTCTGCAGGGTCACCGTCTGCGCCGCGGACCATGGCAGCGCCACAGATTCGCCCTTCTTGAGTTTGTCGAGCGCGGTACGGCCGTCCTTTTCGGCGAGCTGCAGCGCTGCCTGGTCTGCCAGATGCTGCACGATATCCTTGCGCACCTGGTCCAGCGGCAAACCTTCGGATGGCTTGTGTTCGACGACCCGCGCCGCCAGCAACATGTTCGGCTGGACTTCGATCGCCGAAGTGTTGTGCTTGTTCTTGAGGACTTCATCGGAGAACAGCGCCGCCAGCAGCTTGTCATTATTGAGGAGCGGATTCGCATTGCCGCCGGCACGGCTTACCCAGTCGCTCTTCTGCAACGTCAGCTTCAGCGCATCCACCGCAGGCTGCAGACTGTCGAATTGCTCGTAGACGAGATTATTGAAATTGTCGGCCGCCTCGGCGAAGGCCTTGGCGACCTTGGGCTTGCGAAGCTCCTCCACGATCTGCGCCCTCACCGCCTCCAGCGGCGTGGTTTGCGTCGGCTTGATCGCATCGAGACGAATGACGTGATAACCGTACTGCGTCTCGACCGGACCCACGATGTCGCCCACTTTCATCGAGAAAGCGGCCTCATCGAAGGGCTTGACCATCAACCCGCGCCCGAAGAAGCCAAGGTCACCGCCCTTCTCCGCCGATCCCGGATCCTTCGAAAATTTCGCCGCGAGTTCGCCGAATTTTTTCGGATTCGCCTTGACCTGCCTGAACAGATCCTCGGCCAGCACCTTGGCCTTGGCTTTTTCCTCGGGACTGGCCGTCGCGGCGGCCGGGATCAGGATATGGCTGGCGCGGCGCTCTTCCGGGGTCTGATAGCGGCTTTGGCTCTCCAGATAGAACTTCCTGACCTCTTCGTCACTGACCTGCACGCTGCGTTGGTAGGCCTCCAGAGACAGCACCACGAATTCGACCTTGACCCGTTCGGGTACCAGGAACTCACCCTTGTGCTCCGAGTAGTACTTGTCCGCGTCGGCATCGGAAATCTTCACTTGCTTGCGGTAATCGGCCGGATTGAATACGGCCTGGCTGACTTCCCGCTCCTGCTCGCGAATTTTCAGCAGCCGATCGGCGACCGAGTCGGGAATGAAAGCGGAGCCGGAATAAACGCTGCGCACCTGCTCGAGCAGGATGTTGGTGCGCACCTGGTTTTCAAACGTCGCCACGGACAATCCCTGTCCCTGCAGCAATTGGCGATAGCGATCGCGCGAGAATTTGCCTGACTCGTCGTGGAAGGCCTCGACTCCGGCGATCATCCGTTGGAGCTCGGAATCCGATATCGTCATGCCGGCCTTGGCGGCGTGCGACAACGTGATCTTGCGTTCGATCAGTTCATTGAGCACCGACTCCTTGAGTTGCGGGCTGTTGAGCAACGACGGATCGGGTTTGTCGCGCATCATCTCGCGCATCTTCTCCTGCGCCTGGCGCAATGCCTGGGAGAATTCGACCTCAGAGATACGCACGTCGCCGACCCGCGCCAGCGAACCGCCCGCATCGGTATTGCGGAAATAGAAATCGATGCCGAACAGCGCGAACGGCGGCACGATCAGTACCAGCAGCGCGATCTGCAGCCAGCGTTTGTGCTTGTATACGAAGTCGTACATGGTCCTATCCGAAAGTCCTGAGGTAAAAGCGCAAGCCCAGAGTATGCCCGAACCGGACCCCAGGCGGAGGCGGCCCGGATCCGGGACATCAAATTGAAAAAGGCGAACTCTCGTTCGCCTTCCAGGGTCTGGCGGAGTGGACGGGACTCGAACCCGCGACCCCCGGCGTGACAGGCCGGTATTCTAACCAACTGAACTACCACTCCTTGTCCTGCACGTTAAGTTCCGCTGGTGGGTGCTGAGGGGCTCGAACCCCCGACATTCGCCTTGTAAGGGCGACGCTCTACCAACTGAGCTAAGCACCCATTGGGCATCCCGAATTTCCAGCGCGCCGCGAAATGAAACCGCGGTGCTGCATGGAATCCGTTTCCCGGACTTGCGTGGAGTGAAGTCGATGCGGCTTAACGAAGCGCGCTAGTTTACTGCATCCTTGAGGGCTTTGCCAGCACGGAACTTCGGCACTTTCGCCGCCTTGATCTTGATTGCGGCGCCCGTGCGCGGATTACGCCCGCTGCGTGCCGCGCGTTTGCCGACATAAAAGGTTCCGAAGCCGACCAGCGTCACCATTGCGCCTTTTTTCAGTGAGCCCTGGATCGCGGCCACTGCACCGTCGAGCGCGCGGCCGGCGGCCGCCTTGGAAATATCGGCAGACTTCGCAATGGCCTCAATGAGTTCGAATTTGTTCACTAAATCCCCTTTCGCATATTCGTTGATGAGAACCCCAGGAAGCCGCGTTCGTCTGCGGGCCGAAGGAAGACAGAGGTATTGTTTTAGAAGTATTGATCCCCGGACGTGCTTTATAGCAAGGCGAAAATCAGCGTGTCAAGCGCGTTCGCGGTAATTCAGGCATGTCGACGTGCGGGAACTGCACGCAAAAAAACGGGAATGCATCTCGCATTCCCGTCTGTCTGCTTTCGGATGCTCAGTGTTTGACTGCGCCCACCGCTTCACTCGAATCCACTTTGGGGATCGCGACCGGATCGGTCTTTTCCGGCAGCGGCTCCGGCTTGCGTTCCAGCGCCAGATCCAGCACCTGATCGATCCACTTCACCGGGTGAATTTCCAGGCGGTTCTTTACATTATCCGGAATCTCGGTGAGATCCTTGACATTCTCTTCCGGGATCAGAACTGTCTTGATGCCGCCGCGATGCGCCGCCAGCAATTTCTCCTTCAGACCGCCGATCGCCAGGACTTCGCCGCGCAGCGTGATTTCACCGGTCATCGCAACATCGGCCCGTACCGGAATCCCGGTCAGCGCCGATACCAGCGACGTCGTCATTGCGATACCCGCGGACGGACCGTCCTTGGGCGTCGCACCCTCGGGAACGTGCACGTGAATATCACTTTTCTCGAACGCGTCATCCCTGACCCCGAGGCGAGCTGCACGGGTACGGACCACGGAGCGCGCCGCCTCCACCGATTCCTTCATGACATCACCAAGCGAGCCGGTGCGCTGGATGTTGCCTTTGCCGGGCATCACCACCGTTTCGATCGTGAGCAACTCGCCCCCCACCTCGGTCCACGCCAATCCTGTCACTTGTCCGACCTGGTTGTTTTTCTCGGCCAGCCCGTACGTATAGCGGCGCACTCCGAGATAATGGTCGAGATTGCGCGCCGACACCGTAACCCGCGTGTCGCGCTTCTTGGTCAAGAGCGATTTCACCACCTTGCGGCAGATCTTGGAAATTTCCCGCTCCAGACTGCGCACGCCGGCTTCGCGGGTGTAATAGCGAACGATGTCGCGTATCGCACTTTCGGAAACAGCGATCTCCCCGTCCAGGAGCCCGTTGTTCTTTACCTGCTTGGGCAGGAGATAGCGCATCGCGATGTTGATCTTCTCGTCTTCCGTATAGCCGGACAGGCGGATCACTTCCATGCGATCCAGCAGCGGCGCCGGGATGTTCATGGTGTTTGCGGTCGCCACGAACATGACGTCGGACAGGTCGTATTCGACTTCGATGTAGTGGTCGACGAACTTGTCGTTTTGCTCCGGGTCGAGCACCTCGAGCAGCGCCGACGACGGATCTCCCCGGAAGTCCTGCCCCATTTTGTCGACTTCGTCGAACAGGAACAGCGGATTGCGCACGCCGACCTTGGCCATGTTTTGCAGCAGCTTGCCCGGCATGGAACCGATATAGGTACGCCGGTGGCCGCGTATCTCGGCTTCATCGCGCACCCCGCCCAGGGACATGCGCGTGAACTTGCGGTTGGTGGCCCGCGCAATCGACTGCCCGAGCGAAGTCTTGCCGACACCGGGCGGCCCGACCAGGCAAAGGATCGGCGCCTTGAGTTTATCGACGCGCTGCTGGACCGCGAGATACTCGACGATGCGTTCCTTCACTTTTTCCAGGCCGTAGTGGTCGGCGTCCAGCACCTCCTGGGCTTTCATGAGATCGTTGCTGATCTTGCTTTTCTTCTTCCACGGCAGGCCGACCATCGTTTCGATGTAGTTGCGCACCACGGTCGCCTCCGCGGACATCGGCGACATCAGGCGCAGCTTCTTCAATTCCGATTCCGCTTTGGCCCTGGCCTCCTTGGGCATGTGCGCGGCCTTGACGCGTTTTTCCATCTCGTCCAGATCCGCGCCCTCCTCCATGTCGCCGAGTTCCTTCTGGATCGCCTTGACCTGTTCGTTCAGGTAGTACTCGCGCTGGCTCTTCTCCATCTGGCGCTTGACGCGCCCGCGGATGCGGCGCTCGACCTGCAGGATGTCGAGTTCCGCTTCCATCAGCGACAACAGGTGCTCGAGGCGCTTCTTGACCTCGAACATCTCCAGCACCGCCTGCTTCTGATCGAGCTTCAACGGCAGGTGGGCCGCAACGGTGTCGGCAAGCCGGCCCGGCTCGTCGATGCCGGACAGGGATGTCAGGATTTCAGGCGGAATCTTCTTGTTGAGTTTCACGTACTGGTCGAATTGCGTGAGCATCGCCCGGCGCATGGCTTCGACTTCGGTGGATTCGATTGCGTCCGCCGGGATCGGCACCGCTTCCGCCACATAATGCGTTTTCTCATCCACGACCTCGATTACGCGCGCGCGCTGAACGCCCTCGACCAGCACCTTCACGGTGCCGTCGGGCAGCTTCAGCATCTGCAGGATATTGGCAATGCTCCCGATCTCGTAAAGGTCTTCCGGGGAGGGCTCGTCCTTGGCGGCCGATTTCTGGGCTACCAGCAGGATGCTCTTGCCTGATTCCATTGCCGTCTCGAGCGCCTTGATCGACTTCGGGCGCCCGACGAACAGGGGGATAACCATGTGCGGGAAAACCACCACATCCCGCAATGGAAGCAGCGGGTAGGTAACGGCGTTTTCAGCAGGATCAGCGGGATAAGTCATTGGTCACCTAAAGTGGCATCGGTACGATCTAAGGTGGGGGACGGTCCGGTTAATTCAACCAAACCGCAAATCCCCGGTAATTCGTTGACTTCTTGCGAACAGATGCCTGCGGGAGGTTGCGAAATCGGCCGCTCTTCAAGCGGAACCCGCAACCTTCGGCTGGTCGGAATACAACAGTATAGGCTGGGCATCGCCCTTGATCATGCTCTCATCCACGACCACCTTCTCCACATTATTCAGGGAAGGCAGGTCGTACATGATGTCGAGCAGGACATGTTCCAGGATCGAGCGCAGCCCGCGCGCGCCGGTGCGTCGCGCCAGCGCCTTGAAGGCCACCGCCTTCAGCGCCTCCGAGCGCACTTCGAGTTCCACGCCTTCCATGCTGAACATGCGCTGATATTGCTTCAGCAGCGCATTTTTCGGTTCCGTCAGGATTTGGATGAGCGCGGCCTCGTCAAGTTCATCCAGAGTGGCAACCACGGGCAAACGTCCGACGAATTCAGGGATCAGGCCGTACTTGATCAGGTCCTCGGGCTCGACCCCACGCAAGACTTCCCCGATGTCCTTGCGGTTGTCTTTGCTTTTGACCTCCGCGCCGAAGCCGATT
>DATFUO010000119.1:0-3668 GCA_035260785.1 Burkholderiales bacterium
GGCGGTCACTTTGGCAGCCGGCAATAATTTAATCCCCACGTTTTTCCTCTCTTGTTTTTCCTCCGCGTCCTCTGCGTCCTCCGCGGTGAGAGCGTGGTCGTGGATATCGCGTTAGCGGAAAACAGCGGTCAACCCATTTAGTGGAGTTGGGGTTTCTTCAGGAAGTCGTTACGGTCGACCGATTGCAGGCGCACGTTGAGCAGCGAGCCTTCGCGCGCCAGCGTCAGCGGAATTTCCGTGCCGGCCGCGCCGAGCCCCCAGATTCTGCGGAACAGGTCTGCCAGAGAGGACACGCGCTGTCCGGCGACCTCGAGCACCATGTCGCCCTCGCGAATGCCGGCGCGGTGCGCCGGCCCGTCCGCGGCCAGTCCGCCGACGACGATCTGCCTGCCGGCTTGCGCCGCATACATTCCCAGCCAGGGGCGGGGCGCGCGGCCCGAACGTCCCAGGTTGAGCATGTCGTTCAGGATCGGTTCGAGCAGGTCGATCGGCACGACCATGTTGCCTTGCAACGGTTTGCCGTCGTGCGCTTCCTCCACCAGCAGCGAACCGATACCCAGCAGCCGGCCATCCATCCCCACTACCGCGGCACCTCCCCACTGCGGATGCGCGGGCGCGGTGAACAATGCTTCGTCGAGCACGTATTCCCAGTAACCGGCGAATTCGCGTCGGGCGATGATTTGCGCTTTCAATGCATGCGCGCGGCCACCGTGGCCGATGACGAGGACGTGGTCTCCGATTGCGCAGGAGGTCGCGCTGCCGCGCGGCAGCGCTGTTACGCCGAGACGGCCCAGCGGTTGCACCAGTCCGAATCCGGTGGCCTGGTCGTAAGCCAGCGGGTAACCCGCGACCGCCAGGCCGCTATTGGTGGTCAGCCAGATGCTGCTGGCCTCCGTGATGAGGTAGCCGATGGTGAGAACGAGGCCATCGTCGCGGATGACAATGCCGTTGCCGGCGCGTTCGGTGCCGAGGATGGATGCCGTGAAGGCATCTTCCGGGATTTCCGAGCGCAACTGCACGACGGCGTCGAGCGCCGGGTCGAGGTCGAACCGCAATTCATCCTGCTGCGGTTGCACGCCCTTAGGAAATGCCCAGTTGCCCTGTTCGGCCATGAATCAATCCGCATCGTGTGCGCCGATTGGCGGCAATGCGGAATGTTACGCGATTCCCCGGGCCTGTGAAGATTCAGGCGGGCTGAAGTTTCGCTGCGATGCGCGCTTCGCGGATCGGCAGGTTGACCAGGGCTGCGAAAGCGGCGAGCCCGGCATCGAGGTACCACATGAGCGTGTAATCACCGAGGTTGACGACGGCGAGCCCGCCCAGCCACGCGCCGAGGAAGGCGCCGATCTGGTGCGACAGCAGCGTCAGGCCGAACAGGGTTGCCAGGTAGCGTGCGCCGAAAAGTTTGCCGACGATGGTCGCAGTGGGCGGCACCGTTGCAAGCCAGGTCAGCCCGAGTCCCGCAGCGAAGACATAGAACGTTAGCGCGGTCTTCGGCGCAGCCAGATAGGCCAGGATCAGCGCCGTGCGCGAGCCGTACATCCAGAACAGAATGTATTTGCTGCGAAACCTCTGTGTTCCGAAGCCGGCCAGCAGGCTGCCTGCAATGTTCGCCAGGCCTATGATGGCGAGCGACCAGCTCGCCACCTGCGCCGACAGTCCACACAACTGCACTTCGCCCGGCAGATGCGTGACCAGGAAGGCGATATGGAATCCGCAGGTGAAGAAACCGGCATGCAGCAGCAGGTAGCTGCGGTCTTTCATTGCGTCGCGCAGCGCGGCCCGCATTCCCTTGTCAGCGGGATTGACCGCCACCGAACGGGCCTGTTCCGAAGCCGTTGCCGGTTTGCCGCGCAGCGCGCGGGTGATCGGCAGCGCCGCCAGCGCGATCAATGCGATCGACCACATCGCGTCCATCCAGCCTAGCGCGCTGATCAGTTTTTGCGTAATCGGTGCGAATACGAACTGGCCGAACGATCCGCCGGCATTGATGATGCCGGCGGCCATGCCGCGCTTTTCCGGCGGCATATGCCGCGCCGCAGATCCGATCAGCACCGAGAAGCTCCCCGCGCCGGAACCCGCGGCGACCAGGATGCCGAGCGAGAAAATCAGCCCGGCGGAAGTCGTCATGAAGGGCGTGATTGCAGAGCCGAGCGCCAGCAGGAGGATGCCGCCGACGAGCACGCGCCCCGGACCATAGCGGTCGGCAATCGCCCCTGCGATCGGCTGGACCGCGCCCCAGACGAACTGGCCTATCGCCATGGCCAGGCTGATCGTGGCGATGCCGAGTCCGGTCGAGGTATTGAGCGGCGACAGGAACAGGCCCTGGGACTGGCGCGAACCCATGGTTACCATCAACAGCGCGGCGGCCAGCAGAACGATTAACCAGTAGGACCGTGCTTCGTTGCGGGAAGACATGATTAGTTATCCTCGGGGAGGGCGGGCTTGAGGCGCGACAAGGCCTGATCGAGCTGCGCATGGAAGTTGGCGACGAAATCCTGGCCGAGGTGCCGCTCGAGCGCGAGCTGCGCCTCGCGCCAATGTTTGCGCGCCACGCTGCGGGCGCGGGTCCCGCTCGCCGTGCGGACGAACAGGCGCTGCCTCGCATCGGCGCCGGACGATTCGGCAACCCAGCCTTGCTCCAGCAGGGGTTGCAGGCTGCGCGTCAGCGTGGTGCGATCGATTTCCATGCGGTCGGCCAGCTCGGTCAGCGCTTGCGGCATCTCGGACAACTGCGCGAGCAGCGAATACTGGGAAAGTTTCAGTCCACTGTCGCGCATGTGGTGTTCGTAGAACGCGGTGACGCGACGCGTCAGGCGGCGCAGCTTTGCCCCGGTGCAGGCGGTGGGGGCTTGCCGATAGCGCGTGTCGACGGCAACCGATGTTTGCACCCCGCGAACGGATTTCGGGCGCGCGGCGGTCGTGGTGCTGCTCACGGCTGAAACGGAACAATAACGTGCATATGCACGTACTTTAGCACAATGTGCCGATGGGTTGGAAGGCGAGGACAACGGCCGCTTTTCTGTCGCAGGAAAGGCCCCCGATGCTTGCGTGATCGGGAGCGAGGGGGCCGCGGTTTCGCCAGCTGCTATCTACGCAGGCGTTGCGCGAACGACCCACTGCAGAGGCTTGGCATTGTGTACTGCCTGCTGGACGTCCGCCCCCGTAGCTTCGGCCAGTGCCTTTATTCCGACCAGCACGCTGTCACGAAAAGGTTCCTCGAAGACGCGCTCCGTACCCTCGACTATTCGGAAACCGGAGGACTGAAATAACTCGCCGATCGTCATTTTTGTAAACCACCGGATGTGGGTGCGATCGAAAAGACCGTCATCCTCGTACTTGAGCATCCCGCAATTCAGCTTGGCCTGGAAGCTCCAGTGTTGCGCATTGGGAATGCACGCAACGACCGACGCGTCTGCCGACAGGGCGCCGCGCAACCGGCGCAGAACGGACCAGGGATCGTACAGATGTTCGAGCACGTCCGCGAAGACCCAGCAGTCCGCGGGAAATAGTGTGCCGAATACGCGATCCTCCATCTTCTCGATGTCGTCCACGATGACCCTTGTGCACGACGATCGAGCTGCGTTTGCATAGTCGGCATCCACTTCGATGCCGATGTATTCGCAACCCGGCGTCTGCTCCAGGTACGCCTTTGCCAGTGCGCCGCT
>DATFUO010000120.1:0-2295 GCA_035260785.1 Burkholderiales bacterium
GCTGGGCAGCGGCGGGTTGACCGGGCACGGCTTGCGCGCCGCCCTGAAGCAATCGCAGGCGCTCTTCGAGCTGCCGGTTGCGGTATTGCAGTTCCTCATTCTGGCCGGTGAGTTGCCGCAACTGATTCTCAAGCTGCTGAACCCGCATTTCCGGATCGGCATCCTCGGATTGGGCGAACGCCTGCGAACAAAGCGCGAGCATCGCGGCCATGGCCGCGGCGCGTGTAATTCCATGAAATCTGGATGACATTCTGGCCTGACGACGAAAACGGCGTGACATCGAAAGCGGATCACATTGAGAGATGGAGTACGCCAAAAATGTGACTGAAACAAACAAGCGCCTGGAGCCAAGCCGCCAAACAAAACCGGCGCCCGAAGGCGCCGGCGGCAAACTTTGCGAAACAGCCAACCCTTACGAGCTGGCGTTCAGCACCGTGACGGCGCGGCGGTTCTGCGACCAGCACGAGATGTCGTTGCATACCGCGACCGGACGTTCCTTGCCGTAAGAGATGGTCCGCATCCTCGAGGGATCGATGCCGCGCGAGGCGAGGAAGGTCCGAACCGATTGGGCGCGCCGGGCACCCAGCGCAATATTGTATTCGCGGGTGCCACGCTCGTCCGCATGGCCTTCAATGGTGAAGGAATAGCGGTTGTAGCTCTGCAGCCAGCGCGCCTGCTTCTCCAGGGTCACGATCGCCTGCGGCGTCAAATCGGTCTGGTCGCTCTCGAAGAACACGCGATCACCGACATTGACGACGAAATCCTGCTGGCTGCCCGGGGTCGCCGCACTTGCCATCGCGCCATCGGCGAGGTTCCTGTTCGCGCAGGCGCCCATCGACAGCGCTACCGCGAGCACCGCGGCCAACTTCAATCCCTGGAGGATACGCATCTGGTGTTTCATTCCGGAGCCTCCACGCTCACGTTTTTCGACTGTTATCCGGTCTACAGGGCGATGGTTAAACGAACGTTCCGTCAACCTTGATGGGGTATTGCCAGACCCGATCAAATGCCGACAAACGGCGAAAAGCAACCGCGATAGTTAATGGGTTGTAAATGTGGCGCGACGGTGAAGGCAAGCCGGAGGCGCGGTCGCAACAGCCTGTTTTGGGGCCTAAACTGCAGCCCAGCGGCAACACTCGTCCGCAAAATGGCGCCCCAGAGGGGAACCAGGCCGATTCGTCAGGGCTGCGGGACGATCGATGTGCGCTCCAGCAGAGACATCATCACATCGGGCGAAGACAGACGGCGCGCGCCGTTGCGCTCAAACAACATCCGCCGTTCGAAGGCGCTTGAACGAAAAAACGGATAGCGGCGAAAAACCTTCTCGCACATTGTCGGATAGTCGGCCGCCATCAGGCACAGCGGTTTCGTCAGGGTCGGATAGGGCCGCGGCGGGCAGAGGGTCTTGTGCAGAAACACCCTCCGGTAAAACGCCTGATGCTCCTTACGCACGGTCGCGGTGCCGATGTCGGCCCTGAAATGCGTGCAGGCCACGTAAGCGAGCCGCAGCGTCATGTAGGGCAGTTTCGGGATTTTCTGTGCACGCCCCGGATCCGCGACGAAGCGGTTAGGATCGACGATGGTTTTTCCCTGCGCAAGTTCCGGCTCCAGGAAATCCCCGAAAGCATCGACGGCGGGCGTATCGGCATTAGCGGGCGTCGCCAGACTGATACGAAGCGAACTCGTCAGCGAGCCATCGACATACACGCCAAATGTCCAGCAGTTCGGGGCATCGTCGAAGCGATCGGTGAGCTTGTGATCACTGATTGGACCGATGGCCCCTTCATGACGATAGGCCCGGTAACGCAGACGATAGATCGCGTCCCTGTCTTCGTCAGTTTCCGCCAATCTGTAGTCGATGCGGTCGAGGAATTCGATGTCGCCTTCAAGTGCGCGACTGGCTGGTTGCATCGCCGGACCCATCTCGACCCCTTCGCCTCGGCGAGCCACCGTGCCGATTTCGGGAAGGTTAATGTTTTCTTAAGTCAAAGGCAAAGACATTGCGGCATTAGGGTTAATCGTGAAGCCAGAAAGACGTCATTTTGCTCATGCAACCAAGAATTGAATCCGGAAAATGGTTTTCAGGCGATCGATCGCGACGCAATCGGAAGCAACTGCCCGTCCGGCGGACGGCGGCCGTGCGACGCGTTCAGCAACTGCCGTACTCGCACCGCCGGCACCGGCCGGCTGAACAGGTAGCCCTGCGCCTCGGTCACCGTGCCATCGGCGCTGATCAGCTCCAGTTGCTCGTTGGTCTCGATGCCTTCGACCACGACCAACATGCCGAGATCGGCG
>DATFUO010000121.1:0-21752 GCA_035260785.1 Burkholderiales bacterium
TGGCGGAAGGGGTGGGATTCGAACCCACGAGAGGCTTGCGCCTCTGCCGGTTTTCAAGACCGGTGCATTTAACCGCTCTGCCACCCTTCCCTTGTTCCGTGCGTCATCCCCCGCAGGTTTTAGCTGCGGCATAACCTGCAAAGCAGGTTATGCCTCCGCTGGCGCAGGCTGCGCATGCGCCAAGACCAGTGCATTCAACCGCTCTGCCAACCCTCCTTGCGTCTCGCGCATCATTCGAACTGATTCCATGACGCGCGGTTGTATTCCAGCCAAGCCCGCAGCGATGATAGCGCATAGGCAGGGTACGCCGCACAAACCATTGAAACTTTGACCGCAGTTGCGTAGTCTTACTCGCTGTAATTTCCCTTGAGGAGGCTGTAACAAAATGCAACCTGAAATCCAGTACGGTTCACAGTCCGGATCACTGTCAGGCGCACGGAACACGGTGCTGCGGAATACCTATCTGCTGCTCGCGCTGACCATGGTGCCGACGGTCATCGGCGCCTTTGTCGGCATTTCGACGGGTGGCATCATCATGCAGCATCCAATCATGGCCACGCTGCTGATGATCGGCGCGATCGTCGGCCTGCAGTTCGCAATCTCCGCGAACCGCAACAGCGGTCTGGGGGTGCTGCTGCTGCTCGGCATGACCTTCATTCTCGGCTGGTGGCTGGGACCGCTGCTCAACTTCGCCTTGAAGCTGCACAATGGGCCTCAACTGATCGGCATCGCGGCAGTCGGTACGGGCGGCATCCTGGTGGCGATGAGCCTGATCGCGACCGTCACGAAGAAGGACTTCAGTTTCATGGGCAAGTTCCTGTTCGTGGGCATGATCGTGCTTCTGCTGGCCATGCTGGCGAACATGTTCTTCCAGATTCCGGCGCTGGCCCTCACGATCTCAGCTCTGGTCGTGGTCGTCTTCTCGCTGTTCCTGCTGCATGATGTCAGCCGCATTGTCACCGGCGGCGAGACCAACTACATCATGGCGGCAACCGGCGTATACATCAGCCTGTACAACATTTTCGTCAACCTGCTGCAGTTGCTCATGGCATTTACCGGCCAGCGCGACTGATCGGGGTCGAGAAAAATTAAAACGGCGGCCTGTGGCCGCCGTTTTTTTTCACCGGGCTAGCGGGTCAGCGTTCGAATTGCGCGATCGATTCGACGTGCGACGTGTGCGGAAACATGTTGATGACGCCTGCCGCGACAAGCCGGTATCCGTGCACATTAACCAGTACTGCCGCATCCCGCGCCAGTGTCGCCGGATTACACGACACGTATACAATGCGCGCCGGTGGTAATTCGCCTAGCGCTTTTACCAGTTCCATCGCGCCATCGCGCGGCGGATCGATGAGGATCCGGTCGAAAGGGGCCAGTGCCTTCCAATCTTGCACCGTAATCCTGAACAGGTCACGGTCGAGAAAACGACACTGGGTCTCCAGGCCATTGAGAACGGCATTTCCGTGCGCGCGCTGTACCAGGCGCGCATTGCCTTCGACACCGAGTACTTGCGCGCCACGACGGGCAATCGCCAGCGAGAAATTTCCCAGGCCACAGAAAAAATCGGCGATGCGCTCTCCCGGTTGCGGGTCGAGCAGGGTGATCGCACGCCGTACGAGCACCCGGTTGATCTCGTGATTGACCTGGGTGAAATCCGTCGCGTCGAAGGGAAACGTGAGATCGAAATCGGGGATGCGATATTGCAGGGGAATGACTTGCTCCGGAAACAAGGGATAGACCGACTCCGGGCCCTTCGGCTGCAGCATTAATTGCACGCGATGCCGGATTGCAAACTCCCTGAGCCTCCCGAGGTCCGCATCGTCCGGCGGTTCGATCACACGAAGAACCAGTACATCGACAGCATCCCCGATGGCCAGCTCGACCTGCGGCAACCGCTCGCGGATGGATAACGACGCAATCAGCTCGCGCAACGGGACCAGCAGCGCAGAAATCCGGGCCGGCACGACTTCGCATGTCTGCATGTCGACGACGAAGCTGCTGCGCAGCTCACGAAACCCGACCAGCGTGCCTTTCTTCGCAACGTGGCGGGCCGAGAATCGTGCCCGATAGCGGTACTGCCAGGCAGGTCCATGGACCGGTGAAAGGATGGTCTCTGGCGCCACCTTGCCGATGCGGGCGAGATTGTCCTCCAGCACACGCTGCTTCGCCGCCACCTGCGCGCGCGGCTCGAGGTGTTGCATGCTGCAACCGCCACACACGCCAAAGTAGCGGCAACGAGGCTGCACCCTCGACACGGATGCCCGGATGATCCGTTTCGCTTGCGCGAGTTCGTAACTCGGTTTGCGCTGGAAGGAGACATATTCGACCGTTTCTCCGGTCAGCGCACCCTCGATGAAAATGACCTTGCCGTCGAGATGCGCCACGCCTCGCCCTTCCTGATCGAGCGCTTCCACCCGCACTGCGGGGCTCACCGGGCCTAATTTCACGCTAGGTTTGCCAAGCCGCGGTAAATTCGCGCCAGTGATCTTCGCCGGTTTTCGACAGGGTGGTCCGCACCAGATCGCATTCGCTGCGGTACTGCGTTTCATCGAGCACGCCGCGCACCAACTGGAAGCGCTGGTAAAGCAGATAGGTATTGGCAACGTCGGTTTCGCAATAGTTACGGATCTCCGCGATGCGGCTCTGCTGGAACGCCTCCCAGACTTTGGATCCGTCCATGCCGAGCTTGCCGGGCAGCCCGAGCAGTTGCGCCATCTGGTCGAGCGGCGCATTGCCCCTGCCCTGATACATCGCCAGAACGTCCATCAGATCGAGATGGCGGCTGTGATAGCGGCTGATGTAGTTGTTCCATTTGAAATCGCGATCGTCTTCACCCATGTCCCAGAAGCGTGCGGCATGCACGCCGTGGATCAGCGCGCGATAGTTCAGAACCGGCAAGTCGAATCCGCTGCCGTTCCACGACACCAGTTGCGGCGTATATTTCCCGATGCCATCGAAAAAACGCTTTACCAGGTCGCGCTCCGGTTCGTCCGGCTCACCCAGTGACCAGACACGAAAACTGTCGCGATCGCGCAATGCGCAGGAAATCGCGACCACGCGATGCAGATGCAGCGGCAGAAAATCGCTACCGGTCGCTTCGCGCCGCCGATCGAAAGCGAGTTGCGCGACTTCGGCATCGCTGATGTCCTTCCCGTGGCCGTGGAGCTTGCGCAACCCTGCCACGTCGGGAACCGTTTCGATATCGAATGCGAGAATGGGTGTCATGAGTGTGACGTCTGCAGTGTTGTAGGTCTGGCCACCGGGAGCAGTCTGCCACGGAAAGGTTACAGCGTGAGAATACCGGAAGCTGAGGCACGAGTCCTGTTCGAGAGCCTGCAGCGGACACCCGGGCGCTGGGTGACGCATTGGCGTCAGCGGCGCATACGGTAACTATTCGGCGGGGAAAACTCCGGTGGAAAGATAACGGTCGCCGCGATCGCAGACAATCGTGACGATGGTGGCATTTTCGACTTCGCCGGAAATCCGCAGCGCCGCCCACAGCGCGCCGCCTGAGGAAATGCCGGCGAAAATGCCCTCTTCGCGGGCCAGTCGGCGTGTCATGTCCTCGGCGTCTCGTTGCGCGACCTCGACCACCCGATCCACTCGCTTGCGATCGAAGATGCGCGGCAGATAAGCGTCCGGCCATTTGCGGATGCCGGGAATCTGCGAACCCTCCGTGGGCTGGCAGCCCACGATTGTGATGGAAGCGTTTTTCTCCTTGAAATAGCGCGCGCATCCCATGATGGTGCCGGTGGTCCCCATGCTGCTGACAAAATGCGTGACCTGCCCTTGCGTATCGCGCCAGATTTCCGGCCCCGTTCCTTCGTAATGCGAAAGCGGATTGTCGGGATTGGCGAACTGGTCGAGGATCAGCCCTTGTCCGTCCGCCTGCATCTGCTCGGCAACGTCGCGCGCCCTCTCCATTCCGCCCTCTTTCGGAGTCAGCACGAATCTGGCGCCGAACGCCGCCATGCTCTGACGGCGCTCAATCGAAAGATGCTCAGGCATGACCAGGATCATGCGATAGCCGCGCAATGCAGCGACCATTGCAAGGGCGATGCCGGTATTGCCGCTGGTCGCTTCTATCAGCGTATCGCCGGGCTTGATCTGCCCGCGTTCCTCCGCCCTGCGAACCATCGAAAGCGCGGGCCTGTCCTTCACTGATCCGGCGGGGTTGTTGCCTTCGAGTTTCGCCAAAATGACGTTGCTCGTGGCGCCCGGTATGCGCTTCAGGCGCACGAGTGGCGTATTGCCCACGAAGTCGTCGAGGGTTTTGCGTGTACCGACAGGATTGCGATCCATGCGCAGGGATGATACTCGCGGGCGTCCGAAGGGAATAGTCAGGGCGCCCGGTTCGCTAGGAGCCATCCGACGTAGCGCCCGACGCCAGCCCGCACGTCGGAGAACGGCACGGAGTACTTCGCGCCCCGCAGATCATCGAGGTCGGCCTCGGTGAAGCTCTGGTATTTGTCCTTGAGGCCGGGAGGGAAGGATCCGTATTCGATCATCGCCTGCGCCTTCAATTGGGAAAGAGTCAACGCGTCGCGTCCTTCGGCCGCCCGCAAGGCGTTGATCGTCGCTGCCGCTACTTCGTTGAAGGTCTGGGAAGCGCCGGTACCGCAGTTGAATATTCCGGACCTCTGCGGGTTGTCGAGGAAGTGGAGATTGACCCGCACCACGTCGTCGACCGATATGAAATCGCGCCGTTGCTCGCCTGCCGCGTAGCCACCACTGCCTTCGAACAGTTTTACTTTCCCGGTTTCACGGAACTGGTCGAAGCAATGCAGCGCGACCGACGCCATCCGGCCCTTGTGTGCTTCGCGCGGGCCGTAAACGTTGAAATATCTCAGCCCGACCACTTGCGCGCTGTTGTCCTCCCAGCGCCTGCGCACGATCTGATCGAACAGGAATTTCGAGTAGCCGTACACATTGAGCGGCCTCTCATTGGCGCGCCCCTCCTTGAATACCGGCCCGGCACCGTACACCGACGCGGAGGAAGCGTAGATCAGCGGCACGGATTCGGACTGGCAATACGCCAGCAGGTCGGACGAATAACGGAAGTTGTTATCCATCATGTAGCGGCCATCCGTCTGCATCGTGTCCGAGCAGGCGCCCTGGTGCAGAATCGCGGCAATTTCCCCATCGAATGAGCCTGCATCCAGGGCTGCGCGGAAGTGCTCCTTGTCCAGATAATCGGCAATTTCGCAATCCGCCAGATTGCGAATTTTGTCGGCGCGGCTCAGGTTGTCGACCGCGAGAATATTGGTCTCTCCGCGTGCGTTCAGCGCCCGGACGAGATTGGAACCGATAAATCCGGCGGCGCCGGTGACGACGATTTGCATATGCGATTCAGGAAAAGAGTTCTTCGAAATGAACCACCGCGGTGCCCAGTTTACCGACGACGATGCCAGCCGCCTTGTTGGCGAGCTGGACTGCCTCGGCAAAGCCCGCTCCCGCCGCCAGCATAACGCCCAGAATCGCAATTACCGTATCGCCCGCGCCGCTGACATCGTACACTTCCCGCGTCACGGCCGGGACATGAAGGCGCTCGCCCTCGCGGTACAAAGTCATGCCTTCCTCGCTGCGGGTAATCAACAGTGCTTCCAGGGCGAGTTCGCTGCGCAGCTTCTGCGCGCGTTCGGTCAAATCGTCCTCGCTTTTCCAGCGCCCGGCGACTTCACGGAATTCGGATCGATTCGGCGTAAGCAGCGTGGCACCCCTGTAGCGCGAGTAGTCGTCGCCTTTCGGGTCGACCAGAACGGATTTGCCCGCCGCGCGCGCCGCTTCGATCATGCGCTCGATGTGCTTGAGCCCGCCTTTGCCATAATCGGACAGAATCACCAGGTCTGCCTTTGTCAGCCTGGCCTCGAAGTCGGCGAGCTTGGACATCAGCACTTCGTGACCCGGTTCGGTCTCGAAGTCGATACGCAGCAGTTGCTGCTGGCGCCCGATGACCCGCAGTTTGACTGTCGTGGCCAAGCCAGGATCCCTGTGCAGCTGGGCATCGATTCCACCGGTTTTCAGCAGCTCTTGTATACGGCCTGCCGCCTCATCCTCGCCAACCACCGACAGCAGGCCGGCGCGGGCTCCTATCGCAGCAATGTTGCGCGCCACGTTGGCGGCCCCGCCAAGACGCTCTTCCGTGCGCCCGACTCTTACCACCGGAACAGGCGCTTCCGGCGAAATGCGATCGACATCGCCGAACCAGTAGCGGTCCAGCATGACGTCGCCGACGACCAGCAGCCTCGCCTTTTCGATCAGCTCGCGTCCGATCATTGAGGCCTGCCCACCGAAAAATACTCGATACCGGCAGCGCGCATCTGGGCCGGATCGTAAAGGTTGCGCCCGTCGAAGACCACCGGTGACTTCAGGCGCTTCTTCATGTCGTCGAAGTCCGGACTGCGAAATTCCTTCCATTCCGTGACGATGATCAGTGCATCCGCGCCGTCAAGCGCGCCGACCGTCGATGATGCGAAACGAACACCGGGTTCGTTGGCAAATATTCTCCTTCCCTCTTCCATCGCCACCGGATCGTAGGCCGTGATGCTGGCCCCGCGCGCCAGCAAGCCGTTGATCACCACCCGGCTGGGCGCTTCCCGCATGTCGTCGGTATTGGGCTTGAACGACAGTCCCCAGACCGCGAAATGCCGCCCGTCCAGGTGCTCGCCGAAACGCCCGCGCACTTTTTCCAGAAGCCGCTGCTTTTGCGTGCGATTGGCTTTTTCCACGGAATCGACGATCGTAAGTTGCATGCCGTACTCGCCCGCGGTGTGCTGCAATGCCTGGATGTCTTTGGGAAAACAGGAACCGCCGTAACCCACGCCCGCGTATAGAAAGTGATATCCGATGCGCTGATCGGAGCCTATGCCCTGACGCACCGACTCGATATTGGCACCGAGCTTTTCGGCCAGATTGGCCAGTTCATTCATGAACGAGATGCGCGTCGCCAGCATCGCGTTGGCGGCGTACTTGGTGAGTTCTGCCGAACGTGGATCCATGACCAGCATTCGGTCGTGATTACGCAGCAGGGGCGCGTAGAGCTGGCGCATGATCTGCGTCGCGCGTTCATCGGAACTGCCGACGACGATGCGGTCCGGCCGCATGAAGTCGCCAACCGCCGCGCCTTCCTTGAGGAATTCCGGATTCGATACCACGCTGAACGCCAGATCGAGGCCGCGCTTCTTGAGTTCTTCCGTTATTGCCGCCGACACGCGTTCGGAGGTGCCTACGGGAACCGTCGACTTGTTCACGATCACACGATATTCGTTCATGCTGCGGCCGATGTTGCGCGCCGCCGCGATGACGTAGCGCAGGTCGGCCGAACCGTCCTGATCCGAAGGCGTTCCTACCGCGATGAACTGCACTGCGCCATAATCCACGCCTTCATCGATATCGGTCGTGAATCTTAATCGACCCGCGGCGACGTTGTGGCTGACCAACTGCTGCAGCCCCGGCTCATAAATTGGAATGCTGCCGCCGCGAAGCTGGGCAATCTTTTTTTCGTCGACATCCAGACAGAGCACATCGTTGCCAAGGTCGGCAAAACACGCACCCGACACCAATCCGACGTAGCCGCTGCCGATGATGGTAATTTTCACTGACCTGCCTCCGTAACTGCAATATCGCGATTGATCCGCTCAAGCACCGTCAAAGGGTCGGCGGCACGGGTTACCGACCTGCCAATGACCAGGTAACTGGCCCCGGATTCGATCGCGACCTGCGGCGTCATGATGCGCCTCTGGTCGCCCGCGCTGTCTCCTGGCAAACGAATGCCCGGCGTTACGCGCAAAAAGCGGCGGCCCAGCCGGTCGCCGATCGCAGCGGCTTCATGCGCGGAGCACACCACCCCATCGAGGCCACAGGCCCCTGCCAGCTCCGCGAGTTTCATGGCTTCAGCGTGCGGACTCGCGTTGATTCCGACTTCGCGCAAATCAGGCTCGGCCAGGCTCGTCAGCACGGTAACCGCGATCAGGTGCGGCCTGCGAGGCGCGGATTCGATCGCTTCCCGGGCAGCGTTCATCATCGAGCGGCCGCCGAGCGCGTGGACATTGAGCATCCACACGCCCAGTTGCGCCGCCGCCCTGCAGGCCTGCGCCACGGTATTCGGAATATCGTGAAACTTCAGGTCGAGAAAGACTTCGAAGCCGCGCTGCGCAATTGATGCAACGAACGCGGGTCCCGCGGCCGTGAATAATTCCTTGCCGACTTTCACTTTGCAGGCCGATGGCTCCAGACGCTCGACAAGGGCCAGTGCGGACTTCGCATCCGCGTAGTCCAGCGCAACAATCACGCGGGAATTCATCCGGCAAATTCCCTTTCCTCGGTGCGCCGCGGCGGATAGGTTTCCCAGCCATTGCACGCCGGACAATGCCAGTAGAACTGGCGCGCCTTAAAACCGCAACTCTCGCAACGGTAAAGCGCCAGGCTGCGGGTATGTTGATGCACCAGATTCTTGATCAGCTGAAGTTCGTGGCGGCGTTCGGCAGGTGCTTCCAGCAGTTGCGCCTCGAGAAGTTTGTCCAGTCCGAGCAATGTCGGATTGCGTGCAAGCTCGTCGCGTACCAGCCGGTAGGCGTGGTCGGCGCCGCGCAATTCGAGTTCTCCCTGGAATATCACGTTCAACAAATCGAGGGAAGGATTGTTCGTGAGATAGCCGCGCAGCAATTGCAGGCCTTCCTCCTCCCGTCCGAGGCTGCGATGTGCGGCGAGCAACTTCTCGGCCACCAGGGAAATATAAGGCGGGTTCTGGCTTTCCAGGCCCTTCCAGTATTCGATCGCCGCCTGGGGCCGGCCTTGTCCGATTTCCGTGTCACCGAGCAGGATGCTCGCACGCGCGCATCTGCGGTTTACGTTCAGGGCCTCGCTCAAATGGTCGCGCGCCTGATCCCATCGCGAGTGCGTGATCTCCACGGCTGCCAGTTCGCAGTAGAAATGGGCGATGTCTTTCGCACTCGACTGGCCGGACGCCGAGTCCATCTTGCGGGAGGTCTCGATGGCTTTTTTCCAGTCCTTTTCCTGCTCGTAGATTTCGAGCAGGAACTTGAATCCCTGCTGTTCGTATTGGGTCCCCTGAAGCTTGCTGAAAAATTCCTCCGCCCGGTCCAGCAGTCCGGCCTTCAGATAATCCTGCGCGAGTTCGTACAACGCGGTCATTTTCTGCTCGGGCACCAGATCTGCCCGCTCGAGCAGGTTCTCGTGCATCCGGATCGCGCGTTCCACTTCGCCACGGCGGCGGAACAGGCTGCCGAGCGCAAAGTGCAACTCGACCGTCTGCGGATCCACCTTCACGACTTCGATAAACGCCTCGATGGCCTTGTCGGGCTGCTCGTTGAGGAGAAAATTGAGCCCTTTGAAATACGACAGGGGCAACGCACGGGATTCGGAAAGCAGTTGCTTGATGTCGACACGCGCCGCAAGCCAGCCGAAGGCAAAAAACAGCGGAAACCCCAGAAGCCACCAGAATTCAAATTCCATGTTTCAGACCCGATCCCAGATCATTTCGAGTGATACCGGCGCAGATTAGGCCGAGTCTTCGGGCGGACCGGGCCGCGCGCGCAATTCCTTGCGCAGTTGCAGGATCTCGCGGCGCTGGCGGAAAATATAAGCGAAACAAGCCATGACACCCGCTGCAGCGCCGATGCCGAAAAAAACCAGTACCACCAGCGCCAGCGAGGCCTCCCATTGAGTGCCCAGATAGAGACGCACAACGACCGGGTCCGAATTCTTGAGCGCAAAACCGAACAGCAGTACGAACACCAACAGACGGAATATCCAGGACAGGTAGCGCATCGGCAATATCACCCGCTTTGGCACATCGGAGCGCGGAAATCAGACAAGAAAAGGCGGCATGATCTTGCGATATGCCGCCCCACTTGTCGAGCCTTGACGCAAATCCGCCCGTCTACTGGCCCTTGAAGTCCACGCGTTCGCGCAGTTCCTTGCCCGCCTTGAAATGCGGCACATACTTGGCCGGGACATGTACTTTGTCGCCGGATTTTGGATTGCGTCCCACGCGGGGCGGGCGGTAATTCAATCCGAAACTTCCAAAACCGCGAATTTCGATGCGGTGTCCCTGGGCCAGGCTCTTTGCCATGGCATCCAGGACCATTTTCACGGCAAGCTCTGCATCGCTTGCGACCAGCTGGGGAAAATGCGCGGCCAGCTTGGCTATCAGCTCCGACTTGGTCATGGCGCGTCCTATTGCGCAGAGTTCTTGTTGTCCAGCTTGGCTTTGAGCAAAGCACCCAGATTGGTCGTGCCGGCATTCGACGTGCTGTCGGAAGCATGTTTCTGCATGGCTTCGGACTCGTCGGCCGCATCCTTGGCCTTGATCGAAAGGTTGATATTGCGGTTCTTGCGATCGATATTGATGATCATCGCATTTACCTTGTCGCCTTCCTTCAGGTGCGTGCGGATATCCTCGACGCGATCGCGGGCCACCTCGGAAGCGCGCAGATACCCCTCGATGTCGACGTCGAGCTGGATTACGGCTCCCTTGGGATCGATCGACTTCACCACGCCCTCGACCATGCTGCCTTTGTCATGGCCGGCAACGAAGTTGGTAAACGGATCGCCCTCGAGCTGCTTGATGCCGAGAGAAATGCGCTCGCGCTCGACGTCGATCGATACCACCATCGCCTCGACCTCGTCGCCCTTCTTGTAGTTGCGCACGGCTTCTTCGCCGGGCACGCTCCAGGAAAGATCCGACAAGTGCACCAGGCCGTCGATGCCTCCCTGCAGTCCGATGAAAATGCCGAAATCCGTGATTGACTTGATCTGGCCGCGGACTTTGTCGCCCTTCTTGGAATTGGACGCAAACTCGTCCCACGGATTGGGCTTGCACTGTTTCATGCCCAGCGAAATACGGCGGCGATCTTCGTCGATCTCGAGAATCATCACTTCGACCTCGTCGCCCAGTTGCACCACGCGCGAAGGATGGACGTTCTTGTTGGTCCAGTCCATTTCGGACACATGTACAAGGCCTTCGATGCCCTGCTCGATCTCCACAAACGCGCCGTAGTCGGTAAGGTTCGAGACCTTGCCGAACAGGCGTGTACCGGTCGGGTAGCGACGCGACAAGCCCACCCACGGATCTTCGCCGAGCTGCTTCAGGCCCAGCGATACGCGATTCTTTTCCTGGTCGAACTTGAGGATCTTGGCGGTGACTTCATCGCCGACGTTGAGGACTTCCGAAGGATGCTTGACGCGGCGCCAGGCCAGATCGGTGATGTGCAACAAACCATCGATGCCGCCGAGGTCGACAAACGCACCGTAATCGGTGATGTTCTTGACGATGCCTTTGACGACTGCGCCTTCCTGCAGGCTGGCCAGCAGCGCGTTGCGCTCCGCACCCTGGGTCTGTTCCAGTACCGCGCGGCGCGAAACCACAACGTTGTTGCGCTTGCGGTCGAGTTTGATCACCTTGAAGTCGAGTTGCTTGCCTTCGTAGGGGTTGGTGTCCTTGACCGGGCGGATATCGACCAGGGAACCGGGCAGGAAGGCACGTATGCCGTTGACCATGACCGTGAGACCGCCCTTGACCTTGCCATTGACCAGGCCTTGCACCAGCGTGCCCTCTTCCATGGCCTTCTCGAGATCGTGCCACGCCGCAAGGCGTTTGGCTTTCTCTCGCGACAGGCGGGTTTCGCCGTAACCGTCCTCCAGCGCCTCGATCGCCACCGTGACGTAATCTCCGACCTTGACTTCGACCTCGCCGCGATCGTTCCTGAATTCATCCGCCGAGATGAAGCTTTCCGACTTCAAACCGGCATTGACCACGACGAAGTTCTGATCTATGCGGATCACTTCGGCCGTGATGACTTCGCCCGCGCGCATTTCCTGCCGCGAAAGGCTTTCTTCGAACAGGGCGGCAAAACTGTTTTCGTTGATAGGGGAAGAGGAGGTCTGGGATTCAGTTTTCATGAGCAAAAGGTGGGACTCGCGGAAAAACCGTTGCATTTAACGGGTTGGTTTATCTACCCATCAACAGCGGAAAAAATCCCCTCCTGCGGCAGGCAACGCCGGCGGGATGCGGGTAATTCGTTCAGCGGAGTGGGGCCTTGCGTGGCGCCGATTCGAACCACTGGACTATCCGGGCAACGACCTCTTGTATGGAAAGGCCAGTGGTATCAATAATTTGTGCATCCACGCTCTTTTGCAGCGGTGCCACGCTACGCCCGGTGTCACGAGCATCGCGTTGGCGAATATCCTGCAAAAGGGTCGTCAGGGTAGCATTGAAACCTTTTTCTATCAACTGTTTATAGCGGCGGCGAGCGCGCTCTTCGGCCGATGCGGTGAGAAAGACTTTAAGCAACGCGTCCGGGAATACGACCGACGCCATATCACGCCCTTCCGCCACCAGACCGGGGGAGCGTCGGAACGCCTGCTGTCGCCGCATAAGTCCTTGACGCACTGACGGAAACGACGCCACCTCGGATGCCGCGGTGGAAACGGCTTCGGCCCGAATCGCATCCGTCACATCGTCCCCACTCAGCAGAATCCGGCCCTCGCTGAAGTGCACAGGCAGCTTGCGCGCGATTTCGCCGAGCGAATCGCCGTCTTTCAGATCGATCCGCTCACGCAACGCCGCCAATGCAACCAGCCTGTACAGAGATCCGCTGTCGAGATAATGAAATCCGAAATGCGCGGCCACGCGTTGCGCCACGGCCCCCTTTCCGGAAGCCGACGGTCCGTCGATGGCAATGACCGGGGCGGCGGAATTCCAGGTGACTTCGGCGAATCGATCGAAGTAGTCGGGAAACGTCTTTGCCACACACTTCGGCTCGTTGATGCGCACCGCTATGCCGCCGAGCGCCGCCAGCGAAAAGCACATCGCGATCCGATGATCGTCATAGGTGTCAATGGCCATACCTTTGGCAAATTGCGAGCCGGACGGCGGCGTTACGGCGAGGAAATCCGGGCCCTCGTCCACTCGCGCACCGAGCTTGCGCAATTCGGTGGCCATCGCCGCGATCCGGTCGGTCTCCTTGACGCGCCAGCTGCCAATATTGCGCAACCGGCTGGTGCCCTCGGCAAACAACGCCACCACGGCCAGCGTCATGGCAGCGTCGGGAATCGAATTCAAGTCCAGGTCGAAGGCGCGCAACTTCCCGGTCAGGGGCGCGGCTGCCTCGATCCAGTTTTCGTCCATGACGATCCGCGCGCCCATCCGGTCCAGGGCATTGGCAAATCCGACATCGCCCTGGATGCTGCTGCGTCCCACCCCTTCGACGCGCACTGGACCTCCGCCGATCGCGCCAGCCGCAAGGAAATACGACGCGCCCGATGCGTCGCCTTCGACAAAGATGTCGCCCGGACTCACAAACCGACCGTGCGCCGGTATCGAGAACGACGACCAGCCGTCGCGCTCGATCGTAATTCCGAAACGCGCCATCAGATTGATCGTGATGTCGATATAGGGCTTGGAAATCAATTCACCGGCCACCTCGACGGTGATCTGCCTGCCGGCCAGCGGCAAAGCCATCAGAAGTGCCGTCAGAAACTGACTGGAAACATCGCCGCGTACCTGGACCTTCGAGGCGCTTGCGGGCGTCCCGGGGCCGATTTCCAGGGGCGGATAACCTTCGTTGCCCAGATAGCGAATGTCGGCCCCAAGACCGCGCAGTGCATCCACCAGATCGCCGATCGGGCGCTCATGCATACGCGGCACGCCGGACAGCTTGTAATGACCGCCGCACATCGCGAGCGCGGCGGTCAAGGGCCGGAATGCCGTACCGGCATTGCCGAGGAACAATTCGGCCTGCCGGGATGGAAAGCGGCCGTTGCAGCCCTCGACCTCCACCACATCCTGTCGAATTCTGGTTATTTTTACGCCCAGCAAACCCAATGCGTCGAGCATGCGCTCGACATCGTCCGACGCAAGAAGATCGTGAATTTGCGTGCGACCGTCAGCCAGCGAAGCCAGCAGAAGGACGCGGTTGGAAATGCTCTTGGAACCCGGCAGGCGCACGATACCGGCGGCGCGATCGAGCGGGCCGAGTTCGAGTTGATCGGGATAAGCGGTCATGGTTCAGGCGTTTCCCGGCCTCAGGTGTCCTGTCGCAGCCAGGCGTTGCGCGCGTTGCGCGCAGTTTCGAATATGCGTCCGAGTTCCTGCGAGTCCGCATTGCCGATCAACTCGGCGAGCTGCGCCAATTGCTTTTGATAATTTGCGATATCCACGAGCAGCGCCTCGCGGTTCGCCGACGCGATGTCTCGCCACATCTCCGGGGAACTGCTCGCGATGCGAGTGAAGTCGCGGAAACCCCCTGCGGCAAAACTGAACAATTCCTGCGCGTCGGGCCGCGTTGCAATCATGTGCACGAGCGTATACGCAAGCATGTGCGGCAGATGGCTGACGGCCGAAAATACTTCGTCGTGATGCGAGGGCGTCATGCGGCTGACACGGGCGCCACAGGTCTTCCACATGGACTCGATACGCCCTACGGCTTGAACGTGGTTTTCCGGCAACGGGGTCAGCACAACATTCTTGTCGACGAACAGGCCGGGATTGGCCGCGTCCACGCCGGTCAGTTCAGCACCGGCGATAGGATGCGCGGGCACCACGCGTGCCAGATGGGTTGGCAGCAATCGCCGGACCGCGGCGACGTAGTCCATCTTGGTGCTGCCAGCGTCCGTCACCAGCGTTTCTGTGGCAACCGAACCCGCCAGATTTGTCAGGACGTGAGCGTTCTGCAGCACCGGCACGGCCAGCAATACGATGTCGGCGCCTTGCACCGCCCGGCCAATGTCGTCGCTTGCTTCGTCGATGACCCGCAATGCAAGCGCGCGTTCGATGTTGGAACGGCCTCGTCCCACACCGACGATCCGCCCTACTTTGCCGGCGCGCCTGAGCGCGGCCGCAACCGAGCCGCCGATCAGGCCGACACCGATGACAACCAGCCGGTCGCAATTGAATTCGCTCAAGAAAGTTGCTGCCCAAAGCACGAAGCGGCCATCGCACTCACTTCAGTGCGGATGCAAGCGCGGATAAAAAACGGGCGTTTTCGGATTCGGTGCCGATCGAAACGCGCAGATATTCAGGCATGCCGTAAGCCGCAATCGGTCGGACGATCACCCCCTGCCTGAGCAATCGCTGAAAGACTTCTGCGCCCTTGCCCACTTTGACACAGACGAAATTGCCATGCGAGGCAATCCACGACAGGCCGAGGCGAAGGAATCCCTCGGTCAGCGTTTTCATCCCCTGCCTGTTAAGCAGCGTACTTTGCTCGACGAATTCATCGTCGTACAGCGCAGCGGCCGCCGCGGCCTGGGCGATGCCGCTGACATTGAAAGGCTGGCGCACCCGGTTCATCAGGTCGACAACCTGCGGATGCGATAAGCCGTACCCCACCCGCAAGCCGGCAAGGCCATAGGCTTTCGAAAAGGTGCGGGACACCACGAGGTTCGGAAACTCGCCGCTCCATCGTACCGCGTCACTGCGAAGTTCCGGATCCAGATACTCGTAGTAGGCTTCGTCCAGCACCACCAGTACGTCCGCGGGAATCTTCTCGAGGAAGGCATGCATGGCCTTCGGCGCCGCCCAGGTGCCGGTCGGATTATTGGGGTTGGCGACGAAGACTACGCGCGTATCGCGTCGAATCGCCTTCGCCATCGCGTCGAGGTCGTGCCCGAAGTCGCGCGCCGGCACGACGATGCCCGTCGCGCCCAGGGCCTGGGTCGCCAGCGAATAGACTACGAAAGCGTGTTCTGAATACACCGCCGATGTACCGGGTGCCAGAAACGCGCGTGCCGCCATCTCCAGCACGTCGTTGGAACCGTTCCCCAGAACGATGCGCTCCGGCGCCAATCCATAGCGTTTCGACAGTGCATCTTTGAGCGCGAATCCGTTGCCGTCCGGATAGCGGCCGGTTTCACCGATGGCAATGCGCATTGCCGCAATCGCCTTGGGACTTGCACCGCGCGGATTCTCGTTCGAGGCGAGCTTGACGATGCTCTCCTCCGGCAGATCCATTTCTCGTGCGAGTTCCGAGATCGGCTTGCCCGGCTGATAAGGTGCTATGGCTCGAATATGGCTCGGCGCACGTTCGCAAACATCGACGATCTGCTGCACCGGGGCGGCTTTCATTGCACCGCGACCGGATAGGAGCCGAGGATTTTCAGAAAGGCGGCGATCTCCCGCATTTCTTCGAGGGCGCGGGCCACATTGTCGTCGTTTTGATGGCCTTCCATGTCCAGAAAGAACACGTACTCCCACAAACCTGTGCGGGACGGGCGGGATTCCAGCCGTGTCATGCTCACGCCGTTTTTCGCCAGAGGCGTGAGCAGTTCGTGGATGGCGCCCGACACATTTCGCGTGGACATCACCAGCGAGGTCTTGTCATTGCCCGAGGGGGCAACGTCCTGCCGGGATATCACGACGAAGCGCGTGGTGTTGTTGGGTTCGTCTTCTATATTGCCGGCGAGAACCGACAACCCGTAATGGCCGGCAGCGGATCGGCCGGCAATGGCCGCGGATTCGGGGTCATCTTGCGCCCTCTTCGCCGCCTCGGCATTGCTTGCCACGGGCACGCGTTCGGCTCGCGGACAATTCTGCGAGAGCCATCGATTGCACTGGGCCAGGCTTTGCGCGTGCGAATAGATGCGCGCGACGGCTGAAACGTCACGGCCCTTCGACAGCAGATTCTGATGGACCGGTAACAGCACTTCGCCGCACATCTTCAACGGCGAGGACAGCAGAAGGTCGAGGGTTCGTCCCACCGCGCCTTCGGTCGAATTTTCCAGCGGCACCATTCCATAGCCTACGCTGTCGGACTCCACCGACCGGAAAACCTCATCGATGGAATTGCACAGCACGACCGGTGCCTGCGACCCGAAATGCTTGATCGCCGCTTCCTCGCTGAAGGTTCCCCGCGGACCGAGGCTCGCAACACTGAACGCGTCTTCCAGGGCGCGGCAGGCGGAAATGACTTCGGTGAACAAGTGCATGACCACCGTGTCGGGCAGCGGTCCGGGATTGTTCTGCGCCAGCCGCCGCAGCACCTGTGCTTCACGCTCTGGTCGGTAAACCGTACCGTCGCCCTTGAGCTTGCCGATGGCGTGCGCCGCCGACGCGCGTTCGCTGACCAGCCTGAGGATATCGAGATCCAGGGCATCGATGCGCGCGCGCAGTTGTTTGAGGTTGTCCGGCATCGCTAGGAAGCCGCGGGAAGATAATGGACGGCGAGTACGCCCGCGATCGACGCAATCTTGTCTATAACCTGGCGCGGCACCGGACTATCGACGTCGACCACCGTGTAGGCCATGTCTTTTCTGGACTTGTTCAACATGTTGTGAATGTTCAACCCGGCCTGTGCAACCGCCGTCGAAATCTGCCCGACCATGTTGGGCACATTGGCATTGGCGATGCCGAGCCGAAAAGGCGATTCCCTGGACATGACGACATCCGGAAAATTCACCGCATTGCGGATGTTGCCGTTTTCCAGATACTCGCGCACCTGGTCGACCACCATGATGGCGCAATTTTCCTCGGCTTCCACGGTGGAGGCCCCCAGATGCGGTGTTGCCACCACGGCCGGGTGTCCCTTGAAACGGCCCCCGGGGAAATCGCAGACGTAGGCCTTGATTTTTTTTGCATTCAGCGCATCGAGGACCGCATCGTTGTCCACGATGCCATCCCGCGAAAAATTGAGCAGCACCGCACGATGCTTCATCAGGCCGATGCGCTTGGCGTCGATCAGATTGCGCGTGCCGTCGAGGAGCGGCACGTGCAGCGTGACGAAATCGCTGTTCCTGAGCACCTCCTCGATGCTGTGCGCTTTTCTGACCTGTGAAGGCAGGCTCCAGGCTGCATCTACCGTGATCTCCGGGTCATACCCGGATACCTCCATGCCCAGTTTGATCGCCGCATCGGCGACCAGACTGCCGATCTTGCCCAGACCGATGATGCCGAGCATGTGCCGGGGAAGTTCCACGCCGGCGAAGTTTTTCTTGCCTTCCTCGACCTTCCTGTCGATCTCTTCGTCGGTACCGGACAAGCCATCGGTGAAACGGATGGCCGCAACGAGATTACGCGCTGCGATCAGCATCCCCGCCAGCACCAGTTCCTTGACCGCGTTGGCGTTCGCACCGGGCGCATTGAAAACCGGGACGCCGCGCTTGCTCATTTCCGCTACCGGGATATTGTTGGTACCCGCCCCCGCCCTGCCGATGGCGCGCACGGATCCAGGAATATGCATCGCCTTCATGTCGTGGGACCGTACCAGGATTGCATCCGGCGAATCGATTTGCGCGCCGACCGAATAAAGCTCCGGCGGCAACCGCCTGAGCCCGGTAGAAGAAATGGCATTCAAGGTCAGAATGCGCACCGGCTCAGCCATGGCTGTTCTCGAATTCGCGCAGATACCCGACCAGCGCCTTCACGCCTTCGATCGGCATGGCGTTGTAGATGGACGCGCGCATGCCGCCGACGGAACGGTGCCCCTTGAGCTGCAGCATGCCGCGCTGCTGGGCACCCTTCAGAAACGCCTCGTCGAGCGATTCATCCCCGAGTTTGAACGGCACATTCATGCGCGAGCGATCACGTTTTTCGACAGGGCTCACGAAAAAACGGCTCTGGTCCAGGTAGTCGTACAGCAGGGCCGCCTTGGCAATATTGCGCTTCTCCATCTCGATCAGGCCGCCGTGCTGCTTCAGCCAATCGAACACCAGTCCGGCAATGTAGACCGCATAAGTGGGCGGCGTATTGAGCATGGAATCGCTCTCCGCTTGCTGCTTGTAATCGAACGCGGACGGCGTACTCGGCAATGCCTGACCGATGAGGTCGTCACGCACGATGACGATCGTCAGACCAGCCGGGCCAATATTCTTCTGCGCGCCGGCATAGATCAATCCGTAGCGCGAGACGTCGAACGGGCGGGACAATATATGGGATGACATATCGGCCACCAGCGGAATTTCGCCGGTTTCGGGGATCCAGTGATATTCCACCCCGCCAATGGTTTCGTTGGAGCAGATGTGGACATACGCGGCCCCTTTGCTCAATCGCCAGGTTTCGCGCGGTGGCACGTAGGAAAAATTGCGATCCTCGCTGGAAGCTGCAATGTTCACACTGCAGTACTTCTTCGCCTCCTTGATCGACTTCTTCGACCATTCACCGGTGTTGACGTAATCGGCCGCACTGCGGCCACGCAGGAGATTCATCGGCACGATCGCGTTCTGCGCAATCGCTCCGCCTTGCAGGAACAGCACCCTGTAATTTTGCGGTATCGCGAGCAAATCGCGAAGGCTCGACTCGGCGTGCGCATGAATCGCGATGAACTCCTTGCCCCGATGGCTCATTTCCATGACCGACATGCCCGAACCGTGCCAGTCCAGCATTTCGTCGCGTGCTTTTTCCAGAACCTGTTGCGGCAGAACCGCGGGCCCTGCGCTGAAATTGAATACTCTGCCCACTTTACTGCTCCGCTTTCTTCAAATAATCTGCCGGACGGCGCACGGCTTCAGGCCTGTTCGTCGGGACCCATTTGATCGCCCGGTCCCTGATCGTCTTCGTCTGCATCCGCAGAATCTTCCTCGATTCCCGCGTCCAGGATTCCTCCGCCGTCTTCGGTGTCGACGATTTTCTGGAGTCCGGCCAGCTTCTCATCCGGGCCGAGGTTGATCAGGGTAACGCCCTGGGTGGACCGGCTCATCTGTCGAATCTCCGCAACCCGCGTGCGAATCAGCACGCCGCCGGTGGTAATCAGCATGATCTCGTCCTTGTCCTCGACGAGAGTGGCCGCAACCACGTTGCCATTGCGGGCGCTGGTCTGGATCGCGATCATGCCCTGGGTACCTCGTCCGTGGCGGGTGTACTCGGTGATCGGGGTTCGTTTGCCAAATCCGTTCTCCGTGGCAGTCAGCACCGAGATGGATTCGCTCTCGGCCACCAGCAGCGAAATGACCTTCTGCCCGCCGGACAGCTTCATGCCCCGCACTCCGCGAGACACGCGTCCCATCGGACGAACGTCCTGCTCGTCGAAGCGAACCGCCTTGCCCCCGTCCGAGAACAGCATGATGTCGTGCCGGCCGTCGGTCAGCGCAACCCCGATCAGGTAGTCTCCTTCGTCGAGATCGACGGCGATGATGCCGGAGGGCCGCGGGCGCGAAAAATCGGATAACGGCGTCTTCTTCACCGTGCCATTGGCAGTGGCCATGAAGATATATTTGTTCTCGTCGAATTCGCGTACCGGGAGAATCGCCGTGATCTTTTCCCCTTCCGTCAGGGGAAGCAGATTGACAATGGGCTTGCCGCGACTGCCTCGGCCGCCTTGGGGAACGTTATAGACCTTGATCCAGTACAGCTGTCCGCGGCTGGAGAAGCAAAGAACGTAATCGTGCGTATTGGCGATGAACAGGTTGTCGATGAAATCGTCTTCCTTGGTTGCCGTCGCCTGCTTACCGCGACCGCCGCGCTTCTGCGCGCGATAGTCGGCCAGCGGCTGCGCCTTGACGTAGCCGCTGTGCGACAGCGTGACAACGACATCTTCCGGCACGATCAGGTCCTCCATGCTGAGGTCCTGTGCATTCATGACGATTTCACTGCGGCGTGCCTCGCCGAATTCGTCCCGCGTCTCGGTCAATTCTTTCGCGATGATTGCGCGGATGCGCTCGGGCTTCGCGAGGATGTCGAGCAAGTCGGCGATGGTATCCATGACTTCCTTGTACTCGCTGACGATCTTTTCCTGCTCCAGGCCGGTAAGCCGCTGCAGTTGCATTTCGAGAATCCGCTGGGCCTGCACTTCGGACAGCCGATATCCGTCAACCTGCAGGCCGAGGTCCGTCGTCAGGCCTTCCGGTCGCGAGTCGGCCCCCACATCGGCCCTCGCCAGCATCGTCTCGACGAGCTGCGAGTGCCAGGCCCTCGTCATCAGTTCGCGTTTTGCCTCCGTAGGTGCCGCTGCCGCCTTGATGAGGGTGATGATTTCGTCGACGTTTGAAAGCGCGACCGCAAGGCCCTCCAGCACATGCCCTCGATCGCGGGCTTTTCTGAGTTCGAATACGGTCCGCCGAGTGACCACCTCGCGCCGATGGCGCAGGAAGGCTTCGAGAATTTCCTTGAGGTTCAACAGCCTCGGCTGGTTCTCGACCAGCGCGACCATGTTCATGCCGAACGTGTCCTGCATCTGCGTTTCTTTGTACAGATTGTTCAGGATGACTTCAGGCACTTCGCCGCGCTTGAGTTCCACTACGAGCCGCATACCTTTCTTGTCGGACTCGTTCCTAAGATCGGAAATGCCTTCGATCTTCTTCTCGCTGATCAGCTCGCTGATGCGCTTCAACACCTGGTCGCCGCCGACCTGGTACGGCAGCTCATCAATGACAATCGCCTGGCGGTTGCCTTTTTCCAGTTCCTCTACATGGGTGCGTGCACGAATGACGACGCGGCCTCGTCCGCTACGGTATCCTTCCTTGACGCCGACGGTGCCGTAGATGATCCCCTTGGTCGGGAAGTCAGGTCCGGGGACAATTTCGATGATCTCTTCCAGGGTGATATCCGGACGCTCGAGGATGGCCAGACAGGCATAGATGATCTCGGCCAGGTTGTGGGGCGGCACATTCGTGGCCATGCCCACGGCAATACCCGAAGAACCATTGATCAGCAGATTCGGGATCCGGGTCGGCAGGACGCTCGGTTCCTGTTCCTTGCCGTCGTAATTGGGGACGAAGTCGACTGTCTCCTTGTCGATATCGGCAAGGAGTTCGGACGAAATTTTTTCCAGCCGGCATTCGGTATAGCGGTACGCGGCGGC
>DATFUO010000122.1:0-3030 GCA_035260785.1 Burkholderiales bacterium
AGATGGTTCTTGGGCGGCGCCAGCAGGATACCGTTCCTGACCACGAAAATATTGCTGGCGGCTCCTTCGGTCATGAACCCATCGCGCAGCAGCACGGCTTCCACGCACCCGGCATCGACCGCTTCCTGGCGCAGCAGCACATTTGGCAGCAGCGCGATCGCCTTGATGTCGCAACGCAGCCAGCGATTGTCCACCGCCGTGATCGCGCATACGCCGTCGCTGACCTGCTGGCGTGGCGGAGTCGTCAGCGGGTTGCTCATCAGAAACACCGTCGGCGTGACCTGTTTGGGGAAAGCGTGATCGCGCTTGGCCGGCCCGCGCGTGATATGCATGTAAAGCGACTGGTCTTCCGGTTCGTTCAGCTCCACCAGCTTGTTCAACAGTTGCGTCCAGGCAATGTCGTCGTGCGGATTGACGAGCTTGATGCTGTCGAGGCTGGCCTGCAGGCGCTGCAAATGCTCCGCGAGCCGGAACGGATGGCGCGAATAGACCGGAATCAACTCGTAAACGCCGTCGCCGAAAATGAAGCCGCGGTCGAGCACCGGAATGCGCGCTTGCTCGATCGGCATGAATTCGCCGTTCAGGTAGATCAAAGGCTTCCCCCGGACAAGTCCCGATAAAGCAGCCGCAGGCTGTGCCAGCTGCGGATGAAAAGATTGGCGATGCCCACGCTTTCGAGCGCAACGACATTGCGCTGCGCAAAGGGCTTGCCGTCGAAAGTCAGTCGCAGCGTACCGACGCGATCCCCGATACGGATCGGTGCCATCAGCGGTTGCATGCTTTCCATCGTGGCCTTGAGCCGTTCGAATAAGCCCCTGGGCAGGGTGACGAAATAGTCATCGGGCAGGCCCGCCTGCAACTCGTTGCTGTTGCCTTTCCACACCGGCAGCGTGTGGATCGGCTGGCCGCCGGCGTAGAGCTTGACCGTATCGAAAGCCTCGAAGCCGTAGTTCAATAATTTCTGCGCGTCGACCCCGCGGCCGTTATCCGAGCCGGCGTGGAGCACCACCGCGATCAACCGCCGGTCGTTGCGCTGCGCGGTTGCAATCATGCAGAAGCCGGCGCTCTCGGTATAGCCGGTTTTAAGTCCATCGACGAAAGGATCGCGTCCGAGCAGCCGGTTACGGTTGTACTGCGTGATATTGTTGTGCCGGTATTCGCGTACCTTGTACATCGGAAAATACTGCGGAAATTCTTCGATGATCGTACGTGCCAGCGTGACCAGATCGGAAGCGGTGGAATAGTGCTGCGGGTTGGACAGGCCGGTCGCGTTGACGAAGCGGGAATTCTTCAGTCCGAGCCGGGCCGATTCGCGATTCATGGCGTCGACAAAAGCTTCCTCGCTGCCGGCCACCCCCTCCGCCAGGGCGATCGCCGCGTCGTTGCCCGACTGCACGATCAAGCCGTTCAACAGATCCTCGACCGGCACGCTTTCGGCGACAGTCAGAAACATGCGCGAACCCGGCGCATGCCATGCTTTCTCGGAAACGCTGAACGGCTGCGCGAGCGTGATCCGCTTCTGGCGCAACGCGTCGAATACGAGGTAAGCCGTCATCAGTTTGGTCAGCGATGCCGGCTCGACGCGCTCGTCCGGATCGCGCGCAGCCAGTATCTGCCGGCTTTGAAAATCCATCAGAAGGTAGGATCGGGAGGACAGCGCCGGAACCGGTGTGCCGCCGCCGGCCGGAACCTGGGCCAGGGCCAGGTGGCCTGTAAGAAGGGCGAGAAGGACGAGGAATTTCATCATTGCGAAGCGTCCGAATTATACAGGACGCCCGTTGCCTTCCCGATTGCCGCGTAGCGCGGCGTCTGGAACAATGCGCGCTGGCCACGATCTCACGGCATCATGACGAAACCTTTTGTAGGACACGGTTATTGGGGCGCGGCGATGCTGATCGGCGCGCTGGCCGGGACGGCCGACGCCGCCGAAATGGTCAAGGTGCTGGATGCCTGGGCGCGCGCGACGGTGCCGGGACAGACGGTCGGCGGCGTCTACATGGAAATCGTTGCGCGTGAAAATCTGCGTCTGACCGGCGTGAAGAGTGCGGCGGCGGAGACGGCGGAAGTTCACCAGATGAAAATGGAGAACGGCATGATGAGGATGCGGGCCGTGCCGTTCCTGGAATTGCCTGCCGGCAAACGGGTCAAGCTCGCGCCGGGCGGCTATCACGTGATGCTGTTCGACCTCAAACGATCACTGGTGACGGGACAAAAACTCAAGCTCGAGCTGACATTCGAGGATCTGTCCAAACAGCAGCACCGCGTCGGCGTTGTCGCCATCGTGCGCGATCGCGATGCCGGAACCACGAACGGGCACGACCACTAGTTCGTTATCAGCAACTCCGCGATCCAGCCTTCGTCGACCCAGCCGCGCAACATGCCCGCGGCGCGCGCCGCCGCCTCTTCTTCGGCGACCCATTCGCACAATCCGGCGCAGAGTTCGCCGAAGCTTGCCTGTGAATGCAGGGCTTTCAGCGCCCAGGCCTCGTCGTTTTCCAGCGAACGAAAGAAGGGCGAATGCTGTTTGCGCCAGATTGCCCAGGTCACGGGCTCGGGCAAGGTTTCCGGTGCGCACGAGCCGCCCTCACTACCGATTTCCTTCCAGATCGCGACCGCATTCGTACGCAGAGGGATCGTGCGCAGACTCGGATGGGGCCGGAAGCGCAGGTCCGGCCAGGCTTCCGGCGGCACGGCTGCAACCTCTTCGAAGCGCACAGCGTCTTCGTCGGGAGAATCGAAAGCCCTTCCCAGCGACCACTCGAATTGGGCGAGCTCGGCCAGCTCCGGATGTTCGGCGAAGCGCGGCGAGCGGCCCAGGAATTCGGCCAGCTTGCCGCCGAACCAGCGCACATTGCGAAACGTCGACGGATGCGCGGCGATGTAATCGCTGGCGAGTGTGTTGAATTGCTCGTCGCCCAGATAGTCGTGCAGGATCTCGTAGTCGGTACCGAGAACCTCGATCAGCCGCAGCCGGTAGGCGTCGCGGTAGATGGCCATCCGGGCGGTGCGGATTTCCTCGCTGTCGCCTTC
>DATFUO010000123.1:0-3205 GCA_035260785.1 Burkholderiales bacterium
GCCTGAATTTCGCGCAAGTACGCGTCCAGGCGATCGAAGCTCTGTTCCCAGAATTTCCGGTAGCGCTCGATCCAGCTGGAAATATCCTTGAGCGGCGCCGCTTCGAGCCGGCAGGGACGCCACTGCGCCTCGCGGCCGCGAGTGATGAGGCCGGCGGATTCCAGCACCTTGAGATGCTTCGATACCGCCGGAAGGCTCATCTCGAAAGGCTCCGCCAGGTCGTTCACGGATTTTTCCCCCGAAGCGAGCCGGGCGAGAATTGCGCGCCGGGTAGGATCGGCAAGTGCCGCGAAAGTGCCGCTGAGGCGATCGGGGGTCATGCGCTGAATTGGCGCTCCATGTAGTTAACCGAATGGTTAAATATACCAGCCGTAGAAAGCCTGTCAAGTGCCGTGCATCGGGCCGCGGTGACCAGTCGACGCTGTCATCGGATCCTCCGAAGTTCGCCGGAAACCCGCTGAATTGCTGCAGGTCTACCCATGACAACCCCAATTACCAGTGATCGAACGCGTGAATAAAGAATCTTGTGGCCGGTCCGCATGAGTCGTTGGCGCGCGGCGGAAGGAGTGCGGATTCAGCGTGAAATCGTATTCCGCGACGCAGCGTCGCGAATGACTTCGCCATCGATGATGCGACCGCCGCGCGGCCGTTCGCGAATCTGCCGCCGCAGCGCGCGAGTCTTCCACCACAGATAGCTTCCGGCAACGAGGGCGATTGCCGCCACGGTGGCGAAAATCACGAGCGAAAACATGAAACCCACGACAAGCAGCACGGCGGTTGCCACGGTCGTGAGAATCCTGCCGAGCAAACCCGGCATCGGTGCGCGATAGCGCGGATTACTGCCGATCATCCTGAATTGTTGGTCGTTTGTAAGCATTGGCTTGCGTCCAGATGAAGGGGGGGCGGCTTTGATATGGGGGATTGCGCCTGGATTCTCAAGGACCCCATCCCGCATAAAAGGGAAGAACAGACACCGTCAGCGGCCGCGACTTAACTCTTGAATGTTTCGGTGTAGCGCTCCGGGACGAATCCAACGAGCAAGGTTTTTCCGTTCTCGAGCACAGGCCGTTTGATCAGGCTCGGGTGTTCGCTCATCAGCTTCAACGCTTTGCTTTCGTCGAGGTGCGCTTGCTGGGTCGGGGAAAGTTTGCGCCAGGTGGTGCCGCGCGTATTCAACAGAACTTCCCAGCCGATTTGATCCGACCAGGCCTTCAGGCGGGCGGCGTCGATGCCCGCCGCTTTGTAGTCGTGAAAGTCATAGCGAACGCCATGACCGTCCAGCCAGGCGAACGCCTTCTTCATGGTGTCGCAGTTTTTGATGCCGTAGATCGTCGTCACGCCGTCACGTTCGTCACGTATGTGCGGGCATCGCCCGCATGAGAAGGAATTGTAGTTCCGGCATAACGTTGGCTATGCAAACGTTAGCCTGCACTGAAATGCGCCAGAAGCCGCGCATTTTCACGGCTTCACAGCGTGAAGATCTTGCCCGGATTCAGAATGTTCTGGGGGTCGAGCGCCTTCTTGATCTGGCGCATGACACCGACAGCATCGCCGTGCTCGGCGACCAGGAATTTCTGTTTGCCCAGTCCGATGCCGTGTTCGCCGGTGCAAGTACCGTCCATCGCCAGCGCGCGCATGACCAGACGATCGTTCAGCCGTTCGGCCTCCTCGAGTTCCGTCGGATCGTCGCGATTGATCAGGAAGCCCAGATGAAAGTTGCCGTCGCCCACGTGTCCGACCAGCGGCGCGATCAGGAAGCTCTGCTTCAGGTCTTTCTTGGTCTCCAGGATGCATTCGGCCAGCCTAGAGATCGGCACGCAGACGTCGGTGGCCCAGATTTCGCACCCGGGGCGCAGCGCCTTGTTGGCGTAGGTCACGTCGTGGCGCGCCGTCCAGAGCGCGTTACGGTCCTCGGTTTTGGTCGCCCATTTGAATTCCCCGCCGCCATTTTCCGCGGCGATCGATTGCACCATTTCCGCTTGTTCCTTGACGCCCGCGTCGGTGCCGTGGAATTCAACGAACAGCGTGTCCTTGACCGGATAGCTCAGTTTGGAGAATTTGTTCACTGAATCCATCTGCACATCATCAAGGAGCTCGATGCGCGCGACCGGAATGCCGAGCTGGATGGTCTGGATGACGGTGTTGACCGCGCCTTCGATACTGTCGAATGAGCACACCGCGGCGGCCATTGCCTCGGGGATGCCGTAAAGCCGCAAGGTAACTTCGGTGATGATGCCGAGCGTGCCTTCGGAGCCGACGAACAGTCGCGTCAGGTCGTAGCCCGCCGCGGATTTGCGCGAACGGCGCGAGGTGCGGATGATGCGCCCGTCCGCGAGCACCACGGTCAGCGCGAGTACATTCTCGCGCATGGTGCCGTAGCGCACGGCGTTCGTGCCGGACGCGCGCGTCGCCGCCATGCCGCCCAGCGACGCGTCCGCGCCCGGGTCGATCGGAAAGAACAGGCCCTGGTCGCGGATGAATGCGTTCAATTCCTTGCGGGTCACGCGCGCCTGCACCGTGACGTCGAGGTCCTCGGCGCTCACGCGCAGGACCTTGTTCATGTTTGCCAGATCGACGACGACGCCGCCGTGGTGTGGGATCACGTTGCCTTCCAGCGAGGTGCCGGTGCCGTAAGCAACGACAGGAGTCTTGTGGGCGGCGCATATGCGCACGATATCGGCGATTTCTTCGGTGCTGTTCGGAAACACCACGGCATCGGGCCGGTGCGGGTGATGCCAGGATTCGTCCTTGCCGTGATGGTCGCGCACGCCGGTGCTGGTCGAGAGCCGTTCGCCGAACCGGGCGCGAATTTCCTCGATCGCTGTCTGATGTTTTTCCGCTGGCAGATTCATTGCGTCATCCTCTTGTCGCGCAGTCCCGAAGGCACCTGCGTCGTAGGTTGTTCGGCGAGTGCGTTGATGATCGGGCGTTTCCCATTCACGATTCACCGATCACTGTTCACCGCTTTGCGCCATTCTACGCCAGCAGGTACTTTTTGACCGCGTCCTCGTTCCATGCAATGCCCGCACCCGGGCGATCGGGAATGGACAGGTAGCCGTTTTTGACCTCGAACGGCTGCTGCAGGATCGCATTGGCCCAGTCCATGTACTCCAGCCAGTGGCAGGTCGGTGTCACCGCCAGCAGATGCACGCTGAATTCCGGGAACAAGTGGCTGGACATGTCGAGGTTGTGAACCTGTGCGAGG
>DATFUO010000124.1:0-3426 GCA_035260785.1 Burkholderiales bacterium
GCGCCCGAGTCGGAAATCTGTCTTAGATTGTTTTCTTCTATGATCTGGTCGACAGAACGCTCGCCTTTCCACAATATCGGAAAGATCACCGATGTCGCTGTAGAGGTCGAGACCACTCCAACTGAAACCCGGTTTCCAAGTGTTCGGATTTGCTCAGGAGAGATGCTGATTTCGGTAATTGTGCGGTTCTCTTCGTTTAACCGGGCGGCAAGAGGTCCGGTTATCAAATTGGCGAGTCGCGGGATGTCTGCGGGTAGAGCGCCGCTGAACGTTTCGTCTGCAAAGACTGCCATGTCACGACTTGATGTCAGCAGGGACGCTTGATACGGGGTTAGGCCGATACGCATATACGCTTCGCGCTTCACTTCTGGAAGATCGGGCATTTTGGCGCGAATCTCTTCGATCCAATTCTCGGAAATTTCCAGCGGCAGCAGGTCGGGATCGGGGAAGTACCGGTAGTCGTGCGCGTCTTCCTTCAGACGCATGACGCGCGTCTGCCCGCTGTCGGGATCGAACAGCACGGTCGCCTGCTGTATCTTGCCGCCGTCCTCCAGGGTCTCGATCTGCCACTTGGTTTCGTACTCGATTGCGTGCTGCAGGAAGCGGAACGAGTTCAGATTCTTGATCTCCCGGCGCGTGCCCAGCGGCGCACCCGGCCGGCGCACTGAAACGTTGGCGTCGCAGCGGAACGAACCTTCCTGCATGTTGCCGTCGCAGATGTCGATCCAGCGTACCAGCGAATGCAGGGCTTTTGCGTAGGCAACGGCTTCGTCGGCCGAGCGCATGTCGGGTTCGGACACGATTTCGAGCAGCGGCGTGCCGGCGCGGTTCAGGTCGATGCCGCTCATGCCGTGAAAATCCTCGTGCAACGACTTGCCCGCATCTTCTTCGAGGTGGGCACGCGTCAGACGCACAGTCTTCTCGCTGTCCTTGGTATGAATGGACAGGCTTCCGCCCTGCACGACCGGCAACTCGTACTGGCTGATCTGGTAACCCTTGGGCAGGTCGGGATAGAAATAATTCTTGCGCGCGAAGATCGAGCGGCGACTGATGGTGCCTCCGATCGCCAGTCCAAAGCGAATTGCGCGTTCGACCGCACCCTTGTTCAGCACCGGCAATACGCCGGGCATGGCCATATCCACGACGCTCGCCTGCGTGTTTGGCGCCGCGCCGAACGCGGTTGAGGCGCTCGAAAAAATCTTCGACTTTGTCGACAGCTGCGCGTGCGTCTCCAATCCGATGACCACCTCCCAGTTCATGCGATTAGCCCTTCACCGCAAAGGCGCGAAGGCGCAAAGGAGGGCACGCAAAGAAATGCCACAACTGATATGAAAGGCAATACTGTTAGTCGGGCGCTGACATAATTCATAATCGTCTATCCGTTTTCGTAGCTTTCCTTTGCGTTACCTTTGCGTCTTCGCGCCTTTGCGGTTAAGTAGTAAAGTCTTTAGGCATGCGCCGGTGCCAGTCGGTTGCTAACTGATACTGGTGCGCTACGCCAAGCAATTTCGCTTCCTCGAAATAGTTCGCCATGAGCTGCAGCCCGACCGGGCGATTTTTCGCACCGAATCCGCAGGGGATGCTCATGCCCGGGATGCCGGCCAGGCTGCCGGGTATCGTGTAGAGGTCCGACAGGTACATGGCAACCGGATCGGCGGCTTTTTCGCCGAAACCGAAGGCGACACTGGTCGTCACCGGGCCCGCGATCACGTCGCATCGGCGGAAAGCCTGTTGGAATTCATCGGCGATGATGCGGCGGACCTTCTGCGCCTGGAGATAGTAAGCGTCGTAGTAGCCGTGCGACAGCACATAGGTGCCGATGAGGATGCGGCGCCGGGGCTCGGGTCCGAAGCCTTCGGCGCGCGATTTCTTGATCATGTCATCGATGTCCCCGTACTTCGCCGCACGATGCCCGTAGCGCACGCCATCGAAGCGGCTGAGGTTGGAGGAACATTCGGCCGGCGCGATGACGTAGTAGACCGGGATCCCGAGTGCGGCGTTCGGCAGTGAAATGTCGACGAGTTCGGCGCCTTGCCTGACATACTCGGCCAGGGCTTCGCGCACGGCTTTCTCGACATCCGGTTGCAATCCCTCGCCGAAGAACTCTTTCGGTACGCCGAGGCGCAACCCCTTGACGACCCGCTGCAGGTCGCGCGTGTAGTCCTCGGTGGCGCGGTCCATGCTGGTCGAATCTTTGGGGTCGAATCCCAGCATTGCGTTGAAGATCAGTGCCGCATCTTGCGCCGAACCCGTCATGACGCCGGCCTGGTCGAGACTGGAGGCGAAGGCGATCATGCCCCAGCGCGACGCACGGCCATAAGTCGGCTTGATGCCGGTCACGCCCGAGAATGCCGCCGGTTCGCGGATCGAACCGCCGGTATCGGTTGCCGTCGCCGCCGGCGCAATGCGTGCTGCGACCGCCGCCGCCGAGCCGCCGGAACTCCCGCCGGGCACGGCGGTCTTGTCCCAGGGGTTCAACACATTGCCGTAGTGGCTGTTCTCGTTGGAGGAACCCATCGCGAATTCGTCGCAGTTGAGTTTGCCGAGCGTAACCATGCCGGCGTCGCCCAGCTTTTCCACCACCGTCGCGTCGAACGGGCTCATGTAGCCCTTGAGCATGCGGGACGACGCGGTGGATGCGAACTTGCGCGTGACGAAAATGTCCTTGTGCGCAACCGGCACGCCCGTAAGCGGTGTGGCCTCGCCGCGGGCGATGCGGGCGTCGGCCGCCCGCGCCTGTTCGAGCGTGACTTCCGGGCGCACGTCGAGAAAGGCGTTCAGATCCTTGTGGCGCTCGATGCGATCGAGGTAGAGCTTCGCGAGTTCGACTGCCGAGACTTGTTTGGCGGACAGCGCGCGACCGAGTTCGGCCACCGATTTCTCGAACATGCGCGGCCCCTACTCGATGACCCGGGGCACGAGGAACAGCCCGTCCTGCTGTGCCGGGGCGTTCTTCATGTTCGCATCGCGGTCGGGTTTGTCGCTGGCCCGGTCTTCGCGCAGGCGCTGGCTGCCTCCGAGCGGGTGCGACATCGGCTCGATGCCGGCCGTGTTCACCGATTGCAGTTGCTCGATCAGCTTGAAAATCTCGTTGAGCTGTGCGAGCGTCTGCGTGGTTTCGGCTTCGGTAATCTCGATACGGGCAAGATGGGCGATGCGTTTGACGTCGCTTGAAGTAAGTGGCATGTACGGAATGCTTTCAGTCGGTCGGCGCGGGTTCGGTGGCCGGTCCTCCGGCAGTGTCGCCGATTCCGGACACCCGCGGGATTCCCGTGCTTTTTGTTAACCGCAGCAGGGCGATAGGGTATCATACGACATTCATTTTCCGCACTGCGGCAAACCTTCGGATCAAGTCATGTTCGGATTTCTAAACGGCTACTTTTCCAACGACCTGGCGATCGACCTTGGCACCGCCAATACGTTGAT
>DATFUO010000125.1:0-12640 GCA_035260785.1 Burkholderiales bacterium
TACCAGCGTCTTCATCGATGTCCACGAACCCGACCTTCGCGCCCTGGCGCGCGAAACCTTCCACGATCGAAGCACCGATTCCGGAACCGCCTCCAGTGATGAATACGACTTTGCCTTTGAGGCTGGGATAAATGGCGGAACGATCTGTCATGACTGTTCCTCAAAAACGAAATGCCAGGTCATTTCATGGTCGCCAGACACTCGATTTCCACCCTTACGCCGAATGCCAGGCCGTTTGCAGCGAACGCACTTCGCGCCGGCATGCGGTCCGGCGGAAAATAAGTCCGGTAGACTTCATTCATGGCGGACCATTCCTTGATGTCGAGAAGCATCACTGTGCACTTGACCACATGGCCGAAGTCCGATCCGTAGCTGTCGAGGGCACCCCGAATATTTTCCATGACCTGCCTCGTTTCCGCCTGAATTCCTCCCGGAACGACCGTATTGGTGCCGGGAATCCTTCCGGTAAAACCGGACAGGTAAAGCAGGTTGCCCACGCGCACCGCTTCGGAAAAAGGCCGGTTGAGGATGGTCGTCGCCGGCGACGTCAGATATTCGGGGTCGACCGGACCCGCCTGTTCCGGACGCCTTTCCTGCTGCGCGCGCACACCTTGCGAAAACGCAATTCCAAGGAAAATGACCGCCGCGCAAGTCGATATCCGGATCATGGCGCCCTCCTCACCAGGTTTGTCCGTCAAGGATTTGAGTCTACGCGATTGCCGACGTCCATTCCCGCCCGGCGGCTCACTGCACCGAAATCAGCCAGGCGATGAGGTCGCCTTTCTCTTGCGTGGTGCACTCGCGTGCGATCATCATTTCGCAATTCGGCTTCAGGAATGTCATGGCCAGCGTTGGGCAATCTCGGTTTTCGCCTGTTCCCGAAGGTGTTGCTTTTGCTCGCCGCGGGTCTTTGTCTCATTGCGGCCACTTCCGTTGCAGATCCGCCCCCTGCTCCGCGGTCAGGATATTCAGGCGGTTGCCGCGCAGCAGAAGGTACAGTCGGGCGGTTTCTTCCAGTTCCTCGGTCGCGTAGACCGCGCTTTCGAGGTCCTTGCCGGCGACGATCGGACCGTGATTGGCCAGCAGAATGGCGTGATGCTTTCCCGCCACCTCGCGCACGGCATTGGCCAGCGTCATGTCGCCCGGCGCGTAGTAAGGCAGCAACACGAGGTTGCCGATCTTCATCACGTAATAAGCGGTGATTGGCGGAATCGGCTGCATCGGATCGACATCGGCAAGGCAGGAAACAGCAACCGAATGGGTGGAATGCAGGTGCACGATCGCGCCTGCCGTCGGGCGCTGTTCGTACACGGAAAGATGCAGGAATGATTCCTTGGTCTGCTTTTCTCCGGAGAGCAGGTTGCCTTTAGCGTCCACTTTCGACAGCTTCGCCGGATCGAGGCGACCGAGGCAGGAATTGGTCGGGGTCATCAGCCAGCCATCGTCAGTGCGCACACTGATGTTGCCGGAACTGCCGGGCGTAAGCCCACGGTCGTACATCGACTTGCCGAGCGTGCAGATTTCTTCCCTGAGTTTTGTTTCGTTCATGTCTCTCTATCTATACCTATTCAAGCACTCTCACTCACCGCAGAGGACGCGGAGGACGCAGAGGAAAGGCGGGAGGAAAAGAATCTTGTGTTGCGAGGGTATTCATTGGCCGATGATTCAATCCATTGAAATTGGCAGGACCGGTCAGTTCCCACCTACCCCGCTTCCAATGTCGCGTTTTCTTCCTCGCCCCTGTTTTTCCTCTGCGTCCTCCGCGTCCTCTGCGGTGAGAGTTGGTCTAGTCAAGGTTGCAGTTTGAATGCCTTGGTGAAAAAGTCCGGGGTGCCGAAGTTGCCGGATTTGAGCGCCAGCGCCAGCGACGGTTCGCCGATCGAGAAGGTCCAGGGCACGCCCGGATCGATTTCCGGCCCGATCGCCAGGCCCTCGACACCGAGCGCACCGACCACCGCGCCGGAAGTTTCGCCGCCGGCAACGAGCAGCCTGCGCACGCCCCTGGCGACCAGGCCTTTCGCGATCTTTCCGAACGTTTCCTCGACCATCGAACCGGCATGCTCGCGGCCGAGTTTGTCCTGCACGGCTTTCACGCGCTCGGGGGTGGCGGTGGAGTAAATCAGGACCGGCTTTTCCGAAATCCGTTTCGACGCCCAGTCGAGGGCATCCTGAGCGACGTCGCGCCCGGAGGCGATCGCGATCGGATCCAGTTCGAAGGCTTCGTGATCGCGTTTCATCAGTGCGACCTGGCCTTGCGTGGCGACTGAGCACGAGCCCGCTATCACGACCTTCGGCCCGGTCACCTTCGGCAAGGTCGCTATCTGGCCGCTTTTCATGAGGCCCTGGCGGATGAAATTCGCCGGCAGGCCCATCGCCATGCCGGAGCCGCCCGTGACCAGCTTCATGTCCGCGCAGGCCTCGCCAAGCGTCAACAGATGATCGTCGGTGATTGAATCGAGCACCGCATGTCGGAAGCCCTGCTTGCGCAGATCGTCGAATGCGCCGCGAAGCGCGGCGGGGCCTTTGACAATGGTCGAATATTGCACCAGGCCGACTTTGTGTCGGGTTTGCTGCTGCAGCACGCGCACCAGCGACGGATCGGTCATCGGCGTCAGCGGGTGGTGGCGCATGCCGGACTCGGACAGCAGTTCGTCGCCGACGAAGAGATAGCCTTTGTAGACGGTGCGCTTGTTGGTCGGAAAAGACGGGTTGAACACCGTAAAGTCGGCGCCGAGCGCATCGAGCATGGCATCGGCCACCGGGCCGATATTGCCCTTGTCGGTGGAATCGAAGGTCGAGCAATATTTGAAATAGAACTGCTTCGCGTCTTGTCGCCGCAGCCAGTCCAGCGCGGCGAGCGACATCGTGACGGCCTCGGCAGCGGCATTGCTGCGCGACTTGAGCGCGACGATGATGCAATCGGCCTCGGGCACTTTCAGCCCCTTGCGCGGCACGCCGAGCAGCTGGACCGTGCGCATGCCGGCCTTGACGAGCGTATTGGCCAGATCAGTGGCGCCGGTGAAATCGTCGGCGACGCAGCCGAGCAGAATGCTCATGCCATTGCTACCGGCTGAATGAAATGGCTCACGGAATCTCCTCGCGGCTGGCGGGTTGTATGTCTGGTCGTAATGTTACCGAAAGCCGGGCCCGAAAGCCCGCCGACCTGACGACCCTACGGCTGGAGCAAGCTGGCCGAAGGCCAGCGATAAAAGCGTTGACGCAGAGGACTCCTATGCGTCGACGCTCTTGCAGGCGGCCACGGGTTGCTTCAGGGCTTCGCCTTCCAGTGCGGCGGATAGGTCTTTTCGTAATACGGCAGCGCTTCGACGCGCCTCATCCAGTCGCCGAGCTTCGGTCCGATTGCACTGCCGACATTCAGGTCGGGTTTCCTTTTCTCCATGCGCAGGCACAATGCGATGATCGGATAGATGGTGAAATCCGCAGCGGACAGTTCTCCACCAAACCAGTCACCGCGCAGACAGCCGTCGAACCTGTCCAGCTCCTTGACGAAGGCTTCCCGCGCCGCCGAGATCTCCAGCAGGTCCCATTTTTCCTGCTTGGTGAACAGGATCTGATCGACCAGCCGTTCCAGAGCATGCGCAAGGTACTCATCGGCCTCGCGCACCAGCCGGCGAATGACGGCGCGCTGCCGGACGCCGCCCGGAAAGAGCATTTTCCCGGCTGGGTACTGTTCCTCCAGGTATTCGAGGATCGCCGCCGACTCATAAAGGGAGAAGTCTCCGTCGGCAATCGCCGGCACCTTGTGCCGCGGGTTGATGGCCAGGTATTCCGGCTTGGTGAGATCACCCGCGGAGAACGAAACCGCCCTGAGTTCATAGGCGATCGCCTTGTGCTCGAGCGCAAGCCACACGCGCCATGCATAGGGAGAGCCGGATCCGTAGTAGAAGGTCAGAGCCATGATAGTTCCGTGAATGGTGATCAGTGATCGGTGAATGGTGAAACCCTGGACCGGGCAGCGCGTACAATTTTGCCGTTGCCCTACATTACGTCAATTTTGCGTCGACATGGACCCGATAGTCATCCAGGCAATGGCCAAATGGCCGTCCGTCCCCAATGTCTACGGATGGCTTCAGCTCGATCGTCGGGGAAACTGGCTGATCAAGGGCGACCGCATCGCAAATACCGGCGTGACCGAGTTCATCGGCCGCAACTACGCCGCCGATGAGCAAGGCCGCTGGTTTTTCCAGAACGGCCCGCAACGGGTGTTCGTTACGCTCGAATACACGCCGTTCGTCGTGAACACCGCAGGAGATGCGTCGACGGCACTGGAGACGCATAACAGGCAGTCCATCGCAAAAGTCTCGGGCGCGTGGGTCGATGAAACCGGCGCGTTGCTGCTGCGCTGGGGAACGGGGCTAGGCGTTCTCAATGATCGCGACCTGGCAAAAGTTTCGGATTTGTTTACCGACCTGCACGGCAAACCGATCAGCGACGCCTCGCTCGCGCGGGCATTCGACGCGGAATCACGCCGCCATGCGACCGGGGTTTACGTCAGCTACGCCGGCGGCCGCGTGCCCATCGGCCGCATCCGGGCCGGCGAAGTCGCGCAGAAATTCGGCTTCGACCCGGCTCCCCGGCCCGCCGAAGGGGAGCCCGAGTGCTGATTAGCTGGCCAAGGCCAGCGATAACGGCGTTGACACAGAGGAAGGGCAATAGAGGGCACGGAGGAAAACTAAAAATGAAGAGAAAAGGAAGTAAAAACCCGGCTAAGAACTCCCTGCGAATGTGCGTATCTGCTCGTATGGCGCAATTGGCAGATAGCAACGAACGCCCTCTCGTTTGTACCGATTTCCTCTGTGACCTCGCTCGCCCTTCCTCTGTGTCCTCTGTGTCAACGATCTTGTCGCTATCCCCGGGATAGCTAGCGAAGCCGCTTGGCTGTGAAAGACTCTTCAACGTTGTCGCGGAAATAGCTGACGATCGAAGGCGCGCTCATCAATCGGCGGTGGACCTCCGCGGAAACGCCCGAGTACTGGTTGACCCGGCCGTCGCTGAATTCCACCTCGAGCACGCGGTTGCGCTCGTCGTAGCCGACCGAGCGGATCGAACTGGAACTGACCTTTTTTCTGTCCATGGGCCCTCGCGACAATGAATTACCGGGATATAAGAATATGAAAAACGTGTCGTTTGTGGAATAAAGACCAGGCGAGTAGAGTAATGCCCCCAATCCGTCGAAAAACTACCGGAGATCACTCATGGCCACTTTGCGCTTGGGCGACATCGCCCCCGACTTTACCCAGGAATCCACCCAGGGAACCATCAAATTTCATCAGTGGGCAGGCAACAACTGGGTGGTGCTGTTCTCACACCCGAAAGACTTTACCCCGGTCTGCACGACCGAACTGGGCTACACGGCCAAGCTGAAGTCCGAATTCGACAAGCGCGGCGTCAAGGCCATCGCGATCAGCGTGGACCCGCTCGATTCCCACCATAAATGGATCGGTGATATCGAGGAAACCCAGAATACGAAAATGAATTTTCCGATTCTCGCGGACGCGGACAAAAAAGTGTCGAACCTGTACGACATGATTCACCCGAACGCGAACGACACTCTGACGGTGCGCTCGGTGTTCATCATCGATCCGAACAAGAAAATCCGCACGACGCTGACTTATCCGGCGAGCACCGGCCGCAATTTCGATGAAATCCTGCGCGTAATCGACTCCCTGCAGCTGACCGACCGCTACAGCGTGGCGACGCCGGTGAACTGGAAGGACGGCGACGACGTGGTGATTGTGCCGTCGATTCAGGATCCGGAAGTGATCAAGCAGAAATTCCCGAAAGGCTACAAGGCGGTGAAGCCTTACCTGCGCATTACGCCGCAGCCCAATCGCTGAACGCGTAGTGTTTGAAGCCATACCAGGGCCGGTTTCAACCGGCCCGTTTTTTCCCTGGACGACAGGCGCGGCGCGCAGCAACAGCGCGTATCCCGCAAACGGCAGCCTCCGCGGTAGCGGTTGATGGCTGCATTTTCCCGACCGGGTGCGGGTGCCGGTCCGGGCCTTGGTCCACCGGGATTTTGCTCGAATTTTGAAGTGCTTGGAGTTTAGCTTTCAAGAGGAAAGAAAATCCTCTCGTCGTGCTGCGGACAAGAAGTCAATGTTAGGAACTTACCCCGCCTCCCGTCTCTTGATCGGCGAGGGTTGCCTTTTAAATCCTAACTGAACCGCACCTTCGCAGGCGCAGTCGTTATGTGTACTGCGAATCCCAAAGCTCGCGGCTCAGTGCCTGGTATCCGTCACGGATGCAGATTGCCCGCGAGCATATGGGAAGCTTAGTTAGGCCGGTTGCCGGCTACCGGAAACGGCCAGGCCGCCGGTGCGGAAACAGGCTTCGGCGCCGCGGGCGCTGCCATGGCAGGCGCCTTGGCGGCAGGCTTCTTCTTTGCCGCCTTCTTCGCCTTCTTTTTGGCGGGCTTCTTCGCGGCCTTCTTCGCCTTCTTTTTGGCGGGCTTCTTTGCCTTTTTCTTCGCGGCCTTTTTCTTGGCCGGGCGTTTGGAAGCCTTTTTAGCTGGCTTCTTGGCTGCTTTCTTGGCGGGCTTGCGCGCCGCCTTTTTCGCAGGCTTTTTCGCGGCCTTTTTGGCGGGTTTCTTCTTCCCTGCTGCTTTCTTGGTGGACTTCTTTGCTGCCTTTTTCTTTGCTGCCATTTCTGTATCTCCTAATGAAAGTTAAACAAAGGGCACTACCGGCACTTCAAAGAAGGATTCTTCTCCGTGCCTACCGCCAATGCCCGGATCCGCGCTGCGCAAGCCGCGTGTCCGGTCATCAGGCAGTTCAGTTGGCCGCGCACCGAGGCTGTGGTGCGCGGCGCGATTCTCGAGGATGCAAAAGATAACGGCCGGAAGCGACGAAACGCCATCGCCGGCCGGTGACCGAAAACAAAAAGGAAAGGAAACCTTGGGCCGGAAGCTCAACGTTCCCGGCCTGGCGCCGCGACCTGGTGCAGGTCGGCACGCGTTGCGTGATGAATGAAATACAGCTTTGTCCGGTTTACCCATTCAGCCTGTCAAGTGCGCCGCCCGTGATTATCAACCGATGGCAACGCGGGTCTCACAGAAATGCTTTCGGCCCTGAAGATCAATCCCCATTCAGGGCTTCGCCCGCCTGATACTCGATCAGACGGGTTTCGAAGAAGTTCTTTTAGATTCGGCCGCGCAGCGCGCTTAACCTGGCAAGCCAGGTTAGCCTTCACTGAAAGAACTTTATCGGCGCGGATCATCCTAGTCCCAATTGAGCGCGCCCCCGGTCTGGTACTCGATGACACGGGTTTCAAAGAAGTTCTTTTCTTTCTTGAGGTCGACCATTTCCGACATCCACGGGAAGGGATTATTCGCTCCGGGATAGAGCGGATCAAGTCCGATCTGCTGCGCGCGGCGATTGGCCACGTAACGCAGGTATTCCTTGAACATCGGCGCGTTCAGGCCCAGCACGCCACGCGGCATGGTGTCCTCGGCGTAACGGTATTCGAGCTCGACTCCCTTCTGGATCAGCCCGCGGATTTCCTCGCGGAACTCCTGGGTCCAGAGATGCGGATTTTCCATCTTGATCTGGTTGATCAGATCGATGCCGAAATTGCAGTGCATGGACTCGTCGCGCAGGATGTACTGATACTGCTCGGCGGCGCCCATCATCTTGTTCTGCCGGCCGAGCGCCAGGATCTGGGCAAAGCCGACATAGAAGAACAGTCCCTCCATGATGCAGGCGAATACGATCAGGCTCTTGAGCAGCTGCTGGTCGGTTTCCGGGGTGCCGGTCCTGAATTCCGGATTCGTCAGGGTTTCGATGAACGGGATCAGGAACTCGTCCTTTTCCCGGATGCTGGAAACCTCGTGATAGGCATTGAAGATCTCGCCTTCGTCCAGGCCCAGGCTCTCGACGATGTACTGGTAGGCGTGGGTATGGATCGCTTCTTCGAATGCCTGACGCAACAGATACTGGCGGCACTCGGGGGCGGTGATGTGCCGGTAGGTGCCGAGCACGATATTGTTGGCGGCCAGGCTGTCGGCGGTCACGAAAAAGCCGAGATTGCGCTTCACCACCAGGCGCTCGTCCTCGGTCAGACCGTTCGGGTCCTTCCAGGTGGCGATGTCCCGGCTCATGTTGATTTCCTGGGGCATCCAGTGATTGGCGCAGCCGGAGAGATATTTTTCCCAGGCCCACTTGTACTTGAACGGCACCAGCTGATTGACGTCGGCCTTGCCGTTGATGATGCGCTTGTCCTCGACACGCACGCGACGTAATGCCGCGTCCGCAGACGTAGCGCTGCCGGCTGCGGGTATGCGCGCCGGCGGAACATTCACGACGCGCTGCAAACCAGCGCCGCCGATGCTCGGGATGTGATCTTCAAATTGCAACATCAATGTTTCCTTTATAAATGTTATCGGTGGAATGTCAAATACTTCTTTGATATTCGGTCGCAATGCGACCCCTTTTTATCCGTTGGCCGCGACGAATCATGCATTGATCGGCTCATCGCATCAGGAAAACATCAACTCCGCCGCAACGACCGCACCACAACGGCGGGCCGCACCATTTCTTCGCGCACGCGGCGCAGCCAGAAAGTCAGGCGCCGCCTCGCGGCCGAATTGACCTGGCGCGTCGCCCTCATTGGCAGGCTCCGGTTTGTGGCTCCCGCCGCCCTGCGCGCTTAACTTGCCAGGGCAAGTTAGCGTCCGCCGCAATCAGGAACGCCGGCCCGCGTTTCACTGACAGGCCTCGCATTCCGGATTGTCAATGGCGCAGAACTTGGCTTCCTCGTCCGGCGCTTCGGCTGCACCCATGCCCATGACGCCGCCATCGGTCGGCACGGCGTTCAGCTGGCCGCCGCGCGCGGTCGACTTTTCCGTCGACGTTGCACCGAGCGTGCGCAGGTAATAAGTCGTCTTGAGGCCGCTCTTCCAGGCCAGCTTGTAGGTATCGTCCAGCTTCTTGCCGGAAGCGCCCGCCAAATAGATGTTGAGCGACTGGGCCTGGTCGATCCATTTCTGCCGCCGCGAGCCAGCCTCCACCACCCAGGTAGGATCGACCTCGAAGGCCGTGGCATAGAGGACGCGAACGTCCTGCGGAATGCGGTCGATCTTGGCCAGGCTGCCGTCGAAATACTTGAGATCGGCGATCATGACCTCGTCCCACATGTTGAGTTTCTTGAGGTCACGAACCAGATATTCGTTGGTCACCGTGAACTCGCCCGACAGGTTAGATTTGACGTACAGGTTCTGATAGGTCGGCTCGATCGAGGCCGAGACCCCGACGATATTGGCAATGGTCGCGGTCGGCGCAATCGCCAGGCAGTTGGAATTGCGCATGCCGAACTGGCGGATGCGGGCGCGCAACGGCTCCCAGTTCAGCGCCGACGAACCGTCGACTTCGACATAGCCGCCACGCTGTTCGGCCAGGAGCTTGATCGAATCCTGCGGCAGGATGCCTTTGGACCACAGCGACCCGTCATAAGTAGAGTAGCGGCCCCGCTCTTCGGCCAACTCGGTCGACGCCCAGTAAGCGTTGTACGCCACCGCCTCCATCGAACGGTCGGCGAAATCCATGGCCTCCTTGGAACCGTAAGCCACGCGCATCTCATGCAGGCAATCCTGGAAACCCATGATGCCCAGGCCCACCGGCCGATGCTTGAAATTGGCGTTGCGCGCCTTGTTGACGGCGTAATAATTGATATCGATCACGTTATCGAGCATGCGCATGGCCGTCGACACCGTATTCTTCAGCTTGTCCTGGTCGAGCCTGCCGTCTTTCATGTGGGCAACCAGATTGACCGAACCCAGGTTGCAGACCGCAATTTCACTGTCCGAGGTATTGAGCGTGATCTCGGTGCACAGATTGGAACTGTGCACCATGCCGACATGTTGCTGCGGGCTGCGGATGTTGCAGGGGTCCTTGAAGGTGATCCAGGGATGCCCGGTCTCGAACAGCATGGTCAGCATCTTGCGCCAGACGGTCAGTGCCGGCACACGCTTGAACAGCTTTAACTCGCCGGTTTTGGTGCGGCGTTCGTACTCGACATAGGCGGCCTCGAATTCCTTGCCGACCTTGTCATGCAGGTCGGGGGCGTCGGCGGGCGAAAATAGCGTCCATTCGCCGGCTTCCATGACCCGTTTCATGAACAGGTCCGGAATCCAGTTGGCCGTGTTCATGTCATGGGTGCGGCGGCGATCGTCGCCGGTGTTCTTGCGCAGTTCGAGGAACTCCTCGATGTCGAGGTGCCAGGTTTCGAGGTAGGAGCAGACCGCGCCCTTGCGCTTGCCGCCCTGGTTGACCGCCACCGCGGTGTCATTGACTACCTTGAGAAAGGGAACGACCCCTTGTGATCTGCCGTTCGTCCCCTTGATATGGGAGCCGAGCGCACGCACTGGAGTCCAGTCATTGCCCAGACCGCCGGCAAACTTCGACAGCAGGGCGTTTTCCTTGATGGCGTCGTAGATGCCCTCCAGATCGTCCGAAACTGTCGTCAGATAGCAACTCGACAGTTGTGAGCGCTGGGTGCCGGAATTGAACAAGGTCGGCGTCGAGGACATGAAGTCGAAACTCGACAGCACATTGTAGAATTCGATGGCACGGACCTCGCGTTCGACCTCGTTGATGGCCAGGCCCATCGCCACGCGCATAAAAAAAGCCTGCGGCAGCTCGATGCGTCGATCGCTCACGTGGAGAAAGTAGCGGTCGTAGAGCGTTTGCAGGCCGAGGTAGCCGAATTTGAAATCGCGCGTGGCATCGAGTGCGGCACCCAGCGAACCGAGGTCGAACCGGCTCAGACGCTCGTCGAGCAGACCGGCATCGATGCCGCGTTTGATGAATTGCGGGAAATACTCGGAATAGCGCGTATGCATGCCAGCCTGGGTGACTTCCTCGCCCAGCACCTCGAAACGCACACTATTTAATAGAAGGCGCGCGGTGACGTAGCTGTAGGCCGGATCCTTCTCGATCAGGGAACGCGCGGCCAGGATGGCGCATTTGCGCACTTCGTCCATGGGCACGCCGTCGTACAGATCCTTCAGCGTCATTTGCAGGATCAGCCCGGCGTCGACGGCACGGCCCAGCCCGTCGCAGGAATCCTTGATCAGCGCGGTCAGTCGCTCCATTTCGAGCGGGCGGGTCTGCCCGCTTTCGACAACATTGATGCTCGGCATGGAGGTGGCCGCGGCGTGCGCCTCGCGATTCCTGGCGCGCTCTCGAGCCCGGTCTTCCCGGTAAAGCACGTAGGCTCGCGCCACTTCGTGCTCGCCGGAACGCATCAGCGAAAGCTCAACCTGATCCTGGATGTCCTCGATGTGAAAGGTACCGCCATTGGGCTGACGCCGCATCAGCGCGCCGATGACGGCCTCGGTCAGCCTTTCCACCAACTCCCGCACACGCGCCGACGCGGCACCTTGGCCGCCATTGATGGCGAGGAACGCCTTGGTGACCGCCACCGCGATCTTGCCCGGCTCGAAGGAGACCACGGCACCATTGCGACGGATGACCTTGTACTGCGCGAATCGCTGCTTCTGCTGGCTGGCGTCGCCGTTTTCAGTCGGGTAGCTGTCGGCCGGAACGGTGGCGGGCTGATTGGTGCCTAGTTGCATTTTTTCTCCTTCGAATATTCTTGTCGCTCAGTAGCAACCGCTGGCGCCGGGCAAAGACCTACACGAAATCACCGGATTTTCTCGAACCGCTGTTTGAATTTCGCTGACCACAATACATCTCACCAACCAACATATATCCCGTAAACCACTATATGTTGTGCCCGTACCAATCATAAAGACTAATTCTAGTAGCCCCACCAACCCTGTCAAGAAATTTTTATATTTGGAAATCAAAATGCTCGATCGCACTTTCTGCAAATCGCGATGTGACGAAACGCGGCAGAAACGAAAGGTGGCTGCGGCCCGAAAGTGCGCGCAGTCACGTGCGTGACGCGCGAAGAGCGAGGGATTTGTTGTGCGCTGCGCCGAAGATGCGCAACGACGTCTACGCTTGAGAACTGCGTGTCACCCGAATCGGCCCAGTTTGTCGCCCGGCCGCCGGCCATCGAGATCGAGTGCTTGCAACCCGACCTTCGACCGCGAGGGTCGACCACTGAGATCAGAATCGGCGCCGGCGAGTCGGATCGCCGGTTCGGCGGCCTGCCGTTAAGCGCTGCCTTCGAGCATGGCCCGAAAGCGATCCCAATCGAAGTGCGGCCCGGGATCGGTCTTGCGGCCGGGAGGGGTGGCAACGTCCGAATGGCCGACACAGTCCCGGATCGGATACTCGCTCAGGAGCACCCCGGCCAGTTTTGCCAGCATCGCGTACTGGGATTCGGCGAAAGCCTGCTCATCGTCGCCTTCGAGCTCGATGCCGATGGAGAAATCATTGCAACGGTTACGGCCGCGCCATTGGGATAGTCCGGCATGCCATGCGCGACGACTGCAGGGAACAAACTGGATCAGTTTCCCATCCCGGCGAACGAGAAAGTGGCTGGAGACCTTTGCGTCCGCGATCTGCCGATAGTACGGATGAGCAAGCGGGTCAAGGCGATTGGTAAACAGATCGATGATGCCCGGACCGCCAAAATGACCGGGTGGCAGGCTGATGTTGTGGATGATCAGCAACTCGACGACGGCGCCATCCGGCCGATCGTCGAAATTCGG
>DATFUO010000126.1:0-4247 GCA_035260785.1 Burkholderiales bacterium
ACGTTAGTTACGATCGACGGTTTCTAACGGTACCATTGCCCTCAATTCAACAAAAACCGCACAGGAGACCTCATGTCCAAGCAGTTCGTGAATCCGCCGGGAATGAAGCCGCTGGGGATGTACACGCAGGTGACCGTGGCAAGGGGCGGCAGCCTTGCCTTTATCAGCGGCCAGGTGGCGGTCGATGCGCAAGGCAAGGTGGTCGGCGCAGGAGACATCCACGCGCAGGCGGTGCAAGTGTTCGAAAATCTCAAGCTCGCTCTCGGAGGCATCGGCGCCATTTTCGCGGACGTGGTGAAATTCACCATCTATATCGTCGGCCTTACCCAGGAGCGCCGCAAGGCAGTGATGGACGTGCGCAGCCGCTACATTTCGCACACGCATCCGCCTGCGGCGACCATGGTCGGCGTCGACCAACTGGTGCAGCCGGAATTGCTGGTTGAAATCGAAGCCGTTGTCGCGCTGGACAAGTAAAACAGGGGCGGCACGACTATCATGGATCGAATGAGGTCTTTGCCACTTCGCTGGGCGGCAGATCCTGCGCGCCGCCCACCCGCGCCGCGCCCGGGATTGTCGCTGGCAATGCTGTTGACGATGGCACTCACGGTCATTATCGGCCTGCCCGTCGACAAAGTCGGCGGCATACCGGGTCAGCTTGCCGTCAGCGTCTGGACCTGGGCGCTGTTCCTGGTGCTGCTCGCGCGCATCAACCAGAAACTGCGTTTTCCCCTGATGCTTTGCCTGGTGATCGCGACTTTCGGCGAATTCTGCTTTTCACTGCTCTGGGGTCTGTACGTCTACTGGCCGCACAACATTCCCTTCTTTGTGCCGCCGGGGCACGTGTTGTTGTTTGCCCTCGGCCTGACCTTCGCGCCGCGCCTGCCGCAATGGGCCGCGATCCTGGTGTGTGTTTTCGCGGCCGGCTATGGGGCGATGGCGTTTCTGACCGCCACCGATACGCTCAGCGTGGCGCTGGCGATCCTGTTCCTGACCTTCATGACATTCGGCAACAACCGGCGGCTGTATGCGACGATGTTCCTCATTTCGCTGCTGATGGAGTTGTACGGTACCTGGATCGGAAACTGGGTATGGATGCCGGAAGTGCCCGGTTTGCCGCTGTCGAGCGCGAACCCGCCGCTGTGCGTCGGCGGACTCTATTGCGGGCTCGACCTGTGCGTGGTCAACGCCGACCGCTTGTTGCGCAGATGGCGGCGCTCGTCGGCGTCCGCGCTCGAGGCAGGGTCCGCCGCGTGACCGTTGCGGCGTCCGGGTGATCTGAATCTGATTTAATATGCGGACCGAATTCAATTCAACGGTCCAGGGGCCTGAATGAAGCAAAGCAGGACATTCTTGCGCGGGCCTGTTGCCGGGCGGTTGCCATGATCGAAATAGTCAGTGCGACGCGGCGCTCGGAGCAGGATTTCTGGGATGATTCGGCCCTCGGGCATTCACTGCGGCGCCTCGCGCTGGATAAACGCCTGGTCGCAAAGGTAGCCTATTCGAACAGCCGGGGCCTTCCCGACATTTTCAATGCGCGAATTGCGTCGGCGGATAACAGCGACTTCCTGGTCTTCATGCACGACGATGTCTGGATCGACGATTATTTCTTTGCGGATCGCGTGATAGAGGGTTGCAATACCTACGACGTCATTGGCCTCGCCGGCAACCGTCGCCGGGTGCAGGGGCAGCCGGCCTGGGCTTTCACGGACATCAAATTCAACTGGGATGAAAAGGCGAATCTCAGCGGCGTCGTCTCGCATGGCCCGACGCCGTTCGGTGGCATAGCCTCGTACGGAACCGTTCCTGCCGAATGCGAACTGCTGGATGGGGTCTTTTTTGCGGCGAGGAAATCCACCCTGACGGACAATGGAATTCTGTTCGATCCGCGCTTCGATTTTCACTTCTACGATGTGGATTTCTGCCGGCTTGTCAGAGAGAAGGGTTTGCGGCTCGGCACCTGGCCGATCTGCATGACGCACCAGAGCCTTGGTGCTTTTGGCTCGCCGCGCTGGATCGAAAAGTATCGGCTGTATCTCGAAAAATGGGGCGGATAGCGGGCCGCGCTGGACCGCCCCGGGGCGGTGAAGAGTGCCGTCGCGAGCATCGTTCCGACGCGCGGCGGGCCCGCCTCGCGCGCAATCGATCAGGATTCGACAGGGTCGGCTGGTCCCGCAAATTGACGCAAGCAGGACATGAATGGGGCCTTGTCCTCTCCGGCATCCGTGACGCCTGATTTACGCCGCGGTTTCGACGCGCTGGTCGCGACCGCCATCGGGACCCTGGCCGGCATTCTTGTCGACAGCGGATTCGGCGTGCGCATGTCGATCGTCAACGCGGTTTACCGGCTGCTGGGACCCGTCTTCGATATTTTCAGCGCGTATCCGATCGGCCAGTTGACCCTTGCCGGTTTCATCTATCGCATTCCCATCGTGCTGATCGTCGGCCTGCTGGTCGGGTTGTTTCTGCGCCATTTCCGCTTTCCGCGACTGTTGCTCTGTTCGATACTTGTCTGGCCGGTCTATCTTGCGGGTCGGAGGCTGGCATCGGCGTTACTGCTCATGATTGGAGACGAGGCAAGCGCAGCCTCCTCGGCTTTCCTGCCAATCGATTTCGTTCCGGGTCTGGTGATTTACTCGCTGCAATATGCCCTGCTTATTCTCGTCGTCCATACGACGGCAGCCATGCTGACGCGATCGGCGCGGCGCAAGGCTGCCCCGGCGGCCTGAGCTACAATTCCCGAATGTATCTTCCGACCATTACGATCTTTGTCCGGGCAAAATAAAAATGACGAGGCTTGCCAATAAAGTAGTCGTCCTCACCGGCGCGGGCAGCGGCATCGGCCTGGCCGCGGTCAATCTGTTCGCAAAGGAAGGCGCGAAACTGATGCTGGCCGGACGCAACGAGGCGGCCCTCGCGTCGGCAGTCAAGGCGGCGGGCGCGGGCAATGCGGCTTACCTCGTTGCCGACGTGTCGAAACCGGAGGACAACCAGCGCCTGATCGGGGCGACGGAACAGAAGTTCGGCGGAATCGATGCCTTCGTCGCCAATGCCGGCGTGGAGGGCGCGTCCGCGTCGATCGTGGATTACCCGGTTGACGCTTTCGACCAGGTGATGGCGGTCAACGTGCGCGGCGTGTTCCTCGGTCTCAAATATGCCATCCCCGCCCTGAAGAAGCGCGGCGGCGGCAGCATCGTCATCACGTCGTCCATTGGCGGCATCAAGGCGCGCGGGCAGGGTAATTCGGCTTATATTGCGAGCAAGCACGCTGAGATCGGCCTGATGCGCACGGCATCGATGGAATGTGCGGCGTTCAACATCCGTGTCAACTGCGTGCTGCCGGGACCAACCGACACGCGCATGATGCACAGCATCGAAGAAGGTCGCTCGCCCGGCGCACCGGAGAAGGCGCGCGAAACGATCGTTGCCGGCCTGCCGCTGAAACGCTACGGCACACCCGCCGAAGTCGCCAGCGTCATGCTGTTCCTGGCGTCCGATGAATCCAGTATCTGTACCGGCGGCGTATATCTGGCGGACGGGGGGCTGTCCGCGATCTAGTTTCGCAGCAGGTTCGGCCGCGCCCCGTTTCGTTCCGTATAAACGAACCCGGGGGAAATCATGAGGTTTCTGACTAGGTGGCTGATCGACCGGCCGGAAAGCATCGCAGGTCGTTTTTCCTGGCTAGGTCCGCTGGTTGTGCGCGTGACCGTCGGCTGGGTATTCATGATCACCGGCTGGGGCAAGCTCAACAACCTGCCGCAGGTAATCGAGAATTTCGCCGGCTGGGGCATCCCCATCCCCGGGATCATGACGCCCTTTGTCTCCGCAGTGGAATTCGGCGGCGGCCTGCTGCTGTTGCTGGGCCTGTTCACGCGGATCGCCGCCGCGCCGTTGATCGTGGTGATGATCGTCGCGATCATCTCGGCCAAACGCCAGGAAATCGATTCCCTGGATGCGCTGCTCGGCTTCGAGGAGTTTTCCTACATGGCGATGTTCCTCTGGCTGGCGATCGCCGGCCCGGGGCTCGTCTCTGTCGATCGCCTGCTGCAGCGTTGGAGGAAGAACACCGAATAGCGCGCGCAACCCTTGTCTATTTGCGCAGCAGCTTGAGCATCGCATCGAGTTCGGCGGCCGTGGTCTTGCCGTAGAGTTCCGGTTCGCGGCGCCCGAGGAAGCTCATGTTGGCCCCCTGTACGAGCAGAATCTTTTCCATGATGAGATAGCGATGATTCGGTGATTAAGTGACTAGG
>DATFUO010000127.1:0-5760 GCA_035260785.1 Burkholderiales bacterium
CCGCCGGCAAACTGGCAAAGCTGCTTCAGGAACAGAAGAAGAAGGTATTGCTGGTGAGTTGCGATGTTTATCGCCCGGCGGCGATCGATCAACTCGCAACCCTGGCGCACCAGGTCGGCGTGGACGTGTTTGCGTCGGGTGCAACACAAAAGCCCGAAGACATAGCATTTGCCGCGCTGGATTACGCGCGCAAGCACTATCACGACGTTCTGATCGTGGACACAGCGGGTCGCCTGGCGATCGACGAAGGGATGATGCGGGAGATCCGTCGATTGCATGAGCTGCTGGATCCGGTCGAGACACTGTTCGTGGTGGATGCAATGCAGGGTCAGGATGCCGTCAATGTGGCGAAGATTTTTGCGGAAACATTGCCGCTGACCGGAGTCATCCTCACCAAGCTCGATGGCGATGCGCGTGGTGGCGCGGCGCTGTCGGTGCGCCACGTAACCGGCCGGCCGATCAAATTTGTCGGCGTATCGGAAAAACTCTCCGGTCTGGAACCGTTTTATCCGGAACGATTGTCAGCTCGCATCCTGGGCATGGGGGATGTGCTGGCGCTAGTCGAGGAAGCACGCCGCAGCGTCGATTTCGATGAAGCCGAAAAGCTGGCCAAAAAGGTGAATTCCGGAAAAGGCTTCGATCTCGACGACTTCCGCAACCAAATGCGGCAGATGAAGAAGATGGGCGGCCTGAACGCGCTGATCGACAAGTTGCCCGCGCAATTGGCGCAGGCCGCTCAGGGACGGGCGGTGGATGAACGCGTGATAGGCCGCACGGTGGGCATTATCGACTCCATGACGCCCCAGGAACGTGCCAAGCCGGAGATCCTCAAGGCATCGCGAAAACGCCGCATCGCGGCGGGATCCGGTGTGACGGTGCAGGAGGTCAACCGGCTGCTAAATCAATTCGAACAGATGCAGAAAATGATGAAAATGATGGGCAAGGGCGGGTTGCAGAAAATGATGCGTTCGGTCAAGGGTGGAATTCCCGGTTTGCGTTGACGCAACAGGAACGACCACGCGATCGGGCAGTCTTAACGTAAGTCAGGCACGCCCGCAGAGAATCCGCAGACCTTTCGTTTCTTCCGTGATACACACTCAAGGTAACTTGCATGCGTTTATTTGCAGCATTCCTCTTCGCTATTCTGTTTGCTTCGGCCGTCCACGCACAAGAGCCGGACTACGAACGCGAGAAACGATGGTCTGACCAGATCGTGCCAGCCGTGCTGGTGGGCGACGTGGTTTGGATCAAACAGAAAAACGGCCACGAATTCCTGGCGATCTACACACAGGCCGAGAAACCACGCGGTGCAATCATTATCGGCCACGGCCGCGGCTGGAATCCCGACTACGAACTCTATGGCGCATTGCGCGTCAAGTTGGCGGAGCAAGGCTATACCACGCTGGCGATTCAATTGCCCGTACTGGGACCGGGAGCGAAGGTCGGCGACTACCTGCCGATCTACCCGAATGCCGAAGAGCGTTACGCACTGGCCGCCAAATTCCTGCAGGACAAGGGCTTCGACAAGATAGCGATCGTGTCCCACAGTCTCGGTGCGACGATGGCGAACCAGTACCTCATTCACGTCAATTCCACGCCGATAAAGGCCTGGGTGTTTATCGGCATCATCAATGGCCTCGAGGAAATGTTCCGTATCAAGATTCCGGTGCTGGACGTTTTCGGCAGCAAAGACTGGGAAATCACCCAGGTCGGAGCGTACGAACGCAAGAAGCAGATTCAGAAAGTTGAGGGATCCGACCAGGTGATCGTCCCCGACGCCCAGCATTTCTTCGAGGGCCGTGAGGACGAATTGGTCAAGGTTGTGGTGGCGTTCCTGGACGGCCGATTTGTCGCCGGTAAATCCGCAGCATCTTCCGCTAAGTAATTGAAATAAAAAAGATAATATAAAAACGTTCGGGTTTCGTCGCGTCATTCGCGAATCTTTGCAAGCAACCGCGATTGGTCTGCGATAACTGGCCCCAATTTCCCCCATTTACCTTGCGGACTCGGCGAAAACGGGCGTAGAATCGCGCGCTTCGCTTTTGAGGGTATAGCACATGGTCGTTATTCGGCTTTCGCGTGGTGGCGCCAAGAAGCGTCCGTTCTTCAATATGGTCGTGGCGGATTCGCGCAACCCTCGCGATGGCCGTTTTATCGAGCGCGTCGGTTTCTATAACCCCAAGGCCCCGGAAGGCCAGGAAACGCTGCGAATACAGATGGACCGGCTTACCTATTGGCAGGGCAAGGGCGCCAAGCTCTCGGACACTGCGGCGCGTCTGGTCAAGCAGTTCGGTGACTCGGCCAAGTCCTGAGCCCATGGTAGTAATGGGGCGCATACGCGCCCCGCACGGTCTCAAAGGCTGGATCAAAATCCAGCCTTTTACGCAGGAAATTGAAGGACTGCTCCACTACCCGGAGTGGTGGCTGGGCGAAGACGGGCAATGGCGGCAGCATCGTATTGCGGAATCGGCGGTGCACGGTTCGATGGTCGTTGCCAGGCTGGAAGGATTCGCAGACCGCGATGCGGCCGCAGCTTTGACAGGCTGGGACGTTGCGGTTCCCCGAGCGGCCATGCCGGAAAACCGGGACGGTGAGTTCTATTGGAACGATCTTTTGGGAATGGAAGTCAGCCACCGGAATGCAGCCAAGCTAGGACTCGTGGCAAAGATTCTTGAAACGGGTGCCAACACGGTGCTCGTAGTGCAAGGCGAGACGGAAATTCTGGTCCCGTTCATCCAGGGCGTCATCGTAGATGTGGATTTAAAGGCCAGGCGGGTCATAGTGGATTGGGAACCGGTTTGAACAGTCTGCGGCGATGATGCATTTCGACGTAGTCACGTTGTTCCCTGATATGTTCGCGGCGCTGACTGCCAGCGGCATTACGCAACGTGCGCGCAGCAACGGCCACTACGAATTGGTATTGTGGAATCCCCGGGATTTCAGCGGCAACGCGTACCGCAGTGTAGATGACCGGCCTTATGGCGGCGGTCCTGGCATGGTGATGATGGCGGAGCCCTTGTCGAAGGCGTTACGCGCGGCGCGGCAGCGACAAGTCAGTTGCGGCGTGACGCGTACTCGGACGGTCTATCTGTCGCCCCAGGGCAGGCCGTTGACCCAGCAGATTGTCGAAGAATTGGGTGGACACGAAGGATTGCTTCTGCTGGCGGGCCGATACGAAGGCGTCGATGAGCGGCTGTTGGATACCGAAATCGAAGACCAGATTTCGATTGGTGACTATGTCCTGTCCGGCGGCGAATTGCCGGCGATGGTATTGATGGATGCGCTGATACGTCGTATCCCGGGTGTATTGAACGACGCCGAATCGGCGCAGCAGGATTCCTTTGCGAACGGATTGCTGGACTGCCCCCAGTACACCCGGCCGGAGGTTTACGAGAGTGATGCAGTCCCGGCCGTGCTGTTGTCGGGCCATCATGCGCAGATTACGCGGTGGCGTATGAAACAGTCGCTGGGGCGGACCTGGCGCAGGCGCCCCGATTTGCTGGCGAGTCTGCCGTTGAGTGCCGAACAGGTGGCGTTGTTGGAAGAATACAAATTGGAATCAAAGGAAAAATTGGAATCAAAGGAAGCGCAGGAGCTGATCAAATGAATCTCATACAGAAAATAGAGCAGGAAGAAGTCGCCCGTCTCGGGAAGAACATTCCGGATTTTGCACCGGGTGACACCGTCATAGTCAACGTGAACGTCGTGGAAGGCGACCGCAAGCGCGTGCAGGCTTACGAGGGCGTGGTGATTGCAATCCGCAATCGCGGACTCAATTCCTCTTTCATCGTTCGCAAGATCTCGTCGGGAGAAGGCGTGGAGCGCACCTTCCAGACTTACTCTCCGTTAATTGCAAGCATCGAACTCAAACGCCGCGGGGATGTGCGCCGCGCCAAGCTCTATTACCTGCGCGATCGTTCCGGCAAGTCCGCCCGGATCCGCGAGAAACTCGAGACCGAAAAGGTTGCGGACGGCGAGTAAGGCAGAACTATCCTGTAAAACTACTAAGGCGGCCCGGTGCCGCCTTTTTTTTGCAAGGCGCTATACCACGCGCGACCGATCCGACAGCAAGACTTGCTGGACATAACTCTGCAATAGCAATCCTTCGGTGGCGTGCAGCTTGTTGAAGCGCACCCCGTGCGAAAACAGCTCCGCCGGGCCTTTCCCTTGTCTGATCTTGCGCACACTCTGGATCTGCGCCGAAGTGGTCAGTTTCACTTCGTAATTGTTCGGCTGGACCACGAATTTAAACGCCAGCCCGAATTTTTCGCCCGCTTCACCGAGGCTCAGTTCAGTTTCCACTTGCGCTCCGGAGACGCTGAGATCGGAAAGCACGGCTGCGCGTGACGACTCATCGACCGATTCGTTCGGGTTGGAGACGACACCCGGCAGGGCGACGCGCACGCGCAACGCTCCCCGGATGAGGGTCTGCTGGACGTGCGCTGGGTATGCGAGATGCATGTATGGATAAGGAGATCGGCAGACACGATCGATTCTGGATTCAAAAGTGAAAGCATGGCGACCGGAGAAAGCTCGTACCAGCACACCTGCCCCCTCCGGAACCGGTACAGGCAGATTTTGCTCCAACGGCGTGCGTATCAACACGCTGTGTCCCGGGACGAATCCGATGAGCGTGGTGTAGTGATGGTTGCGCGCATTTTCCGCCACCAACTCCAGTTGCAGCCGTTCGCCCACCTGCAGTTGCGCCGCTTCGAAGCTGCAGGTGGATATTTTCGAATGGTCGAGATCAGTCACTTGAGTCGTCCCGGGATGCATCGGAGAAACGTGAAGTATAGCCAAGTGGTTCCCCGCCTGCAGTTCGCATCGCATTGCTACAATGCCTGCATCAAGACAACCAGTCTCCGCGGCGCTTTTGATAATCGGGCAATGGGGATGTGGAAACTGCGCAAATCATGAATACGCTGGTGGAATCCTGGCAGGCGAAAATGGAAGCGCCGTTCGCAGTGCTGGGCGTGCGTACCGTTGGCGAGAGGCTGGTGCGCATAGAGTATCTTCCGCGCGGGGTGGCGACGCTAAAGCCGCAGACGCCATTTTCCAAAGAAGTATGCCGGCAATTGAAGGCGTATCTCAAGGAGCCGAATTTCGATTTCGACCTGTCTTTCGACTATAACGGCACGGATTTCCAGGCCAGGGTCTGGAAGGCCGTGCGCTCCATTCCCGTTGGGGCAGTCCTCTCCTATCTTCAGGTGGCCAGGAAGATCGGTTCGTCGCCCCGTCCCGTCGGAGCTGCATGTGGTGCAAATAACATCCCCATACTGATTCCATGCCACCGCGTGGTTGGCAGCCAGGGAATCGGTGGTTTCATGAACGCCCGCCGCGGCACCGCGATTGTCATCAAGCGCTGGTTGTTGCACCACGAAAATCCAGGCGCTTACTGATGGCGACGGACGACGGCTTGCTCGATGAATTCTGCGATGCGCTCTGGCTCGAGGACGGCCTGTCGCGCAACACGCTCGAGAGCTATCGACGCGACTTGCGGCTTTTCTCCGTGTGGTTGACGGCAGATCGCGGCAAGTCATTGCTTCAAGCGCAGCGCGTGGATCTGCTCGATTACCTGGCATACAAGTACCAACGCAAAGCCGGACCGCGTTCGGCGGCACGATTGCTGTCCAGCCTGAAGCGGCTCTACCGGTATTTGCTCAGGGACAATCGAATTCAGGCGGATCCGACGCTGCAGGTGGATTCTCCGAAGCTGCCGCGCAGCCTGCCCAAGGTTCTGACCGAGCAGGACGTCGATGC
>DATFUO010000128.1:0-9929 GCA_035260785.1 Burkholderiales bacterium
GCGACCGCCAAACAAACCGGCAGCCGCTGCGCCGCCCGTCGCTCCACCCCCTGAACCGCCAGCGGCGGCATTACCTCCTGCCGAAGCATCGCAATAAATCGTTGAAACTCGCCGCCTGGAATGTCAATTCCCTCAAGGTCAGGCTGCCGCAGCTGCTCGACTGGTTGGCGCGCGAGCAGCCCGATGCGGTTTGCCTGCAGGAAACAAAAGTCGAAGACCACAAATTTCCGGTGCAGGAAATCGAAAGCTCCGGATATCGGGCGGTGTTTTCCGGACAGAAAACCTACAACGGAGTGGCGATTCTGGCGCGCGAATTCCCGCGCGCGGTCGAGTTCGGCATTGGCGGATTCGTCGACGAGCAGAAGCGGGTGATTTCGGCAACCGTGAACGACGTGCGCGTGATTTGTTCGTATGTGCCCAATGGCCAGAGCATTGATTCCGATAAATACCGTTACAAACTCGACTGGTTAAGAGCGTTTTCGGCGTGGCTGGATGGCGAGGCGAAGAAACACGCCCGAATTGCGGTGCTCGGCGATTTCAATATCGCACCCGAAGATCGGGATGTGCACGATCCCAAGGCGTGGGAAGGACAGGTCTTGTGCAGTCCTGCCGAGCGGGCTGCCTTTCGGGGCTTGATCGCACTCGGCTTCAAGGACAGCTTCCGGCTCTTCGATCAGCCGGAGAAATCGTTCTCTTGGTGGGATTACCGCATGAACGCGTTTCGGCGCAAGATGGGCTTGCGCATCGACCACATTTTGCTGTCGGACATGCTCGCGCGGGAATGCAAATCAAGCCGGATAGACATCGATATGCGCCGCAACGAGCGGCCCTCCGACCACGCGCCCGTGATCGCCGGATTTTGAGCGCTCCGGGTCACTTCTCCCGGCCGGCCTCTTCCCCCAGGCCCAATTCCTGAATCTTGCGCGTCAGCGTGTTGCGTCCCATGCCGAGCAACACCGATGCTTCGATCCGCCGTCCGCCGGTGTGTGCCAAGGCCCGGGTAATCAATGCGCGTTCGAACTGACGGGTCAGTTCGTCCAGGATCGCACTATCGCCTCGCTTCAACGAGGCTTCCGCTTCGCGCTCGAGCGCCGCAACCCAGTTTTCCGCGGACGCCACGCGAGTTTCCTCGCGCAATTCGGGCGGGAGATCCTTGACATCGATGTTCATCCCCGGTGCCATGACAGTGAGCCAGTGGCACAGGTTTTCGAGCTGGCGCACGTTGCCAGGCAGATCCAGCGAGCTCAGGTATTTCATTGCGGCATCGGAAAGCTTCTTCGTTTCCACGCCGAGTTCGCGGGCGCTCTTCTGCAGAAAATGCCGGGCAAGCAATGGAATGTCGTCGCGCCGTTCGCGCAGCGCCGGCAGACGCAATCGGATTACGTTCAAGCGGTGAAACAGATCTTCGCGGAACAGGCCGCTTTTGACGCGGCTCTCCAGATCCTGGTGGGTTGCGGCAATGATGCGCACGTTGGCCTTGATCGGCTGATGCCCGCCCACCCGATAAAACTGCCCGTCGGACAGCACTCGCAGCAATCGGGTCTGCAGATCGGGAGGCATGTCACCGATCTCGTCCAGAAACAAGGTCCCGCCCTCAGCCTGCTCGAATCGGCCACGACGCATCGCCTGCGCCCCTGTAAAGGCGCCGCGTTCGTGACCGAACAATTCCGATTCCAGCAGATCCTTCGGAATTGCCGCGGTATTGATCGCGATAAAAGGCTTGGTCGCTCGCGGACTGTGGCGATGCAGGGCACGCGCTACCAGCTCTTTGCCCGTACCCGATTCGCCGTTGATCAGAACCGTGGCATGGGACTGGGTAAGACGGCCGATTGCGCGGAACACCTCCTGCATGGACGCGCCCTGACCGAGGATTTCCGGAGACTCCTGGGTGACCTCCGTTACGTCGTCCTGCCGCATGCTTTCTTCCATCGCGCGTCGTATCAGGTCGACCGCGTGGTCCACATCGAATGGCTTGGGCAGGTACTCGAAAGCCCCGCCCTGGAATGCAGCTACGGCGCTTTCAAGATCCGAATAGGCGGTCATGATGATGACCGGCAGGGCCGGATGTTTCTCCTTCACCTTCTGCAGCAACTCGAGCCCGGAACCGCCGGGCATGCGGATATCGCTTACCACCACTTGCGGCGTGGCGGAGGCGAGCGCCTGCAGCGCCTCCTGCGCGGAGGCAAATACCTTGAACGCGATGTCCTCGCGCGCGAGTGCTTTTTCAAACACCCAGCGGATCGAGCGATCGTCGTCGATGATCCAGACAGGTTTCATAATCTAATGGACTGAACGGTTGGTGACGAACAGGAAATAGCGACGCCGGTGACAGCAAACTTGGACCCGCCGGTTATTTCCTATTTGCCATTGCCGCTGTCCGCCTCGTTTGAAATCGGAAACAGTAGGTTGAAGCACGTCTCGCCTGGCCTGCTCTCTACTTCGATCGTTCCTTGATGCTGGCTGACAAAGGTCTGGGCAATCGTCAATCCGATTCCGTGGCCGCCTTCGCGTCCCGATACCAGCGGAAAGAAAATCTTGTCCTTGAGATCGTCCGGAATCCCGGGCCCGTTGTCGATGACGCTGACCAGCAGCGCGAGCCTGTGCATTTTCCTTGCCAGTGTTGCCCGCCGGGCAATGCGGGTCCGCAATACAATTCTGCCCCTGCCCTGCATCGCCTGGGCGCCGTTGCGGGCGATATTCAGCAATGCCTGGATGATCTGTTCCCGATCGGCCGTCAACGGGGGCAGGCTTACGTCGTAATCCTGGTGGATGGTCACGCCATCCGGAAATTCCGCCAGCAACAGGCTGCGCACGCGGTCCAATGCCTCATGGATATTGAAGTGCGTAACCTGCGGCAGGCGGTGGGGCGTCAACAGCCGATCCATCAACGACTGCAGCCGGTCCGCTTCCTTCATGATGACTTGTGTGTATTCGTGCAGTTCCGGGCGATCCAGTTCCCTGTCCAGCAACTGCGCGGCGCCTCGCAATGCGCCGAGCGGATTCTTGATTTCGTGGGCCAGGTTGCGGATCAACTCCCGGTTTTGCGTGCTCTGGTCCATGAGGCGCTCTTCGCGCGCAATCCGCAATTGCTGCTGGAGCGGACTCAATTCGATCAAAAAACCCGTAGGCTCTGAAACTTCCATCGGCGTAATGGTGCAGGACACGTCGACCCGGGCATGGCCTGTTACGGCCAGCGCGAGCTCATGCTGCGTATAGCTGCAATTGTTCTCTTTCGCATAGTTCACTGCCGCGATCATCAGTTCCGGATCCGCAATAACCCTTTCGATAGGCGTTCCAACGATGTTTTTTGCGCTGATCGCGAGCAGGTTCTCGGCCGCCGGGTTCACGTATTGCACGACATGTTTCAGATCGAGCAAAACGACCGCCGTTGCCAGCGCGTCGAGTCCGGGAAAGGCCAGCGGCGTCATCGAAGCGTCATGCGGCGAACCGCGAAGAGTCCAGCAAGAAGCGCGCCACTGTGATTCGCAATCTTTGCGCGGCCGCGATAAGCGGCCGCCGGGAGAAAAGTCTCGCCGGCGGTGCGGTGGGCGCGGGTCTTTATTTCAGATTGGCGATCTCGCGCCTGATCGCTTCCATGTTGCGCTCGTGGGTCGCGACGGCATCCCGGAAAGGCTGCACGCGTTCGAGAAATCGCTCGTAATTGCGTTCGTTGCCGTTGCGCACGGCTTCCTGCGCGGCAAGCTCTTCTTTTGCCTGTGCGAGTTGCTTCGTTTCGTCCACCAGCTCCTGCTCGAGAATGCGACGACGTTCGTCGTCCCGTGTTTTCTGGGTGTCTTCGCTTACCCGCGGCGGCGTCGACTTGGCGTCCGGTTTTGCGGCACTCGCCGGCGCAGGTCGGTGCGAGGGGTCTTCGAAGCACTTCACTTTGGTCGCGCCTTTCGGCGGATTGCTCGGTGTATTCGAATAGATTACGCGGCCTTCGCTGTCGAGATACTTGCAGGTTTCCGCCCATGCGAGAGACTGCGCCAATAAGAGGGCGAGAAACACGGCGAGACGGCGAGAACGCATCTGGATCACCTGCCAGGTTGATGGAGAAAAGAGGATCGCGACGACTCTTCGCGATCCCGTGGCGGAGTCTAAGACAGGTGTTTTCGATTATCAATCCGCGAATTCTCCGGAAAATCAACGAGGGCAAACAAAAAAGGGCGGGTGCGCCCGCCCTTTTTTTCGGCGTGAACGTACTCGTTACGAGCTGTAGTACATGTCGAATTCAACCGGGTGAGTGGTCATCCGGAAACGCGTCACTTCCTCCATCTTCAGATCGATATAGGCACTGAGCATGTCTTCGGAGAACACCCCTCCCTTCGTCAGGAAGGCGTGATCCGCCTCCAGGCTCTCGAGTGCCTGGTCGAGCGAGTGACACGGATGCGGCACCTTCGCGGCCTCTTCCGGCGGCAAGTCGTACAAATTCTTGTCGATCGGATCGCCCGGATGAATCTTGTTCTGCACGCCGTCGAGTCCGGCCAACAGCATTGCCGCAAACGCCAGGTAGGGATTTGCCGTCGGGTCGGGGAAACGCACTTCAACGCGGCGGCCTTTGGGGCTGGCAACGTGCGGAATGCGGCAGGATGCGGAGCGGTTCTTGGCCGAATACGCCAGATTGATCGGCGCTTCGAAACCGGGCACCAGACGTTTATACGAGTTGGTGCCCGGGTTGGTGATGGCGTTCAGGGCCTTGGCGTGCTTGATGATACCGCCGATGTAATACAGCGCGAAATCGGATAAGCCGGCGTAGCCGTTGCCAGCGAAGAGATTCTGGCCGCCTTTCCAGACCGACTGGTGCACGTGCATGCCGGAGCCGTTGTCGCCGACGATGGGCTTGGGCATGAACGTCGCGGTTTTGCCGTAAGAATGGGCAACGTTCCAAACCGTATATTTGAGGATCTGCAACCAGTCGGCGCGCTTGACGAGGGAATTGAACTTGGTCCCGATCTCGCATTGACCGGGAGCCGCGACTTCATGGTGGTGTACTTCCACTTCTACGCCTTGTTGCTCGAGGGCCAGACAAATCGCATTACGGATGTCCTGCAGCGAATCGACCGGCGGGACCGGAAAGTATCCGCCCTTGACCGGGGGGCGATGGCCCATGTTGCCGCCCTCGAACTCCTTGCCGGCGGACCAGGGCGCTTCTTCCGAGGAGACTTTCACAAAACATCCGGACATATCGACGTTCCAGGTAACGCCGTCGAAGATGAAGAACTCGGGTTCCGGGCCGAAATAGGCGACGTCGCCGAGGCCGCTCGATTTCAGATAGGCCTCGGCTCGCTTGGCGATCGAACGCGGATCGCGGTCGTAGCCCTTGCCATCGGCGGGTTCGATGACGTCGCATTGAATATTCATCGTCACTTCATCGGAAAACGGGTCCAGCCGTATGGAATCGGGGTCCGGCATCAAAAGCATGTCGGAGGCCTGGATGCCTTTCCACCCCGCGATTGAAGAACCGTCGAATGCGTGGCCGTCGTCGAATTTGTCCTGGCCGAAAACATGAGCGGGGACGGTAACGTGTTGTTCCTTGCCGCGAGTATCGGTAAACCGCAGGTCAACGAACTTCACATCGCTTTCTTTTATCAATTTAAATACGTCTGCAACCGCCATTTTGCTCTCCTGAGTTGGGAAGTGAGTGCGAGGGATTTTCAGCGAGCCACAGTTTCAGCAGGAACCATGCCCAGCAAAAAAATCCAATAATTCGATAATTCACAGATGCTTAGGTCATCCGATCCCGATGGCTGCGCACTAAAAAAAAGCTTGGGCCCGATAGGCGCCCGAAATTAGTGCATAGCAAACTTCTTGGCAAGAGAAATCTGCTGCGGAAATTGAATCTGCTAGTCTATGAATACCGCTTGGCGGCTAGCAAGTGCGGCCGGTCCGGAGCCGCGAAGCCATTGTAAGGAGATGGAAAATGGATGATGTATCAGAAATTTTGAATAAAGCTGCTGAGCGCGCAAAGGACATGCAACTGCCCTACGCCGGTGCGTTGTTACCCTCCGAAGCCCATGAATTAATGCAAAAGGCGGCAAACGCCAGACTCGTCGACGTACGTACCCGGGCGGAGTGGGACTTTGTCGGCAGGGTGCCCGGTAGTATCCCCATCGAATGGCAAACTTACCCGAATTCGGAACCGAATCCGGCTTTTCTGGAGGACCTGAAAGCGCGGATCCAAAAGGGCGACATGGTCATGTTTCTTTGTCGCAGCGGTGCCCGCTCGCATGCTGCCGCCGCGGCGGCCAGCCAGGTCGGCTATGCCCACAGTTACAACGTCCTACAGGGATTTGAGGGAGACAAGGATGCGCAAGGCCATCGCGCATCGGTCGGGGGCTGGAAATTTGCCGGATTGCCCTGGATCCAGGGCTGATCCGCAGCCATCACATTTGGCGGTCAATTTGTCGTCCAGCGCACCGCGCCCGAGTAAGCCGTCGCCAGGACGATTATTCCGAAGCCAATGCGATACCAGGCAAAGATGGTGAAGTCGTGCCGGCTGATATAGCGCAATAACCAACGCACGCAAACGAAAGCCGAAGCGAACGCGGCAACGAGGCCTACGCCCAGCACCCCAATGTCGTCCGCGGACAACGTGCTGCGATGTTTGAACAGTTCGTAAGCCGACGCCGCGAACAGAACCGGGATTGCCAGAAAAAAGGAAAACTCGGTGGCGGCGCGGCGTGACAGGCCAAAGAACAATCCGCCGATGATGGTGGCGCCCGCGCGAGACGTGCCCGGAATCAGCGCCAAACACTGTGCCAATCCGATTTTAAGTGCATCGGACCAGGTCATTTCGTCGACGCTGCCTACGGTGATTTCATGCTTGCGTCGTTCCGCCCACAGAATGATCAAGCCGCCGGCAATGAAAGCCATGGCCACCGGCACCGGTTTGAACAGCGTTTCCTTGATTGCTTTGCCGAACAGCAGTCCGAGGACGGCGACCGGCAAAAAGGCGATCAGCAGATTGGTCGCGAAGCGCCGTGCCTGTGCATCCGTGGGCAATCGCGCAACGACCGAGACCAGGGTTGCGCGATACTCCCAGACAATCGCAAGGATGGCTCCGCACTGAATCACGATTTCGAAAAGTTTGCCTTTTTCGTTGTTGAAGTCGAGCAGATCGCCGACCAGAATCAAATGGCCGGTGCTTGAGACGGGTAAAAATTCCGTGATTCCTTCCACTACGCCGAGAATCAGCGCCTTGAGCAGCAGCGACAGGTCCATGAACTCCCCACGAGGATAAAAAATGGCGGCGAATTCCTTCGCCGCTGCAGTAACCGGCCGTCGTCAGGCCTTGCGATAAATCTCGGCGCCACCGGCGACGAACTCCGCCGCCTTTTCGGTCATGCCCTTTTCCAGCGCTTCCCCTTCGGGCACACCCAGCGTGGCGGCGTAATCGCGCACATCCTGCGTGATCTTCATGGAGCAGAAATGCGGCCCGCACATCGAGCAGAAGTGCGCCAGCTTGGCGCCGTCCTGTGGCAGCGTTTCGTCGTGAAACTGCTTCGCCTTGTCCGGATCCAGGCCGAGATTGAATTGATCGTCCCAGCGGAACTCGAAGCGCGCCTTCGATAACGCATTGTCGCGCATCTGCGCGCCGGGATGACCCTTCGCCAGGTCGGCGGCGTGCGCGGCGATCTTGTAGGCGATGATGCCGTCCTTGACGTCGTCCTTGTCCGGCAAACCAAGATGTTCCTTGGGCGTGACATAACAGAGCATGGCCGTGCCATACCAGCCGATCATGGCCGCGCCGATGGCCGATGTGATGTGGTCGTAGCCCGGTGCAATATCTGTCGTCAGCGGTCCCAGCGTATAAAACGGGGCCTCGTGACACAGCTTCAACTGCAGGTCCATGTTCTCCCTGATGAGGTGCATCGGGACGTGGCCCGGACCTTCGATCATCACCTGCACGTCGTGTTTCCAGGCCACCTTCGTCAGCTCGCCGAGGGTGCGCAATTCGCCGAGCTGCGCCTCGTCGTTGGCGTCGTAAATCGATCCCGGCCGCAACCCGTCGCCCAGCGAGAACGACACGTCGTACGCCTTCATGATCTCGCAGATGTCCTCGAAATGCGTGTAGAGGAAGTTTTCCTTATGGTGCGCGAGACACCATTTGGCAAGAATCGAACCGCCGCGCGAAACGATGCCGGTCATGCGCTTCGCGGTCAGCGGAACGTAGGCGAGGCGAACCCCCGCATGTATCGTGAAGTAGTCGACGCCCTGTTCCGCCTGCTCGATCAGCGTGTCTTTGAATATCTCCCAGGTGAGTTCTTCGGCGCGGCCGTCGACTTTCTCCAGCGCCTGATAGATCGGCACCGTGCCGATCGGGACCGGTGAATTACGCACGATCCACTCCCGGGTTTCGTGGATGTGCTTTCCCGTCGACAGATCCATGACCGTATCGCCGCCCCAGCGGATCGCCCAGGTCATTTTCTCGACTTCTTCCTGGATGCTGGAACCCAGCGCCGAGTTGCCGATGTTGGCGTTGATCTTCACCAGGAAGTTGCGGCCGATGATCATCGGCTCGGATTCGGGATGGTTGATGTTGGCGGGAATGATCGCGCGCCCGCGGGCAACCTCGTCCCGCACGAATTGCGCCGTGATCTTTCCCGGCGGCAAGGCCCCGAACGACTCGCCGGCGTGCTGCCGCGTAATCATTTCCGGCAGGGCGTCGCGACGCTGATTCTCGCGAATCGCGATGAATTCCATTTCCGGCGTGATGATGCCCTTGCGTGCGTAGTGCATCTGGCTGACGTTCATGCCAGGCTTGGCGCGCCGCGGCGTGCGGTGCAGGTTGAAACGCAGCTGCGCCAGCTTCGCATCGTCGAGCCGCGCGCGGCCGTAAATGGAGGTCGGCCCCGCCAGCAGTTCGGTGTCGTCGCGCTCTTCGATCCAGCGTTCGCGCAGCGGACCCAGGCCGTTGCGAATGTCGATCCCGGCGCGCGGATCGGTATAAGGTCCGGACGTGTCGTAGACGAACAGTGGCGCATTGGGTTCCGCGCCGAAGCTCGCGGGCGTGTCGCTCTGCGAAATTTCGCGCATCGGCACCTGGATGTCGTCGCGCGAACCCTGAACATAGACCTTGCGCGAACGCGGCAATGGTTTCACGGCCGCTTCATCGACATGGGCCGTGGAATTCAAAAACTTGGGATTGGCACTCATGATGCGCTCCTGGAAGCTGTGGAGGCACAGGAGAAGCGCGGGAAAAGAAGACTTCTACGCGCTTCCCTGCATCGGCATTATCCGTACAGGTTCGAAGGGTTTGTCTCACCCGCGCCACCCGTGCGCAGGACCCCTAACGCAGTCATGACGCTAAATGAATTGTGTGATAATTGCAAGCCTCGATGATCTTCGGTTGTCGTCACAGCAATGAATATGGAACAGGCACGCCTCAACATGGTCGAGAGCCAGATCCGCACGTGGGAAGTTCTCGATCAGACCGTGCTGGATCTCCTGCTGAGCGTCAGGCGCGAGGAATTCGTTCCGGAAAAATACCGCGACCTGGCGTTTGCCGACATGGAAATTCCGCTCGGGTTTGGAGAGGCGATGCTCGCGCCGAAGATGGAAGCGCGCATGGTCCAGGAGCTCGGCGTGCGCAAGACCGACAAGATCCTCGAAATTGGAACGGGAAGCGGCTACGTCACTGCGCTGTTGGCGAAATTGGGTGGCCAGGTGGTGACGGTGGAACGCATCAAGGAATTCAGCCAGGCCGCCACGCGCCGGATCGCGGGTCATGGAATCCGGAATGTGCAGTTGCACGCGGGCGATGGTTCCGAAGGTTGGCCGGCACAGGCGCCGTATGACGTGATTCTCCTGACCGGTTCGGTCCCGGTGTTGTCGGAGTCGTTTCAGAAGCAACTCAGCCCCGGAGGAAGGCTGCTCGCGGTAATCGGCGAATCGCCCGTGATGACCGCCTGCCTGATCACGCGCGTATC
>DATFUO010000129.1:0-2056 GCA_035260785.1 Burkholderiales bacterium
AGACCCGCCGACGAAGACCGTGTATTCGCCCGATGCCCACTCCCAGGCATCTTTCCGCTCGTTAAATGTGGCCATGGCCAAGGGCTCCAGGGCGACTGTGATGAGCTTTCTCTGACCCGAATTCAGCGGCACCCGTTGCCAGGCAGCTAGTCGGCGGAAATGCTCCTTGCTGGCTTTAGGGAGTTCGACATAGATTTCCGCAATTTCCGTTCCTGCAAGACCGCCGGCATTTTCAATTGTGAAGGTCACGGTTTTCGCCGCGCGATCGACCTGCAATCCGCTGTACTTGAATTTTGTATATGACAGCCCGAAGCCGAACGGGAACAGCGGCTCCTTATCTTCGGAGTCAAACCTTTTGTAACCGAAGCGCACGCCTTCGTCGTAATCGGCGACAAAACTCTGCCGCTTCGCATCGTCAGGCGCCCAGTGGAGCGGCGAATTCCCGATGGCTTGGCAACTGATGCCAAAGATGCATCGATGCGGCAGATCGTCCGCTGACTTCGCGAACGTAACAGGCAGCTTTCCAGAAGGAACGACATTCCCGAAGAGGAGGTTCGCGATGGCCTGGCCACCGGCAATTCCGGGATACCACGCCTCCATCACGCCGGCGACGTGATCGATCCACGGCATCGTCACGGGGTTGCCCGTGATCAGCACCACCACCGTGTGCGGATTGGCGGCCGCCACTGCCGAAATCAGCTCATCTTGATTGTCCGGCAGAGACAGCGATGGAGCGTCGCCACTTTCGCTCAGGTATTGATCGGCGAATACAACGGCGATATCCGCGGACTTGGCGAGTGTTGCCGCGGCGGAGGCGTCGGTGCCGGCATCGAATTGCACCACGGCTGCCGGCGCATGTTCTCGAATGTAGCGCAGCGGAGGCGAAGGAAAATAAACCGCCTCGCCCCACGTGGTCGGGGTCGCGGGGCTGATGGCATTTCCGCCCGGCGCATCGACCTGCGCAGAACCTCCCCCCGAGAGTACGCCGAGGTCCGCGTGCGCACCAATCACTGCGATAGAGTGCACCGCGGTGGGATTCAACGGCAGCGTGCCGTCATTCTTCAGCAAAACGATGCATTCCTCGGCAATATGCTGCGCATCCTCCCGGCCTCGAAATGGATCGACCACAGTGCGCGGTGTCGGCGGGTGGTCGATGACGCCGGCACTGAACATCGAGCGCAGCAGTCGGCGCACCATGTCATCGAGGCGCCTCGAGGGAACCCTTCCTGAGGTGACCGCCTGCTTGAGTGCTGCACCGAAGTACTCCTCGCCCGGCATCTGCACATCGAGTCCTGCGTTCGCCGCCTTGTCGGTGGAGTGCGTGCCGTCCCAATCGGAAACGACGAAGCCTGGAAAATGCCAGGCGCCTTTCAGCACATGATTCAGCAGCCAATCGTTCTCACACGCCCAATCTCCCATCACTTTGTTATAGCTGCACATGACGGAGGAGGGTTGTCCTATGCGGATGCCTAGTTCGAACGCCAAGAGATCGCTCTCACGGGCGGCCTTTTTTGAAATACGGGCATCGACAACGGTGCGGCCAGTCTCCTGATCGTTCAAAGCGAAGTGCTTGATGTCACCCATGATGTGGTTGTCTTGGACGCCGCGAATGACATGACCGACCATCACACCGGCAAGCAGTGGATCTTCGCCGGGGTACTCGAATAGCCGGCCATTTCGCGGGTCACGCGCCAGATTTGCGCCGCCGCCGATCGATTGATTGTAGCCTTGCGCGCGCAGTTCACGTCCGATGACGTCTCCATATAAATGCGCTGCCTCCGTATCCCAGGAAGCTGCGGCCGCTAACACTGACGGCAGCAAGGTCGCGTAACGGCTTTGCTGGGCCGCCATGCGCACGCCCACTGCCGAGTCCGCTTGCTGCAGAGACGGAATACCCAGGCGCGGTACACCCATCACCTCCCCGGCGCCGCCATTGTTGTCGAGCGGAACCGGGCTGCCGGGAACCAAAGGTCCCCATCCGATACCGTGCACCAGTTGGATCTTCTCCTCGAGCGTCAATTGCTTCAAGACCATCCCGGCGCGCAGGTCAGGTGCC
>DATFUO010000130.1:0-3533 GCA_035260785.1 Burkholderiales bacterium
GCCCCAAGGATTTTGTTTCGCGTCAATCGGTCCGCGTTTCAGCCCTTTCGTGGTAGTTCTGCTTCCCCGAAAAATTTCAACTCTGTTCGATTCTGCCTGAACCGGTTCGGAAATGCCCCTTGGGCTTCCGCAGGCTGTTTCAGGAGAAATTCATTAGCACATCATTTGAAGCGCTCGGCCTTCGTGCCGAGCTGGTCCGCGCTGTTGCCGACGAAGGCTACACCGAGCCCACCCCCGTACAGGCGCAAGCCATTCCGGTCATCCTCGCAGGCCGCGATATTCTCGCCGGCGCGCAAACCGGAACCGGCAAGACGGCCGGATTCACCTTGCCGCTGTTGCAGTTGCTGGCCGGGCGCAACCCGGGCGGCGATTCCTCCCGGCGCCCGATTCGCACGCTGATTCTCACGCCCACGCGCGAGCTGGCGGCGCAGATCGAGGAGAGCGTACGCGGTTATGGCCGCCACCTGCGCATGAAGTCCACCACAGTCTTCGGCGGCGTCAGCATGAACCAGCAGATCGGTGCGCTGCGCCGTGGCGTGGACATCCTGGTCGCAACGCCCGGACGCCTGCTCGACCATCTGCAAAGCCGCACCGTGGATCTTTCGCGTGTCGAAATCCTGGTACTCGACGAGGCCGACCGCATGCTCGACATGGGGTTCATCCGCGACATCCGCCGCATCCTGATGGCACTACCGTCGAAACGTCAGAATCTGTTCTTCTCCGCCACCTTCACGAAGGAAATTCGCGGACTCGCGGACTCTTTCCTGCAATCGCCGGTGGAAGTTGCCGTGGCAAAAAGCGAAGTGACCGCCGATCTGATTTCCCAGGTTGTGCACCCGGTGGACAAGGACCGCAAACGCGCCTTGCTGGAGCACCTGATCAACGCGGGCGATTGGCGCCAGGTACTGGTGTTCGCGCGTACCAAACATGGGGCAAACCGCCTCGCCGAACAACTGGACAAGGATGGCATCAGTGCCGATGCCATCCACGGCAACAAGAGCCAGAGCCAGCGTACCCGGGCGCTGGCCCAGTTCAAACTCGGCAAGGTGCGCGTACTGGTCGCGACCGACATTGCGGCGCGGGGGCTCGACATCGAGCAACTGCCGCACGTGGTCAACTACGAGCTGCCCAATGTGCCGGAAGATTACATCCATCGTATCGGCCGCACCGGCCGTGCCGGCAGTTCAGGCCAGGCCGTATCGCTGGTATGCTCCGAAGAAGGCGATTTCCTGCGGGACATCGAACGCCTGCTCAAGCGCAGCATCGAGCGCGTCGTGATCGAAGGATTTCAGCCGACCGGAGCGCCGCTGAGAACAGACGGGGATTCAGTCGCATCGCGCCAGCGGCGCCCGCAGCAACGGCAGCAATCGGGCAGGCCGCGCTCGCAGGGGCAGGGTGCGCGTACCGGCAGCGGTGCGGGGCGCCGCAGTCAGGGCAACGGTGGCGGGCAGGGACGCAACGCCGGCGACCGCCAGCACAGCGACAGCCGTGCGCCTCGCGGCGATTCGCAGCCACGCCAGAACAGCAGCCGTTCGATATCGACCTTGTTGGGTGGAAACCGCTGATCCACAATCTTTAAAAGGACACTCTAATGAATATTTTCGTCGGCAACTTGTCGCAGGAAGTCACCGAAACCGACCTGGCGGAGCTGTTCAAGCAGTTCGGTCAGGTCAAGTCGACCGAGGTCAAGCGCGACCTTTTTTCCGGTGTGACCAAGGGTTTCGGCTTCGTCGAAATGCCCGGCAAGAATCACTCGCTGGCCGCGATAGCGGGCCTCGACGGCAAGGATTTCAAGGGACAGCCGTTGCGCGTGAATGAAGCGCGGGAATTCCCGGCCCGCGGCCGGAGGAGATAAGGGCAGGACTCAGGGAAACGGACTCAGGACTGAGCAAAAAACAGGACTGAGGACTGGGTGCTCAGGACTGCGTAGTAAACAATGGGGCCGCATCGCGGCCCTTTGCTTTGACTCAGTCCTTTTCCCTGTGTCCTGATTTTTTTTGCTCGGTCCTGCCTGAGGAGTGACCTTTCCCCCGCCTCGCTATCCAGGGGCGCACTTTGCTCCTAAAATTCCGGATTCGGCGCCTCCTGGCCGGACCCGGAGCGGAAGGATGAAATGCGTACACGCAAGAACATAGACGCGCTGCGGGCATCGCGGGTGATTCCAGTTCTCAGGCTGGGTTCCCGCAAGGATGCCGAAGCCGCGATCGATTGCCTGATCGAGGCCGGTTTCAAGACCGTCGAACTGACGTTGACCACGCCCGGCGCAGTCGAATTGATCGGCTCGCTGCGCCGGAACAGCCGCGCGGATTTCCTGGTCGGTGCCGGTACGATCTTCGATCTGGACAGCGCCCAGGCCTGTCTCGACGCGGGCGCGGACTATCTTGTTTCGCCGTGCCTCGTACCGGGGATGGCTGCGCTGGCCAACCGCGCGGGGTGCGTTGCGCTGACCGGCGCATTCACGCCGGCCGAAGTGCTGGCGGCGTGGCGCGAAGGCGCGGCGATCGTCAAGGTTTTTCCCGCCTCGACCGGCGGGCCGTCCCATGTTGCTGCCTTGCACGCGGTTTACCCGGACATTGCGCTTTGTCCGACCGGCGGCGTGTCGTCTTCGAACATGCTCGACTATTTCAAGGCCGGAGCGGTGGTCGTCGGCATCGGCAACAATGTCATCGATCAGAAAGCGCTGGCGGCCGGTGATCGCGGCGCGGTGGTCGCGCACGCGCGCGGATTTATCGAAATCGCGGCAACGGCGCCGGCGTGACCGTGACGGATATCGACGTTGTCTCGCTGGGCGAACCGCTCTACGAGTTCAGCCAGATTCCGCATTCCCCCGGCCGGTATCTGCAGGGTTTCGGCGGCGACACCATGAATTGCGCGATTGCGGCCGCGCGCCTGGGTGCGCGCGTTGCCTATGTCACCCGGCTTGGCGATGACGAGTTCGGCCGCCAGTTTCTCCAACTGTGGCGCGACGAAGGGCTGGACACTTCGGGAGTCACGATCGACCCCGAAGCGCACACGGCGCTGTATTTCATCGCTCATGGTCCGGCGGGACACGTGTTCAACTATCTGCGCAAAGGTTCGGCGGCGAGCCGATTGAGTCCCGCCGATCTGCCCCTTGAACTCATCGCGCGCGCGAGGTACTTCCATACTTCGGGCATCAGCCAGGCGATCAGCGCAAGCGCCTGCGACGCGGTTTTCGCTGCGATCGATGCCGCGAAGAGCGCTGGCGCGGCGTTTGTCTACGATTCCAACCTGAGGCTGCGGCTCTGGCCGCTGGCCCGCGCGCGCGAGGTGATCACGGCAACACTGGCGCGGGCCGATTTTTTCCTGCTGAGCCTGGAAGACGCAGAAGCCCTGTGCGGTTTGAAAGATCCGGACGCGATCCTCGACTGGTGCCATCGTGCGGGCGCTGGTGTCGTGGCACTCAAGCTCGGCGCGGGTGGCGTCATCGGCAGCGATTCCGCCCGGCGCAGCCGCATCGAGGGCTTCAAGGTGGACTGCGTGGATGCGACCGGCGCCGGAGACTGTTTCGCGGG
>DATFUO010000131.1:0-11374 GCA_035260785.1 Burkholderiales bacterium
GCGAAGACGGTAGCGCTCAGTCAGCGCTACATGATGCGCTGACGACACGAGTGATTGGTAATTGGTGATTAGTGATTGGCAAATTCAGTATCCTGAAATCCGTGGCTAACCAGTCACCAATTACCAGTTACCCATCACTGCCGCGAACGAAAGTGCACGCAAAAGGAAAGCGATGAACACGTGACTCCCGGATTCGAAGGCAAGGCGGCCGCTGCGCGGCACCCCGGCGCCGCCCGCGTCGGCATCGGCGGGCCGGTGGGATCGGGCAAGACACGGCTGCTGGAGCAACTCATTCCGCGATTCATCCAGCGCGGCACAAACCTCGCGGTCATCACCAACGATCTGGCCACGAAGGAAGACGCGGAGCGTGTGCGCCGCAGCGGGCTGATCGATCCGGCGCGCGTTCTGGCCGTGGAGACCGGCGCCTGCCCGCACACGGCAATCCGCGAAGATCCCACCATGAACATCCAGGCCGCCGACGAGCTCGACGAGAAGTACGGCAACCTGGATCTGATCCTGATCGAATCCGGCGGCGACAACCTCGCCTCGACGTTCTCGCTCGACCTGGTGGACTACTGGATTTTCGTGATCGATGTTGCCGGCGGCGACGACATTCCGCGCAAGCGCGGCCTCGGCGTGATCCAGTGCGATCTGCTGGTCATCAACAAGACCGACCTGGCGCCCTATGTGAATGTCAACCTCGATCGCATGGTGCGCGAAGCCGGCCAGGTGCGTGGAGGTCGGCCGGTATTGCTGACCAACTGCGCGAAGGGCGATGGCGTCGACGCGATTGTCGAAACCATTTCCCGCCAGGTGCTGTTCGACCGATGAATCCCCTCGACGCAGATCCAGCCGCGCTGGCGCCTCCACAACCCCGGACGGCGCAGGCGGAACTGGAGTTTGCATGTGACGCGAACGGGGCGACCTACGTGCACCGCCAGCGCGTAGGCTATCCCTTCCATGTCGGCAGAAGCCTGAAGATGCCAAGCGATCCGCCGGGCATGCCGACGGTGTATCTGCAATCGTGTTCGGGTGGAATATTCGAGGGCGATGACTTGAGGTTGCGCATCGCGGCAGGGCAAGGCGCCGCTGCGCACATTGCCACCGCCGCTTCCACCGTCGTACACAGCATGGAAGCACAGCCTGCGAGCCAGCAGGTCGAGCTGTACGCCCGGACCGGATCATTTCTCGAGTATCTGCCCGATCCGGTCATCCTGTTTCCCCGCGCCAAGCTCACAAGCGGCGTACGGGTGAGCGTGCATCCGGGTGCGACGGTCATCCTCGGCGATTCCGTGTTGTTGCACGATCCGAACGGGCGCGACGGCCGGTTCGACTGGCTGCAGTCCGAAACCGTCATCGAAGACGCGGCGGGGAAATTGCTGGCCCGCGATCGCTTGCGCATCGACGGTATTCAACTGGCACGCGGACTTGCCGGCATCACCGGAAACTGGAAGGCGCAGGGCAGCCTGTTTGTCGTGACCCCTGCCAAACCGCCGGCCGACCTGGTTGCCGCGATGCGGGCTGCGTTGGCGTCCGCCGGCGTCTATTCCGGTGTGACGATTCTGCCGAACCAAAGTGGCGCGTGGACGCGTATCCTTGCAACCGACGCCGCCGCGCTGAAGGCGGCCTTGTTTTGCGCATGGGCGGCCGTCCGCCAGACCTTGACTGGTGCGGCACCGATGCCGCGAAGGAAATGAAACCATGAATCCCCAGGATAGCGACAACCTGACGCCCGCCAACGGGATCGTCCGCCAATATACGATCGACGCGGAACCGTATTACCGTGCCGTCGCCGATGAAGTGGCGTTATTCGAAGCGGCGTACGCCGTGCGCATGCCGATGATGCTGAAAGGGCCGACGGGTTGCGGCAAGACCCGCTTCGTGGAATACATGGCCTGGAAGCTCGGCAAGCCGCTGATCACCCTGGCCTGCAACGAGGACATGACCGCCTCCGATCTGGTCGGACGCTATCTGCTCGATGCCGACGGCACGCGCTGGCAGGATGGACCGCTCACGCTGGCTGTGCGCTACGGGGCGATCTGCTACCTCGATGAAGTCGTCGAGGCGCGCCAGGACACCACGGTCGTGATCCATCCGCTGACCGATGCACGCCGCGTGCTGCCGCTGGAAAAGAAAAACGAGCTGGTGCACGCGCATCCGGATTTCCAGTTGGTGATTTCCTACAACCCGGGCTACCAGAGCATCCTCAAGGACTTGAAACAATCGACCAAGCAGCGTTTCGGCGCGCTCGACTTCGGCTATCCGGAGCGCGACGTCGAAATCGAGATCGTCAGCCACGAAGCCGGCATCGGTCCGGAAACCGCAGCCAAACTCGTGACCATTGCCGAACGCGCGCGCAACCTCAAGGGCCATGGCCTGGAAGAGGGCATTTCCACGCGCATGCTGATCTATGCCGGCTCGCTGATCGGCCAGGGCGTCGAACCGGTGGCCGCCTGCCATGTTTCGCTGATCAGGCCGATCACCGACGATGCCGATATCCGCGACGCCCTCGGCGCCACCATCCGCGCTTGTTTCTAGGTCTTGAAAAAATCAAGTCTTGAACCACGGAGGACACGGAGGGCACGGAGGAAAACCGTGAAGGGACAAATGGGGATATCCAGATGTGCCGCCGCGCCTGTAGGAGCTAGCTATTGCAAGTATCAATTCCTTTCATTTCGTTCCTGCCTTTCTCCGTGCTCTCCGTGTCCACCGTGGTGCAAGATCTAAACTGACCTATGGCGAAGCTTGACGAGTACAGCGAGTTACTGACTTCTCTCGGGCCGCACGCGCGGGAGCTGTTGCAGTCGAGCTGGCTCGAAGCCAGCCGCTCGTTCACGGAAAAAGGCCTGACCCGTTATCTCGAAGGTGCGCGCGAATTGGCGACGGCGGGCTTGGGTTGGAGCGTGGTGCTCGCCTACCTGCGCGAGACACCCGGCGTTGCGCGGGCGATCGGCGAGGAAGCGGCTTTTGGCGCCATCGATGCGGCGCTCGCCGTCTATGCCCATACTGACGCGCGCACGGCCGAGCAGGTTTTCTCGACCGCCAACATTGCGGCACGCCGGCTTCGCGACTCCGCCCTCTATGGCGCTTATCTGGAATTTCTGACCGAGCTTGCAGGCCTTGCCCCCGTGGGGGTCGCGCCGATCCTGCAGCGTCTCGATCGCCTTCTCGAGCAACTGACATTGGACGGATTGCGGCGCTGGGCTCTGCTGGGCGTGCAGTCGCACATGCGCGACCCGAACGCCCAGTCCCGTTATTTCACGCTCGACAGCGAAGAAGGCCGCCAGTTGCTGCAGGCGGAAGGCGACCAGACGGTGTTCCCCGACGTCGAGCGCCGCCTCTCGCTTTATCTGCGTGCCCTGTGGGGACGCAATATCAAGTTGCGGCCGGTTATTCATACCAAGGGCGCGGCCGCGGGCCGGCGCTCGACCATCGACGGGTGGACCATCCGGATGCCGCAGTCCTATCGCGGTTTCGGCGGCCAATCGGGGCTGGCGCTGTATCGCGCGGCGTCCGTGCATGCCGCGGCTCATATCGTGTTTACCATGCAGCGTTTCCCGGTGGGCGGCTTGAAGCCGCTGCAGGTCGCACTGGTTTCGCTGATCGAGGACGCGCGCGTGGAGCGACTGGCAATGCGCGAGTTTCCCGGTCTGCGCAATCTTTGGAAGACCTTCCATGTCGCCCAGGCCAGCGGCGCGGTGACGTCCGGTTCGTTGATGACGCGCCTGGCACGCGCACTGATCGACGAGGATTTCGAGGACGACAACCCCTGGGTGGTCAAAGGCCGCCGTCTGTTTTTCGAACAGAAGGATTACTGGCATGAGCAGTCCATCAGCCGCGCGCTCGGTGGGCTGCTCGGCAACGACATGGGCCAGATGCGGGTGCAGTTCAATTTCAAGACCTACGTGGTCGAACCGGCTTATCGCGACGACAACCAGGGCATCTGGGATTTCGGCGACGCGGGGGAACCGTCGCCGGACGACGATGATGTCGTGATGCAAGGCGCGCGGCTGGCCGACGACGATTCGAACACTGGAGAGGACGAGGGCGACGAAGGGGCGCAACCGCCGCCGCGCGAGGAAGAGCAGGTCAGGCTGACCGCCCCTTCGCGGCAGGACGAAGCGATCAAGGAAGAACCGCTGTCGCCGCCGATCCGCTACGACGAATGGGATTACGTCATCGGACGCGAGCGGCCGTCCTGGTGCACGCTGCTGGAAAAGCCGGCGCCGGAAGGCGATCCGCATGCGATCGAAGACATCCTCGATCGCAACCAGGACCTGGTCAATCGCGTGAAATTCCTGGTCAAGGCGGTGCAGATCCAGCGCCCGATCAAGCTCAAGAAACGCCTCGAAGGAGACCGGCTCGACCTGGACGCCTGCATCAACGCGACCATCGATCTGCGCACGGGCATCGCGCCGGATCCGCGCGTGCATGCGATACTCGGCCGGCAGCAGCGCGATCTATCGGTGCTGGTCCTGCTGGATCTGTCGCAGTCGACCAACGACATGATCAGCAATGACTCGACGACGGTATTAAACCTGGCGCGAGACGCCACCGTACTGCTGGCCGACGCGATGGCGCGCATCGGCGACAGTTTCGCGATCCACGGCTTCTCGTCGAACGGCCGACACGATGTCGGCTATTACCGTTTCAAGGATTTCGACCGACCCTATGCCGAGCTTTCCAAAGCGCGCCTTGCCGGCATGACCGGACAACTCTCGACGCGCATGGGCACGGCATTGCGCCACGCAGGCTCCTTCCTGCAGGATCGCCGCGCACACAAAAAACTGATCCTGCTCGTCACCGACGGCGAACCGTCGGACATCGACGTGCACGACGCGCAATACCTGGTGTTAGACGCAAAAAAAGCCGTAGAGGAGAACAGCCGCCACGGCATCTTCACCTACTGCATGAGCCTCGACCCGAGGGCCGACCGTTATGTTTCCCGCATCTTCGGCATGCGCAACTACATGGTCCTCGATCATATCCGGCGCCTGCCGGAGAAACTGCCGATGCTGTATATGAGGGTGACGAATTAAACACCTCACCCCCCCGCCCTCTCCCCCATGAGGTGGAGAGGGTGCTGTAGTACGCTGCGTCTTTGTCGGCCGGAGTAGTGTTTTCGTTGAGGTGGTCAGATACGCAAAGATGACGAAGAATGTTCTTCCTGACGCCGATTGAAACTAAGTTCCGTCCGTTACGTCAAATGCCAATTAAGGCAATCCGCGCCCAGGCACCCTCTCCGCCAGTGGGGGAGAGGGCGGGGGGTGAGGTGAAGGAGGTCTCCATGAAGGCGCCTACCCTGCTGTTGCTGGTCATTCTGGCACTCATCGTGATATTCGCAGCCGTGAACTGGAGCGTCATCACGGCACCGGCAACGGTCTCCCTGCTGGTCACCGACGTCCAGGCGCCGCTCGGATTGATCATGTTCGGGCTTACCGCCCTGGTCACCGTGCTGTTTCTGATATTCGCCGTTTATCTGCAAACCGCCGTGCTCCTCGACGCCAGGCGCCATTCGCGCGAACTGCAGGCGCAGCGCGAGCTTGCCGACCAGGCGGAGGCCTCGCGCTTCACCGATCTGCGCGGGTTTCTGGAGACGGAGTTGCGCAAACTCGCTGCACAGATTGCGGATACGCAGACGGGCGTGACAGCGCAGCTCGAGCAGGCGGAGCAGGAACTGCGTACCGCGATCGAGCAGTCGGGAAATTCTCTCGCGGCCTGCATCGGCGAGTTGGAAGACCGGTTGGTCCGGCCGGGTGCGGGATAGCGCCGGCGCGAGCCTGGCCGTCGTTCGTTCTAATCTTTCAGCTTCGCGTGAATCGCGTCGTGCAGGTGGTCGAGCCCGAACGAAACATCCACGAGCAGCCCGTTGACGAAGAATGCCGGCATGCTGCGTACGCCGCTGCGTTTGCCCGAATCCACGTGCTCGTTCACCCGTTGCCGGTAAACCTGGTCCGCTAGTTCGAAGTCGAAGCGCACGAGGTCGAGCTCCAGCTTCTCGGCGTAATGGCGCAAATCCTTGAGCTTCAGATGGGACGGGTTCTGGAACAGCAGGTCGTACATCGGCCAGAACTTGTGCTGGGCGCCCGCCGCCTCGGCCGCCTCGGCCGCGAGCTCGGCGTTGGGATGCGCGGCGGTCAGGGGGAAGTGACGGAAGACAAAGCGCAGCCGGTGTTCGAACTTCTTCAGCAGCATCTTCACCACCGGGTAGGCCTGGCCGCAGGTCGGGCATTCGAAGTCGCCGTATTGCACGAGGACGACTTTAGCCGTCTCGGGACCGACGATATGGTCGGTGTTGTTGACGGGGACGGCCAGACTCAGGGAATCAGCGTTTCGGTTCATGTTTCCTCGGCGGTTGTAGAAATGGCGGTTGGAGTGTTGGGACGCCGGTAAACATACGCCCCTGCGAAAATTTGGTCCAGTTCCCACCGCACGAAGTTCCCCTGCATGCCAAATCCCCTGTTCCTGCCCGGCCTGACCGCATCGACTCGAGCGGGAACGCATGTTTGTCGCGGGCAACGGCGCACTTCACACCGGATGGCGGCTTGGATTACCATGCGCTGGTTGACCCTGATTATGGGGATTCGCGGGCGGCAAATCGAAGCGTGCCCCGGAATTCTCGGGTGGGCTCTGGCGCACGTCAATCGACGCCGCGAGCGCCGAATCGACGGTGCGGAATGATCGCTTTCAACGAGGGAGAAAATATCATGAGCAAGAGCCAGGACGCAAAGAAGAACACCAAGAAAGCACCGACCAGGACACCGAAGGAAAAGAAAGAAGCCAAGCGGCTCAAGAAGGCCGAAAAGAAGCACTGATGGCGTGAGAGGCCGTGACGAACGTGACGGTCGTGACGACGTGACGAGGTAGGCGAGAACCTAATACCTCACCCTGCTTCTCTTTGCACTATTACGCCGTCACGATCGTCACGCCGTCACGGCTTTCCCAACTTCAGTCCTTCTTCCGCCCGTAGTTCAACAATCCCTGAGGACTTTGCGGCGGACGGGAACGGATCGCCTCTTCATTGGGCACGATTCCCCAGCCCGGCCGATCCGGCAAGACCAGATGACCGTCGACAAATTCCGGGACGTGGTCGAACAGTTCATGATCCCAGGCAATGCGGTCGATGTCGGTCTCCATGATGCGCAGATTCGGCACCGCCGCCGAGAAGTGCGCGTTCATCATCGTGCACAGATGGCCATAGAAGTTGTGCGGGGCGACGTTGACCTCATGCGCGTCGGCGGCTGCGGCGATTTTCATCGACTGCCAGACGCCGTTCCATGGCGTATCGACGATGGCCACGTCCATCGCCTGCTCGCGGAAATAGGGCATGAACTCGCGCAAGCCGAGCAGCGTCTCGCAGGAGCTGATCGGGTGCGGGCTCTGTCGGCGGATGGTGCCTAATGCCTCGGGAACGAAGGAATCGATCTCGACCCAGAAGATGTCGAGGTCCGCGATGGCCCGCAGGATCTTGAGATAGCCTTCGGTCTTGGCGTTGAAGTTCAGGTCGAGCAGTATATCGATATCGGGCCCCGCCCCGTCGCGCAACGCTTCGAGATGCATGACCAGATTGCGCAGCATGCCTCGTTCGACGTTGAGACCCGGTTCGAACGGCACGCCAAAACCGGGTCGCCAGCCGCGTGCATTTTTCCTGTGCGCATCGTAAGTAAAGATGTTGGTCTTGAGCGCGGTAAATCCTTTATCGCGGACTTCCCGGCCGATTGCCTTGACGCCGTCAAGATCGGTGATTGCCAGCTTGTAGTGGGTCGGATGGTTGATCCGCCAGGTGGCGCAATGCGACCAGTACACGCGGATGCGGTCGCGGATCTTACCGCCGAGCAGCTCATGGACCGGCACGCCGAGCCCTCTGGCCTTGGCATCGAGCAACGCATTTTCGATCGCACCCATGGCGAGCGCGACGATGCCGCCGGTGGCCGGGCGCGTGGCGCTGTAGAGTTCGGCGTAGATGCGCTCGTGCGCGCCGGCTTCCTGCCCGACGACCCGGGTGGAAAGCCGCTCTATGACGGTGCCCACGCCGGGTGCGCCGAACCCCTCGTCGAATTCGCTCCAGCCGACGACGCCGGCGTCAGTGGTCAGCTTGACGAAGTGGTAATTGCGCCAGCCGGCGTCGCAGGACAGCGTCTCGATACGCTTGACTTTCATGATTTCCTCCTCGACAGATCATGGCCCTACGAAGCTTCTGCGCCAGCTTACACGCCCGCCGGTAGTCGCGTGCACGCCACCGGGCCTGTAGAGATTGTGCTGCGGGCCGGGCTGACGCGGCGTGGCATGTACATCGGGTGTACGATGCTCGCGTTCGAGCGAAGAGAAACATAAAGTTCAAAGTGAGAAGACCCGTCTGCGGTTGGCATTTTCCGATCGTCGCAATTTCCATCTACATCGCGTTGTTGTTCAACAGCGTCGAAGCCATTCGCCGATTTGCGGCTCATCAGGATAATCACCTCAGCGCTTTTGGCCTGATCGGCCTGGAGCTGCTCCTGGTGATCAGCGTTACCGCCGGACTCTTCTATCTCGCCAGCCTCGCCGGTCAAGTGGTATTCAAGAGTGTGGCGGCCTTCGTCCTGATTTTTTCCGCCGTGTCTGCGTACTACATGACCTTCTTCAACGTGGTCATCGGGTTCGGGATTATCCAGGCAACGCTGACGACGGACCTGGACCTTTCAAAAGAGGTGGTAGGGGCCGGCGTCATCGCCTTTGTGCTGGTTTTCGGCGTCCTGCCCGCCGCAGCGGTCGCCCTGACCCGGCTGAACCCGGGCAGGCGCATGGGCAGAATTGCGATGCTGGCCGCATGCGGCTTGGCGGGTTTCTGCGTCGTTTTTATTTATCCCTACCTCCTGCAAAACACCTCGGGGCGAGCGCAGTCACAGTCGGCCAGTCCGCTCGGCGTGGTTGTGCATTCCTACGTGCCGGGCAACTGGATCACCGGGCTTGCCATGTCGCTATCGAGCAGATACGAAAGTCTGGCCAGGCGCGAAACGCTCATGAATCCGGCGGACAAGTTCACGTATCGGGCAGGCACGAATCTGGAGGAAACTTACCTTGTCATCGTCATTGGCGAATCGGCCCGCTATGACCGCATGGGAATCCTGGGGCATTACAGGCCGAATACACCGGAGCTCTCCGCAATGCCCGGTCTTGTCGCGATGCGGGCCACATCCTGCAATACCTCCACCAGATTGTCGTTGCAGTGCATGTTCGTAAGACCGGAGGGCGTCGATGATGGCGGTGATTCCGGCAAACAGACGGTCAGCGAGGAGATGGTGTTCGCGGTACTGAAGAAACTGGGGTTCACGAGCGAGTTGTTTGCGATGCAAGGGGAGGTCTGGTTCTATAACAGCGTCAACACCAACTACTACAAGCACCGCGAAATAATCTATGCCCGGGAGGAAAACATCGGAAAACCGATCGACGATCTCGTGCTCGTCCGGGAACTCGGAGAATCGGTCGCGAGGTATCCGCGCGGGAAGCATCTGGTGGTCCTGCATTCCAAGGGCTCCCACCATTTATACACTTACCGCTACCCGCGTTCGTTCGCCTGGTATACGCCCGAATGCATGAGCGTGGACGTGCCGTGCAACCGGGAAGAATTGCTCAATTCCTATGACAACAGTATCGCCTATACCGATCATTTCCTGGGCCAGGTAATCGGCACGCTGGAAAACAAAAAGGCGATTGTGATCTATACCTCGGATCACGGAGAGTCGATAGGCGAGAAAGCCTACCTGCATGGCGCGCCCAAGAGCATGGCGCCGGCGGAACAGCGCATGGTTCCCATGATCATCTGGGCGTCGAGGCCGTTTCTGTCAGACACCCGGAATGCGCTGAATTTCGCCGGCCTGCAGACGCGCAAGGACGGGATGGCGGATCATCATTTTCTTTTCGATTCCATATTGGGCTGTCTCGGAATCGAATCCGACAACGGCGGCCTCAATCAAAGCAGGAATCTCTGCGCCAGGAAATGACCGCTCGGCGCGTGTTTCGCCTTTCACCTATGATCCCATTTTCGATTCTCGACCTTTCCCCGATTCCCAAAGGTGCCAGCGCGGCCGTGGCATTGCGCAACACGCTTGAACTTGCGCAACATGCGGAAGGCCACGGCTACAAGCGTTACTGGCTCGCCGAGCATCACAACATGCCGGGCATCGCGTGCGCCGCCACCGCAATCGTCATCGCCCACGTCGCCGGCGGCACCCGGACCATTCGCGTCGGTTCGGGCGGCATCATGCTGCCGAATCATTCGCCGCTGGTTGTGGCCGAACAGTTCGGGACGCTCGCTTCGCTGCATCCGGGCCGCATCGATCTTGGACTGGGCCGCGCACCCGGGACCGACATGCTGACGGCGCGCGCCCTGCGTCGCGACATGCAAGACAGTGCCGAGCAGTTTCCGCAGGATGTCCAGGAACTGCAGAATTATTTCGCCGAGGCGCAGGCGGGACAGCAGATCCGTGCGGTACCCGGTTCGGGGCTCGAGGTGCCGATCTGGTTGCTGGGTTCGAGCCTGTTCAGCGCGCAACTGGCGGCGATGCTCGGTCTGCCGTTTGCGTTCGCATCGCATTTCGCGCCCGACCTGATGAGGCAGGCGCTCGACATCTACCGCAGCCGGTTCGAACCTTCAAGGCAACTGGACCGGCCCTACGCCATGCTCGGCGCCAATGTCCTCGCCGCAGATACGGACGCGCAGGCGCGGCGCCAGTTCACTTCGCAGCAGCAATCCTTCATTAATCTCAGGCGCGGATCGCCCGGCCAGGTACCGCCGCCGATCGACGACATCGATGCCTACTGGTCTCCGGCCGAGAAGGCGATGGTCGAACGCTCGCTCGCTGTTTCGTTCGTGGGCTCCCCGGAATCGATCGAGCACGGACTCGTGCCCTTCATCGAATCGTTGAAGCCGGATGAACTGATGATCACCGCGCACATCTACGATCAGGCAGCACGATTGCGGTCGATCGAGCTCATCGCGCAAGTACGCGACAGGCTGGATTCGGCCGGCAAGGCTTCGCGCGGCGTTGACGCGAAAGCGCGTACCGCGCCCTAGAAATTTTCCTTGAAGGGCCGCAGGTCGATCTCCTGCGCCCAGGCTGACCGGGCCTGGCGATGTATCTGCCAGTAAGTCTCGGCAATGGCGTCGACGCCGAGCAGGCCGTCCTCACCGCGCTCCGCGACCATGTCCGGACGATTGCGCCGCAGTCGATCGCCGTTAATGCCGCCGTCGATCACGACGTGCGCGACGTGGATGCCCTGAGGGCCAAATTCGCGCGCCATGCTCTGTGCCAGCATGCGCAGGCCGGCCTTGGCCGCTGCGAAGTGGGCGAATCCGGGTTTGCCGCGCAGGCTGCCCGATGCGCCGGTGAACAAT
>DATFUO010000132.1:0-3515 GCA_035260785.1 Burkholderiales bacterium
GCCACCGGTGACCTTGAACACCACCCCGAGCAGAATCGGTTTCCATTCGACAACGCGATCGTGTCTCGCCGCAAGTGCGGAAATCTTCGTCGCAGCCATGTAGCCGTAGGGCGAAGCGAAGTCGTAGTAGAACTGGATCGGGTTTGCCATTCTGTGTCCCTAAGGTTTCGGTGGGAAGGTCGTGTTGTTCAATTTCGCGACGACCGGCACCAGGGATGCCACCAGATGCTCCGGTCCGCCGAAACCCAGATTCACGGCCTGGGTCAGTGTCTGCAGCGTGGCGGCCGCCATCGGGCCGGTGACACCGAACTCCATGGCCATCTGGTTGTAGTAGCGCACGTCCTTGAGCGCGTTGGCGAGACCGAACTTCATGCCGCCGAAATCGCCTTCCACCGCTTTGCCGGCCATCATCTGAAAGATTCCGGAATTGGCCGCGCCGCTCGATACCAGCGCGAAATACTTCTTCGGATCCACGCCGAGCTTGGCACAGGCGGTCAGTGCTTCGGCGATCAGCGCCATCTGGCCGATCGCGGCGCAATTGTTGATCAGTTTGATCTTGTGGCCGGCGCCGACATCGCCGACGTGGAAAATGTTTTCGCAGAACGCCTTCAGCACCGGCTCGATTTCGCGGAAGGTTGCGTCATCCGCTCCGACCATGGTGTTCAGCCGCCCCTGTTCCGCTTCCACCGGCGTACGCGTCAGCGGCGCGTCCGCGAAGCGCACTCCCTTCGCCATGAGGTCCGCGGTGATCTTCAGCGTTGAACCCGGCTGGCTGGTCGAAGTGTCGACTACGATCTGTGCGTTCACCGCGGATTCGAGGATGCCGCCTTTGCGATAGACAAGGTCCTCGACCTGCGGCGTGCCTGTCACGCACAGGAAAACGATCTCGCTCGTCCTGACCAGTTCGGCCACGTCCTTCGCTTCCTTCGCACCGCGCTTGACCAGGTCTTCAACCGGCGCGCGATTCTTGTGGCCGAGCACCGTGGTCGGAAAGCCTTTCTCGACCAGGTTCTTCGCCATGCCGTGACCCATCAGTCCCACACCGATGAAGCCAATTTTCTTGGTAGCCATTTTTTATCTCCTCCAACTTAGGTCAACACCCAACACAGAGGCACAGAGAGCACGGAGGACACGGAGAAAAGCAAAAGAGAAATGGTACGGCGGCTGTACGGAAACGTTGCAGTTAACTATCCCGCCGCTCATTCCGTACTTCGTAGTTCTCTGTGTCCTCTGTGCTCTCCGTGCCTCCGTGTTGGGTTTAGATAAGCTCTACGGCCATGGCAGTGGCTTCGCCGCCGCCGATGCAAAGGCTCGCCACACCGCGTTTCAGACCATTCTTCCTGAGCGCACCGATCAGCGTGACCAAGATGCGCGCGCCGGATGCGCCGATCGGGTGTCCCAGCGCGCAGGCGCCGCCATGGATGTTCACTTTCTCGTGCGGCAGCTTGTGCTCCCGCATCGCGGCCATGGTCACCACCGCGAACGCTTCATTGATCTCGTAGAGGTCCACGTTGCCCGCCGTCCAGCCGGTCTTGTCGAACAGTTTCTGAATCGCGCCGACCGGCGCGGTGGTGAACAACCCCGGTTCCTGCGCGTGCATCGAATGACCGACAATGGTTGCCAGCGGCTTCAGGCCCAGCTTGTCGGACATCGAACGCCGCATCATGACCAGCGCCGCGGCACCATCCGAGATCGAACTGGAATTCGCGGCCGTGACGGTACCGTCCTTGCGAAACGCGGGTTTGAGCAGGGGAATCTTGTCGAAGTTGGCCTTGAACGGTTGTTCATCGTGTTCGACGAAACGCTCGTCCTTGCCGGCCTTGATGGCCATCGGCACGGTCTCCCAGGCAAACGAGCCGTCCTTGTTCGCCTTCTGCGCACGCTCCAGCGAGGTGATGGCGAAGCGGTCCTGGTCTTCGCGCGTGAAAGCGAACTTGGTCGCACAGTCCTCGGCGAAGCTGCCCATCAGCCGGCCCTTGTCGTACGCGTCCTCCAGTCCGTCGAGGAACATGTGGTCGATCACTTGCTGGTGCCCCATGCGGTAGCCGGTGCGCGCCTTCGGCAACAAGTAAGGCGCATTGCTCATGCTCTCCATGCCACCGGCGATCATGACGTTGTTGGTGCCGGCGATGAGCAGGTCATGCGCGAACATGGCCGCCTTCATCCCCGATCCGCACATCTTGTTGACCGTCGTGCATCCAGTGGAGAGCGGCAGGCCTGCACCGAGCGACGCCTGGCGTGCGGGCGCCTGGCCCTGACCGGCCGGCAGCACGCAGCCCATGATGACTTCCTGCACTTGTTCGGCTTTCACGCCGGAGCGCTCCAGGGCGGCGCGCACCGCCGCCGCGCCCAGCTGCGGTGCCGTGAAATCCTTAAGTTCGCTCTGCATCGCGCCCATCGGCGTACGTGCAGCGGAAACGATGACGATCGGATCGGTTGCCATGGTTCGGTCTCCTTATTGCGGGTTGGCGCCGGGAACGAAACGGCGCCGGAAGCGCAGCGTCTCGGGATAGGGAAATACGTCTTCGACATGGCCTGCTGCGATCCTGCGCTGCGTGGCTGTCCAGAAGTCTGCGTCGAGCAATTCCCGATGATGTTGAAGAAACGCTGCGCACACCCGGGGATCGCCCAGCAGGAAAGCCGCGAACTCCTCCGGAAAGATATCGTCGGCCCCGACCGGGTACCAGGGTTCGGCGGCGATCTCGTCCTCCGGAGTGCGCGGCTGCGGCATACGACGAAAGTTGCAATCCGTCATGTAGGCGATTTCGTCGTAGTCGTAGAACACTACACGGCCGAAGCGCGTCACGCCGAAATTCTTGAACAGCATGTCGCCAGGAAAAATGTTCGCCGCCGCCAGTTGCCGGATCGCATCACCATATTCATGCACAGCGTGCGCAAGCTGCCCGTCATCGGCGCCGTCGACATACATGTTCAGAGGAATCATGCGCCGTTCGATATAGAGGTGCCTGACGATCAGGGTGTCGCCTTCCTCCTCGACCATGGAAGGCGCCAGCCTGCGCAGTTCTTCAATCAGTTCCGGGGCGAAACGCGCCGTCGGAAACGCGACATCTGTGTACTCGAGGGTATCGGCCATGCGTCCGACGCGGTCGTGATACTTGACCAGCAGGTACTTGTCCTTGACCTGCTGGCGCGTCGTATCCTTTGGCGGCGAGATCACGTCCTTGATGACCTTGAAAACGTAGGGATAGGACGGCAGCGTGAACACCAGCATGACCAGGCCGCGTATGCCCGGCGCGATCACGAAGCGGTCGCCGGAATGCTTCAGGTGATGCAGGAAGTCGCGGTAGAAAAGCGTCTTGCCGTGCTTCTGCAAACCGAGAACGGTGTAGATCTCCGCAGCGGGCTTGTTCGGCAGCAGGCCCTTCAGGAATTCCACGTAACCGGACGGCACTTCCATATCCACCATGAAATAGGCGCGACTGAACCCGAACAGGATAGCCAGGTGCTCGGCATCGAGCAGAATGGTGTCGAGGTAAAGGCTGCCGTCGCCGTTG
>DATFUO010000133.1:0-2667 GCA_035260785.1 Burkholderiales bacterium
ACCAGAGCGGAGGAAAACCAGGTATCGAGCACGTCTTCATCGCGCCTTAGCGCGCCCCGATAACCTTTGGCAGCGGCCTTTTTTTTCGCCTCCTCTTCATTGCGGCCGACGTAGATATTGCCGTCTACGCCGTACCACGCCGGAATCTGATGGCCCCACCACAGTTGCCGCGAAATGCACCAGTCCTGGATGTTTTCCAGCCAGTGATTGTAGGTGGTGGTCCAGTGTTCCGGCTGGAATTTCACGTCGCCACTGGCGACGGCATGCAGGCCGCGCTTCGCGAGGCCCTCCATTTTTACGAACCACTGATCGGTGAGCATTGGCTCGATGACCACACCGGTGCGACCCGAGCGCGGCACCTTCAATTTGTGCGGTTTCTCCGAGACCAACAGGCCTTGCCCTTGCAAATCGGCCAGCACGCGCTTACGGGCTTCGAAGCGCTCCAGCGCGCGATATGCCGCTGGCGCCTGATCGCTGATCTTGGCGTCCAGCGTGAAGATGTTGATCAGCGCAAGGCCATGACGATTGCCAACAGCGTAGTCATTGAAATCGTGTGCCGGGGTTATTTTCACGCAGCCGGTGCCGAACGCCGGGTCCACGTAGTCGTCGGCGATCACGGGGATGGCCCGTCCGGCGAGCGGCAGTTGCACGCTCTTGCCCACGTATTGCGTATAGCGCTCGTCTTTCGGGTTGACCGCCACCGCGACGTCGCCCAGCATGGTTTCCGGGCGCGTCGTGGCCACCGTCAGGCTGAATCCTTCACCCGGATAGCGGATCTCCCAGATCTTGCCGTCTTCTTCTTCACTGTCGACCTCTAAGTCCGACACCGCGGTGCCTAAAACCGGGTCCCAGTTCACCAGCCGCTTGCCGCGGTAGATCAATCCTTCCTCGTGCATCCGGACAAATACTTCGATGACCGCGCGTGACATTTTCGCGTCCATCGTGAAGTAGCCGCCCTTCTGGCCTTCGGTATCGGCAAAGGCCCAGTTGCCCGACGCGCCGAGCCGGCGCATCTGCCGGGTGATGGTCGAACCCGACTGCTGTTTCCACTCCCAGACGCGTTCGACGAATTTATCGCGCCCCAGATCGTGCCGGGTTTTGCCTTCGAGCTCGAGCTGGCGCTCAACCACGATTTGCGTCGCGATGCCGGCGTGGTCCGTTCCGATCACCCAGTTGGTCGCAAAGCCGCGCATGCGGTGGTAACGGATCAATGCATCCATGAGAGTCTGTTGGAAAGCGTGACCCATGTGCAAGGTGCCCGTGACATTGGGCGGCGGGAGCTGGATGCAATACGCCGGACTCTTGTCTTCGCCACGTACCGCGAAATAGCCGCGCGATTCCCAGGTCGGGTACCAGCGTTGCTCGATATCCTTCGGCTCGAAGCTTTTTGCGAGATCCATTGGCAGGCAGGTAAAAATAAGGTCGCGAATTATAGCTGACCATCGTCCTCGGGCCGCGCGGGAACGGACCTTGTCTGTGCAAGTGCGGCTCGAACGGCGCCCGGAAGCGCGCGTTTGAGTTCACCGACCAGCCGGTCGAGCATGCGCGCCTGCCCCGCGTCGCTACGATCGATTTGAGCCAGCAGTCTGATGTGTTCCGCGTCCAGTGCAATGGCCATTCGCCGCAGAATCAGCACGCCGCTGATCGTGCCGGGGCGCGACGGGGCGGGCGCGCGGGCAGCCGGACGGCCGGGTCCGGTCACGACATCCACCAGGACCGGGATGCCATCGTCGATCGGAACGATTTCGTCGTTCGGCGTCTGCGTGAGTATCGGGACCGCTTCGGCGGCGGATGCCTTTGGCCGGTGCCGGTTCAGCAGTTGATCGAGTTTGCCGATAACGTCGTCCTGCTGGTCGGCTTCGCGGTGCGGACCGGGTGGAGACTCCGCGGCCATTACGACGCCGGCGCTCCGAGTTGATGGGTGCGAATCTGGTAACCGCGGTCGCGGTAAAAGCGAAAGCGCGCGCGCGCGGCTTCGCGGTCTGCATCCTCGGTGCTGACGATTTCCACCAGCCGCTGAAAGCGGCTGAAGAATGCGGGTGTCTGATCGCACAAGTTCACCAGAACCTGATCGTGAACCAGCGGCTCGGCAATGTGATCGACGATGACCGGCGTAACCGGCGCGAGGCGGTCACCGCTGCGGCAGTGGGGCACGAATCCAGTGGAAGGCGCACTCCAGATCAGTTTGCTCAGACGCTCTGTCCCGGCCGGGTCCGGCGTCAGCAGCATGACCCGCATGCCCAGCGTCAACGCCTTGGTCGTCAGCGTGCAGGCCGTCTTCAGCTTGTTGTCCGCGTTGGTGTAGAACAGGACTTCCGTCATTTATTTCAGTACCTCGCAGCGAACCAATCAAAACGCATTCACCGCGGGGGACGCAGAGGACGCGGAGGAAAGACAACAGCAAAAAACTTCGAGATTCAAATTCTAGTATCGATGGTTACTTGAGCAGCGGGCGTGCTTGTAACTCTCATGTGTTATTCCTTGTTTCTCGTTTTCCTCTGCGTCCTCCGTGTCCTCTGCGGTAAGCGTCGATCTTTGATTGCAGGATTACCAGCCTGCCCGGGTCATCAGGAATTGGGTAAGCAGCGGCACGGGGCGACCGGTCGAACCCTTCTCACGCCCGGATTTCCAGGCCGTGCCCGCGATATCCAGGTGCGCCCATTTGAA
>DATFUO010000134.1:0-5771 GCA_035260785.1 Burkholderiales bacterium
CGGCCGTCCGGACATGGCCCTCGCCAGCATGGGGATCTACGTGTTCAACGCACCATTTCTGTACGAACAACTGGCGCGCGACACCATTACCCCCGACTCCAGCCACGATTTCGGCAAGGACCTCATCCCGCATCTGGTACCACGCTATCGGGTTTACGCGCAGCGCTTTGACGACAGTTGCGTCGGCCAGCGCGACAAGGCCGCGTACTGGCGAGACGTAGGCACGGTCGATGCTTATTGGGAATCGAACCTGGACCTGACCCGGGTCACGCCGGATCTCAACATGTATGACAAGGAGTGGCCGATCTGGACCCACCAGGAGCAATTGCCGCCGGCCAAATTCGTGTTCGACGACGAAGGGCGGCGTGGCGGAGCGGTCGATTCGGTCGTATCCGGCGGCTGCCTCATCAGCGGAACCACGGTGAGACGCTCGCTGCTGTTTTCGAATGTACGCGTGCACAGTTACGGAAGCATCGAGGACTCGGTGATCCTGCCGGACGTCATCGTGAACCGGCATGTCAAGCTTCGACGCGCCGTAGTGGACAAGAGTTGCGTGCTGCCGGAGGGCCTCACGGTGGGCTTCAATGCGGAGGAGGATCGCCGGCGCTTCCATGTTTCCGACCGCGGCATCACGCTGATCACGCCGGAAATGCTCGGCCAGGAAGTTTTTCACCAACGCTGAGCCGCGCCTGCCGCGCGGCTCCGAGTGGCGACCGGCCGCGGACAGGCGCCACGAATCTGATATTCAATGAGCGACCAGAAAAAACTTGACCTGGTGATCCTCTGGCACATGCACCAGCCGGACTTCCGCGACCATGCCAGCGGGGAGTTCGCGCAGCCCTGGGTGTACCTGCACGCGATCAAGGACTACAGCGACATGGCGGCGCACCTGGAAGCGCACCCGGGCATGCGAGTGGTGCTGAATTTCACGCCGGTGCTGCTCGATCAGCTCGAGGATTACACCGACCAGTTCGCCACCGGACGATTTCGCGACCCGCTGCTGCGCCTGCTCGCGCAGCCGGATCTGCACAAACTCGACCAGGCCGGGCGCGATCTCATATTGAAGTCCTGCTTCCGGGCCAATCAGCAGAAGCTGATCGATCCCTATCCGGCCTACAAGGGGTTGTTCGAGTTCTTCCGAATCGCGCAAAGCCATGGGGACGCCGGCGCGACGTACCTGTCGGCGCAGTATTTCGGCGATCTGTTGAGCTGGTATCACATCTCGTGGATGGGCGAGACCGTGCGCCGCCGCGACGGCATCGTGCCGGCTCTGATCGCCAAGGCGCAGGGATTTTCGCACGACGACCGGGTGCAGTTACTCCAGATCATCGGCCGGGAGGTACGCGATGTCATTCCGCGCTACCGCACGTTGTTCGAGGCGGGCCGGATCGAACTGACCACCACGCCGGAATATCATCCGATCGGGCCGTTGCTGCTTTCTTTCGAGTCCGCGCGGGAAGCGGTGCCGGGCGCGCCGCTGCCCGAGAGCCCGAACTATCCGGGTGGCCGCGAGCGCGCCCTCGCACAGGCGGACGCGGCAAAGCAGGGTCATGCCCGGCGCTTCGGCCGGCCGCCCCGCGGCATGTGGCCGGCGGAGGGTGCGGTGTCGCGGGATTTCGCCGACTTGCTCGCGCAGGGTGGCTGCGATTGGATCGCCAGCGGCGAAGGGGTGCTGGTCCACAGCCTGCAGAGGAGCAACGGCACGCTGCCCGAACGCCCGGAATATCTTTTCCGGTCCTATCGCATCGGCGACGGCCCGACGGCAATCACCTGTTTCTTTCGCGACGATCGTTTGTCCGACCTGATCGGTTTTGAATACGCGAAATGGAACGGCAACGATGCGGCGGCACATTTCGTCACTACGCTTGCGGACATCGCCGCAACGGCCGATGCAGGCAAACGACCGGTGGTCAGCGTGATTCTCGACGGCGAAAATGCCTGGGAGTATTACCCGTATAACGGCTACTACTTCCTGGACGAACTCTATGCGGCGCTGGAAAAACATCCACAAATTGCGACGGCGACCTTTGCGCAACTGCTCGACGAAAATCGCGAGTCCGCTGTGCTTCCCGTGCTCGTGGCCGGGAGCTGGGTGTACGGTAACCTCGCCACCTGGATCGGCAGTCATGACAAAAACCGCGCCTGGGATCTGCTCTGCGCCGCCAAGCGCAGCTTCGATACGGTCATCGCGGGCGGCCAATTGAACGACCGGGAGATAGCGCTCGCCATACGCCAGCTTGCCGACTGCGAGGCATCCGACTGGTGCTGGTGGTTTGGCGACTACAATCCCGCCGAATCGGTGATGGCGTTCGACGAACTCTACCGGCACAAGCTCGCGCATCTGTATCGACTGCTGAAACTGCCCGTGCCCGGGGAACTCGATGTTCCGATCAGTCACGGCAGAGAAGATTCAAGCGCGACCAACGCGATGCGTCGAGCCTCCTGACCATGAATCGAACGACCGCATGAACAAGAAAGTTTCGCTGCTCTTCGGCGTGCACGGCCACCAGCCTGCCGGTAATTTCGAGCATGTGATTGATGACGCGCATGCGCGCTGCTACAAGCCCTTCCTGGAGACGGTATACGGCTATCCGAATTTCAGGCTGTCGGTGCATTTCAGCGGCTGGCTGCTCGACTATCTGCTCAGACGATTCCCCGACGATATGGCAAAACTGCGCGAGATGGTGGGGCGCGGCCAGGTGGAAATGTTCGGCGGCGGCGATACCGAACCGGTGCTCGCATCGATACCCGAACGCGACCGCCGGTCGCAACTCGCGGCCCTGTCGAACCGGCTCGAGGGCTCCCTCGGCCGGCGACCGGTCGGGGCCTGGCTGACCGAACGGGTCTGGGAATCCTCGGTGGCATCCGCGCTCGCGGATTCCGGCATTCGCTATGTCACGGTCGACGACTACCATTTTCTATGCGCGGGCAGACGCAGCGAGGAACTCACCGGCTACTTCTCAACGGAAGAGAGCGGCAGCCGTCTCGACCTGTTTCCGATTTCGGAAGCGCTGCGTTATCGCATTCCATTTTCGACCGCGCCCGAGGCAATCCAATACCTCGAATCGCTCGCCACCGAAGACGGCACGGCGGCGGCAATCTATTTCGACGACATCGAAAAACTGGGCATCTGGCCGGAGACCTACGAGTGGGTTTATGAAAAGCAGTGGCTCAAGCAGTTCATCGAGGGGGTACTTGCCTCTGCGTCGATCGAGCCTGCGCTTTATCGCGATTTCCATGCCAACCGGCGTACACGGGGCGTGGTGTACCTGCCGACCACTTCTTACATCGAGATGAACGAATGGACGCTGAATGCCGACCGCGCGGACCGCTATGCCGAACTGGTCAAACGGGAAAAGGATCAACATCGCTACGAGCAGACCAAGCCTTTCGTGCGCGGCGGCATCTGGCGCAACTTCATGTCGCGTTATGCCGAGGCGAACTGGACCCACAAGCGCATGCAGCAGCTATCCATGCGCGTCGCCGAGCTGGGCGCCAGGGCAACCGCCCGCATGCGCGAGCTGTTGCACCTGGCGCAGGCCAATGACGCGTACTGGCACGGTTTGTTCGGCGGCCTCTATCTGCCGCACTTGCGCCGCGCGGTATGGAATGCGATCGTCGAACTGGAGACGCTGCTCGACGGGGCCGCACCCCGCAAACCGGCCGCTCCCGATCTCGATCTGGACGGCTGCGACGAGTTTTTCCTCGGCAACAGCGTGCTGCAGGCAGTCATTCGCGATGATGGTCTCGGCGCGATTCACGAACTGGACGCCTACGGCCTGCGTCACAATTTCGGTGATACGCTGGCGCGACGGGGGGAGCACTATTATCGAAAGATCCGCGATCATCGCGCCACGGCGGACGGGCGCCATGGCGAGGGCATCGCTTCCGCGCACGATCGCGTCAATTTCCGCCACCCGGTCTCAAACGAGGATCTCGAGCCCGATCCGGTGGCGCGGGTTCTGTTCCTCGATCGCCGGAACGGGCAGGTAGTGCGATACCAGCGGCCCAACGTGCGCGGCACCCGCGCCGAATTGTCGGCTGGCGGCATCGCCAAGTCCATTGCTGTCGAAGGCAGCCGGCTCATGGTTGAATACAAACTGGACGTCGCGACGGAGCCTGTGCAGACACAGATCAATCTGGCCATGCCGAGTTGCGACGGTTTTCTGGGCCGATACAGGGTGAACGGTGAAGTGCCGGGTGGATTTGGGCAATCGTTCACCTGGGAGGACATCAGATCACTGGCGCTCGAAGACGGCGTGCTGCGCGGGCGCGTCGTGCTGACCTGCAGCGGGCCTGCGACGATCAGCGCGGCACCGCATCAGACCGTTTCCCAATCGGAAGACGGATTCGAGAAAATAATGCAGGCCGTCACGCTCACTGTCACCATTCCTCCGCAGGCCGGCGAGGCGTTCTTGCTGACGCTCGCGGTGGAACCTCTGCCCGATTGACAGGGGGCAGGCGCAGCGCGAACATGGTTGCGGGGGCGACGTAACGGCCGCGTTTGTTTATCGAGGTGATCCATGCGCCTGCATCTCTGCATTATCGCCGTCCTGCCTGCTCCGATTTCCGCACGGCGCCTTGCGGCCCCATACAACCGGATCACCGTTTATTACGACGCTTTCAAGGGTAAGCGGTCGCGCGCGCGTCATTTCATCGCGGAGCTGGCGTTGGCATGGTTCACAAAGATGTGGCGGCCAAACTATCTTTGTGCGGGCCTGGTCAGCGTCTTGGGGTTGCCGCAGCTCACTCAAAACAACGACTCAAGCAAAGGAGAACCGGGATGACTCGAGAGGAATATGTCCAGCGGATGAAGCAACAGATCGACGATTGGAACGCGAAATTGGGCAATTGGGAAACAGAAGTGCAAAAAGCCCAGGCCAATGTCAAAACGCACTACGAAGCGCAGATCGTGGCTCTGGAAAAACAGCGAGACGAGGCGGTCAAGCGCCTGAACGAAACCCGCGAGGCCAGCCAGGCCGCGTGGATGGAAGTGAGCAAGGGCGCCGAAACCGCCTGGAAGACGATGCAGTCGAGCTTTGAGAAAGCCTGGGGAGAATTTCACAAAAAGAAACCTTGAACGGCCGCTGCACCAACTCAGAGCACTGGATCGGCAACTTGCCCGGGACCGGAGCGTGGTCCGACTCCGCAGCGTGCGCAAGTCCGCTATTTCGCGTGGCCCCGAATTTGCAGCACCAGAGATGGATCGCCGGCCTTGGGCCGGACGCGCAATAGGAGACGCCATGGCCACACCGCAAAGCGGTAAATCGCGCACCACCCGCAAGACCCTGCCCGACACGACAAAGGCCCGCGCCAGGTCCGCACCGGCACCGGCTGCAAAAATCTCGAAGGCAAAGAAATCCGCGCCGGCAGTCGCTGCGGACGCCTGGCGCGAGATGGTGGCTACGGCCGCCTATTACCGCGCGCAGGCGCGCAGCTTCCAGCATGGCTCGCCCGAGCAGGATTGGCTGGCAGCCGAAGCCGAATTGAAGCGGCGGCTGGGTAAAATCGCCAAAACCTGAAATCCGGGACGCGACCGCCTTCCCGCTTCGCGCAGCCCTTTATTCCGCGGGTCCCGGCCCGGTACCCCGTGCCGGGCGCTTTATTTCCCTTTCGCCGCCAAAAACGCCCGCTTTCCGGCATTGGGCGGCTGTTGTACGCTTCACCCCACAATCGAATAAAAACGACCGAGGAGAAGCATGAGCAAAAGAAAGAACCCCGAGGACCTGCGCAGCCACCGCTGGTATGGCGCCCAGGACTTGCGCTCCTTC
>DATFUO010000135.1:0-13567 GCA_035260785.1 Burkholderiales bacterium
TCATTTACGGCCTGCTGGCATTGGGCCTGTTCGTCTACAAGTTCGGTTTTGGCCAGAGCATCCTGTCCGCCGGGCTGACGCTGGCATTATTGATCCTGCCGGTCGTGATCGTTGCCACCCGCGAGGCGATCCGCTCGATTCCCAGCGTGATCCGCGAAGGGGCTTATGCGCTTGGCGCCACCAAATGGCAGACCACCGCGGACCACATTCTTCCGTACTCCGTTCCAGGGATTCTTACCGGCGTGATCATAGGCCTCGCGCGCGCGATCGGCGAGACCGCACCGATCATTACCATCGGCGCGCTGACCTTCATCGCGTTTCTTCCGCCGGCCCCTTTTACCGGCGATCCGCCGGCCGGACCGTTCGACTGGCTGTTCGCGCCGTTCACGGTCATGCCGATCCAGATGTTCAACTGGACTTCGCGGCCGGAAGCGGCGTTCCATCAGAATGCCGCCGCCGCGGGCCTGGTGCTGGTATTGATGACGTTGTCGATGAACGCCCTGGCGATCTACATCCGCTACCGGCTCAGAAAAAACATCAAGTGGTGAGCATCCAGAATGTCAAAGATCACTGACGGACCTACCGCGCAGTTCAATCTCGCGCTCAAGGCGGAAGCACGCGGATTGAATTTTTTCTACGGTGCCTTCCAGGCGTTGAAAGGCATCAACATGCCGATCTACGACAAGAAGGTCACCGCGCTGATCGGCCCCTCCGGATGCGGCAAGTCGACCTATTTGCGCTGCTTCAACCGCATGCACGATCTCTATCCGGGCAACCGGTACGAGGGCGAGATCCGGCTGCAGCCGGACAACACCAATCTGCTCAATCCGCACGTCGATCCGATCGAAGTGCGCATGCGCATCAGCATGGTGTTCCAGAAACCCAATCCTTTCCCGAAGTCGATCTACGAGAACGTGGCTTATGGATTGCGCGTGCGCGGCGTGCGCGGCGTGGCCACTATCGACGAAAAGGTCGAGCAGGCACTGCGCGGGGCCGCGCTCTGGGACGAGGTCAAGGACCGGCTCAATGACCTGGCGTTCAATCTGTCCGGCGGCCAGCAGCAGCGCATGTGCATTGCTCGCGCACTGGCGACCGAGCCAGAAATCCTGCTCTTCGACGAACCGACCTCGGCGCTCGATCCAATTGCCACCGCCAGCATCGAGGAACTCATAGCCGATCTCAAGCACAAGGTCACCATCCTGATCGTGACCCACAACATGCAGCAGGCCGCGCGCGTGTCGGATTTCACCGCCTACATGTACCTTGGCGAAATGATCGAATTCGATGCCACCGACACCATTTTCATCAAGCCCAAGAACAAGGCCACCGAAGATTACATTACCGGCCGCTTCGGTTAGTCAAAGCGGCAAGGTACTGTAACGGTGCAGGCTAACTTTGCATGGCAAAGTTAAGTCACTCGTTCTCTGAGTGACGACCGGAGCCACTACATCACCGGAAGGTTCGGTTGACCGAATTGCCGGGACGCCTCGGTCGGCGGCTTCAGGCCAAGACTGGAATTTCCGCAGTCCTCGGCGGAATGCGGCCAACATTGACCCCCGCTTGCCCTGACGGGTAAAATCCATCGGTTTTCTCGGCGGGATAGCGCATGCGGCAGCGGCTGGCGGTGGGCAACTGGAAGATGCACGGCAGTCTTCCGGAAAACCAGGCCCTCCTCGACAAGGTCGCGGCGGCTGCGGATAGTCTCAGCAGCGCGACCGCTGCGGTTTGCGTCCCCTTTCCGTACTTGGCCCAGGCCCGGTCGGCATTGGCGGGGTCGAAGGCGGCCTGGGGCGGCCAGAATGTCAGCCAACATCCAAAAGGAGCGTTTACGGGTGAAGTGTCCGCCGGAATGCTGCGCGAATTTGGCTGTCGCTACGTGATCGTCGGACATTCGGAGCGCAGGCAGCTCTACGGCGAAGACGACGCCACCGTTGCGCTGAAGGCCAAGGCCGTGCTGGCCGAAGGCATGGTAGCGATCGTTTGCGTCGGCGAAACACTGGCGGAACGCGAGCGGGGCGTGACGGAAGCAGTGGTTGGCCGCCAGCTTGGGGTCGTCGCGGACCGGCTCGGGGTCGACGGGTTAAGGGCGTCCGTTCTGGCTTACGAACCGGTCTGGGCAATCGGCACGGGCAAAACGGCAACGCCCGATCAGGCGCAAGCGGTGCACGCTTACTTGCGCGCATTCCTGGCTGAGCGTGATGAGAGTACGGCGGCGTCGACACGGATCCTGTACGGCGGCAGCGTCAAGGCGGCCAATGCGGCAGAGTTGTTCGGCATGCAGGATGTGGACGGCGGATTGATTGGCGGCGCTTCTCTGGTGGCCGCAGAATTTCTCGCCATCTGCCAGGCGGCAGACGGCTGAAACGATGGGATGACTCAACAATGGAAACCTTGATTCTGATTCTTCATGTGCTCGCCGCGTTGTGCGTGATCGGCCTGGTGCTGCTTCAGCACGGCAAAGGTGCGGACATGGGCGCGGCATTTGGCAGCGGATCCGCCGGCAGCCTGTTTGGTTCCAGCGGGTCGGCCAATTTCCTGAGCCGGACCACAGGCGTCCTGGCCGCGGTGTTTTTTCTGACCAGCCTGGGGCTCACTTATGTGTCCAGCCACAAGGGCCGGCCCGAAGGGGTGATGTCCACGCATCAGGATTCGCCTGTCGAACCCGCCAAAAGCATTCCCGTGCCGGGCAATGCGGCGTTACCGGATACTCCCGCGCCACAGCCGGCTGGCGGTGATTCGAAGGCAAACGAAATACCGAAGTAATGTAGCGGCGAGACGCGGGGAGTGAGGCGCAAGTCCCTCGAGCTTGCAAACGATCGCCCTCACGCCCGGCGCCTGATGGCAATGCCGACGTGGTGAAATTGGTAGACACGCCATCTTGAGGGGGTGGTGGGGAAACCCGTGGGAGTTCGAGTCTCCCCGTCGGCACCATATGAGAGCGGGCAATGCTTGAGCAGTATTTTCCGGTTCTGCTGTTCATTTTCGTCGGCCTTGCCGTCGGGGTAGCGCTTCCCTTGGCCGGCGGCACCCTGAGCAGGCTGCTGGGCGTGCACCGGCCCGATCCGGAAAAGCTGTCTCCCTATGAGTGCGGCTTCGAGGCCTTCGAAGACGCGCGCATGAAATTCGACGTGCGCTACTACCTCGTGGCGATCCTGTTCATCCTGTTCGACCTGGAAATCGCGTTCCTCTTTCCCTGGGCGGTGGTGCTGCGCGAAATCGGCACATTCGGTTTCCTGGCGATGGTGCTTTTCCTCGCCATCCTCGTGGTCGGCTTTGTTTACGAGTGGAAAAAAGGGGCGCTGGAATGGGAGTGAGCATCGAAGGCGTCACCGAAAAAGGCTTCGTCACCACCACCATCGACAACGTCATCAACTGGACGCGCACCGGGTCGATGTGGCCGATGACGTTCGGACTGGCGTGCTGCGCGGTGGAAATGATGCACGCCGGTGCCGCGCGCTATGACCTCGACCGCTTCGGCGTCGTATTCCGGCCGAGTCCGCGGCAGTCCGACGTGATGATCGTGGCCGGAACGCTGTGCAACAAGATGGCGCCGGCGTTGCGAAAAGTCTACGACCAGATGTCCGAGCCGCGCTGGGTCATCTCGATGGGTTCCTGCGCCAACGGCGGCGGTTACTACCATTACTCCTATTCGGTGGTGCGGGGTTGTGACCGCATCGTGCCGGTGGACGTATACGTTCCCGGCTGTCCGCCGACCGCGGAGGCGCTGCTCTATGGCGTAATCCAGTTGCAGAACAAGATCCGCCGCACCAATACCATCGCGCGCTGAATTCCCCGCCATGGCCGACATTACGACGCTCGCCGACAGTCTCAGAGCCACGTTCGCCGACAAAGTTGCCGGTCTGGTCGCCACGGGCGGCGAATTGACGCTCGTCATCGGTGCCGCCGATTTGCTGGCGGCGGCAGCCGCGTTGCGCGATCATCCGGCGCTGAAGTTCGAGCAATTGATCGATTTGTGCGGCGTGGATTATCGTGACTATGGCAACGGACGGCACGACGGCTTGCGCTATGCCGTGGTCTACCATCTGCTGTCCGTGTCGTCGAACCATCGGTTGCGCCTTAAGGTGTTCGCCACAGACGACGAATTTCCGGTCATGGATTCCGTCGTCCCCATCTGGCCCTCCGCCAACTGGTTCGAGCGCGAGGCATTCGACCTGTTCGGGATCATGTTCCCCGGTCACCCCGATCTGCGCCGGATTCTGACCGACTACGGTTTCATCGGGCATCCGTTCCGCAAGGATTTCCCGCTGTCCGGTTTTGTCGAAGTCCGCTACGACCCGGAGCAGAAGCGCGTGGTCTACCAGCCGGTCAGCATCGAGCCGCGCGAAACGGTGCCGCGCGTGGTGCGGGAAGCGCACTACGGTGACGTCGAGTAGTCGTTCGCCATAGAGATTACAAAGAAAAGCGATTAAACACGTGAAACACGAAGGACACGAAGGACACGAAGGAAAACGAAGGAAAACGAAGGGTCACGAAGGAAAGCGAAACCGACAAGTGCGGCTCTCGTTCCTGGAATTGCCACGGATTTCCTCTGCGCCTTTTCTTTTTACCATTGCGACCTTTGCGTCAACGCTCTTCGCACTTGTGGAAATGAGTTGTGACTGAGATACGCAACTACACGATGAATTTTGGGCCCCAGCATCCGGCTGCGCACGGGGTGTTGCGGCTGGTGCTCGAACTCGACGGCGAGATGATCCAGCGCGCCGATCCGCACATCGGCCTGTTGCATCGGGCGACCGAGAAACTCGCGGAGTCCAAGACCTTCCTGCAGTCGGTGCCGTACATGGACCGGCTCGATTACGTCTCGATGATGTGCAACGAGCACGCATATGTGATGGCCATCGAGAAGCTGCTCAAGATCGAAGTGCCGCTGCGCGCGCAGTACATCCGCGTGATGTTCGACGAGATCACCCGCATCCTGAACCACCTGTTATGGCTGGGCGCCCACGCTCTCGATATCGGGGCCATGACCGTGTTCCTGTACTGCTTCCGCGAGCGCGAAGATTTGATGGACGTCTACGAAGCGGTGTCGGGCGCGCGGCTGCATGCCGCCTACTATCGTCCCGGCGGCGTTTATCGCGACCTGCCTGAGACGATGCCGCAATACCTGGCCTCGAAAATCCACAATGAAAAGGCCGTGCGTGAACTGAACGATAACCGCCGCGGCTCGCTGCTCGATTTCATCGAGGACTTCTGCAATCGTTTCCCGCGTTATGTCGACGAGTATGAAACTTTGCTCACCGACAACCGCATCTGGAAGCAGCGCACGGTGGGCATCGGAGTGGTCCCCCCCGAGCGCGCGCTCGCGCTCGGTTTTACCGGCCCGATGCTGCGCGGTTCCGGCGTCGAGTGGGATCTGCGCAAGAAGCAGCCCTATGAGGTTTACGACCGTGTCGAATTCGACATCCCGATCGGCACCGGCGGCGATTGTTACGACCGCTATCTGGTGCGAATCGAGGAGATGCGCCAGTCCAATCGCATCGTAAAACAGTGCATCGAGTGGCTGCGCAGGAACCCGGGACCGGTCATCACCGACGACCACAAGGTCGCGCCGCCGTCGCGCGTGGACATGAAGATGAACATGGAAGAGCTGATTCACCATTTCAAGCTCTTCACCGAAGGCATGCACGTGCCGGAAGGCGAGACCTACGCCGCCGTCGAGGCACCGAAAGGCGAGTTCGGCATCTACCTGATATCCGACGGCGCCAACAAACCGTATCGCGTGAAGATTCGTGCGCCGGGTTTCGCGCATCTGGCCGCACTCGACGAAATGGCGCGCGGGCACATGATCGCCGACGTGGTTGCAATCATAGGCACGCAGGACATCGTATTCGGGGAAGTGGACCGATGAACGCGCCCATGGTCCTTTCCCCGGAATCGCTGGCGCGGATCGACAAGGCCATCGCCAAGTATCCCGTCGACCAGCGTCAGTCGGCCGTCATGGCCACGCTCACCATCGCCCAGAGCGAGAAAGGCTGGCTTTCCACGGAGACCATGGATTTCGTCGCGCAATATCTGGGCATGCCGCCGATTGCGGTGTACGAGGCGGCCAGTTTCTACGGCATGTACGACCTGCAGCCGGTCGGTCGCAACAAGATCACGATCTGCACCAATCTGCCGTGCGCCCTGTCGGGGGCGACCATTGCCGCGGACCACCTGAAAACGAAACTCGGAATCGGATTCAGCGAGACGACGCCCGACGGGCAGTTCACGCTGAAGGAGGGCGAATGCCTGGGCGCCTGCGGCGACGCGCCGGTGTGTCTGCACAACGACAAAACCATGGTGTCTTTCATGACGCCCGACAAACTCGACGCGTGGATAGAGGAGTTGCGCAAATGAACGCGCCGCTGCCGCCGTTTTCCCCCGACATCTACGGGCCCGACGCGGTCATCCTCAAGGGGCTGACCGGGCTCAACTGGCGGCTCGGGGACTACGAGGCGCGCGGCGGGTACCAGGCCTTGCGCAAGATCCTCCGCGAGAAAATAACGCCCGAGCAGGTCATCGCCGAGATGAAAAAGTCTTCGCTTCGCGGCCGTGGCGGCGCCGGATTTCCCACCGGGCTCAAATGGAGTTTCATGCCGCGCGCGTTTCCCGGACAGAAATATCTCGTGTGCAATTCGGATGAAGGCGAACCGGGCACGTTCAAGGATCGCGACATCCTGCGTTACAACCCGCACATCGTCATCGAGGGCATGGCGATCGCGGCGTACGCGATGGGTATTACCGTGGGCTACAACTATATACATGGCGAAATCTGGGACGTGTACGAGCGCTTCGAAGAAGCGCTCGAAGAAGCGCGAAGCGCAGGGCTGCTCGGCAAAAACATCCTCGGCTCGGAGTTCAATTTCGAATTGCACGCGCACCATGGCTGGGGCGCCTACATCTGCGGCGAGGAAACCGCGCTGCTGGAGTCCCTCGAGGGCAAGAAAGGCCAGCCGCGCTTCAAGCCGCCGTTTCCCGCGAGCTACGGCTTGTACGGCAAACCCACCACGATCAACAACACCGAGACATTCGCCGCGGTGCCGTGGATCATCCTCAACGGCGGCGAAGCTTTCCTCAGCCTGGGTCGTCCGAACAACGGCGGCACCAAGGTGTTTTCGGTTTCCGGCCACGTCGCGCGCCCCGGCAACTACGAAGTGAAGCTCGGCACCCCGTTCGCGAAACTACTGGAGATGGCCGGCGGCATGCGCGACGGCTGCAAGCTCAAGGCCGTGATCCCGGGCGGTTCCTCGATGCCGGTGCTGCCCGCAGAAGTCATGCTGGCTACCGACATGGATTACGACTCCATCGCCAAAGCCGGCTCGATGCTCGGTTCCGGAGCGGTCATCGTCATGGACGAGACCACGTGCATGGTGCGTGCGCTCCAGCGGCTCTCGTATTTTTACTTCGAAGAATCCTGCGGCCAGTGCACGCCCTGCCGCGAGGGCACCGGCTGGCTGTACCGCATGGTCCATCGCATCGAGCACGGCCAGGGCCGCACCGAAGACCTCGCCAGGTTGAATTCCGTATCCGATAACATCGCCGGCCGCACGATCTGCGCGTTGGGCGACGCCGCGGCGCTGCCGGTGAAAAGCTTCATCAAGCATTTCCGCGACGAATTCCAGTTCCACATCGACAACGGCAAATGCCTGGCCCACGGACAACACTGACCCTACGCTCATGGCAAAGCTCGAAATCGACGGCCGGACGGTGGAAGTTCCCGATAGCAGCATGATCATGGACGCCACGAACAAGCTCGGCATCTACGTACCGCATTTCTGCTACCACAGGAAACTCTCCATCGCCGCCAACTGCCGCATGTGCCTGGTCCAGGTGGAGAAGGCGCCCAAGCCGCTGCCGGCGTGCGCGACGCCCGTGACCGAGGGCATGAAGGTCTATACGCATTCCGACGCTGCGATCAAGGCGCAAAAAGGGGTGATGGAGTTCCTGCTGATCAACCATCCGCTCGATTGCCCGATCTGCGACCAGGGCGGCGAATGCCAGCTGCAGGATCTCGCGGTCGGCTACGGCGGATCGAGTTCGCGCTACGGCGAACCGAAACGCGTGGTGGCGAACAAGGAACTCGGACCGCTGGTGTCGGCCGAGGAAATGACCCGCTGCATCCACTGCACGCGCTGTGTGCGCTTCGGACAGGAAATCGCCGGCATCATGGAACTCGGCATGGGTGGGCGCGGCGAGCATTCGGAAATCATGCCCTTCGTCGCGCGCACGGTGGATTCCGAGCTCTCCGGCAACATGATCGACGTCTGTCCGGTCGGCGCGCTCACCTCGAAGCCGTTTCGCTACAGCGCGCGTACCTGGGAGCTGGCGCGGCGCAAGTCGATCGCGCCGCATGATGGCCTGGGCTCCAATCTCGTGGTGCAGGTCAAGGGCGATCGCGTGATGCGCGTGCTGCCGCTGGAAAACGAGGATGTCAATGAATGCTGGTTGTCGGATCGCGACCGCTTTTCCTATGAAGCCCTGAATTCCCCGCAGCGGCTCACGTCGCCGATGCTCAAGCGCGACGGAAAATGGGAGGAAGTCGACTGGAGTACCGCGCTCGAATTCATTGCCGGCGAACTCCGCCGGATCCGCACCACCCACGGCGCCGAAGCAATCGGCGCGCTGGCAACGCCGCAGGCCACGCTCGAAGAACTTTATCTGCTCGGCAAGCTGGCCCGCGGAGCGGGTGATGGCAATGTCGATTTCCGTCTGCGCCAGTCGGATTTTTCCGCCGATGCACAGCTGCGCGGCGTGCCATGGCTGGGAATGAAGGTCGCCGAAGTATCCGCGCTGGATCGCATCCTGGTCGTCGGCTCGGTGCTGCGCAAGGAACAGCCGCTGCTCGCGCAGCGCATGCGCATGGCGGTCAAAAAGCGCGCCCAGTTCAATCTGATCAATCCGGTGGACGACGATCTGCTGATGCGGGTGGCCAACAAAGCCATCGTCGCGCCCGGTGCGCTGGCGGGCGTTCTGGCCCAGGTCGTGAAGGCGGCCGCCGAGATCAAATCGGTCGCCGTGCCGCTTGCGGTTTCGGGCGCATCCATCAAGCCCGAGGCCCGCAAGATTGCCGAGAGCCTGGCTGCGGGCCAGAATCGTGCAATCTTCCTCGGCAACCTCGCCCAGCATCATCCGCAGGCGGGCGAACTGCACCGGCTGGCGCAGGAACTCGCGCGCATTGTCGGCGCAAAAATCGGCTTCCTCGGCGAAGCCGCCAATAGCGTCGGCGGTTATCTCGCCGGCGCGACGCCGGTCGCCGGCACGGGCATGAACGCAGTGCAGATGCTGGCGCAGCCGCGCAATGCCTACCTGTTATTGCACGCCGAGATGGATCTCGACTCCGTCGATCCGCACGCGGCGCGCGCCGCGATGCAGTCCGCGGAACTGGTTGTTGCGATGTCGCCGTTCAGGCACGCACTCGAGTACGCGCAAGTTCTGTTGCCGGTGTCGCCGTACACGGAAACGGGCGGCAGCTTCGTCAATATGGAAGGCCGGCTGCAGAGTTTCCAGGGCGTCGTCAGGCCGCTGGGCGAGACGCGGCCGGCCTGGAAAGTGTTGCGCGTGCTCGGTACTTTGCTCGAATTACCGGGTTTCGAGTACGACAGCGTTGAAAGCGTTCGCGTCGATTGTGTCGCCGCGGCGGGCGATCCGGCTGCGCGGCTGGACAATGCGATTCAGGGCGAGCTAAAAATATCGGGCATGGGCGCCAGCCGGACCGGCATGGAAAGAGCCGGCATCGAGAGAATCGGCGAAGTGCCGATCTATCACGTCGACGGAATCGTGCGCCGCGCCGAATCCCTGCAACTGACCCACGATGCGCAGGCTGCTGTTGTATCGTTGCCGGGCGCGCTGGTTGAGAGGCTCGGCCTGCGTCAGAACGACCGTGTGCGCATAGTTCAGCGCGGCGGAGAAGCCGTGTTGCCTTTCCTGCGCGACGACAGGTTGCCCGCCAACTGCGCGCGCATTCCGGCCGGATGTCGCGAAACGAGCGGGCTGGGCCCGCTTTTCGGTGAAGTGGAACTCGAGCGCGCCGCCGCACAGGAAAGGGTGAGCGCATGAACCTCGCCTTCATCGAGGGACTGATCGGCGTCGACGGCGTGACCGCCCTGTGGACGCTTGCAAAAATCGTCGCCATCACGGTCCCGATCATTCTTTCGGTGGCGTATCTCACCCTTGCCGAGCGCAAGGTCATCGGCTACATGCAGGTGCGCATCGGCCCGAACCGGGTCGGGTACAAAGGATTGCTGCAACCGTTCGCCGACGTGCTCAAGCTGCTGGCGAAGGAAATCATCATTCCGTCGGGAGCCAATAAATTCCTTTTCATCCTGGCGCCCGTGCTGTCGATCATGCCCGCGCTCGCGGCGTGGGCGGTCGTGCCGTTCACCCCCGACCTGGTGCTGGCCCGTGTGGATGCCGGGTTGCTGTACGTGATGGCGATCACTTCGATGGGCGTCTACGGCGTCATCGTCGCGGGCTGGGCATCGAATTCGAAGTATGCCTTCATCGGCGGGATGCGTTCCGCTGCGCAGATCGTATCCTACGAAATCGCCATGGGTTTCGCCCTGGTGAGCGTGCTCATGCTGTCGGGCAGCCTGAACCTCTCCACCATCGTTGAGGAACAAAGCACCGCGTGGGGCTTGCTGGGCTGGAACCTGATTCCCCTGTTCCCGATGTTTCTGGTGTATTTCATCGCCGGCGTGGCGGAAACCAACCGCGCGCCCTTCGATGTGGCAGAAGGGGAATCGGAAATCGTCGCGGGATTTCACGTGGAATATTCGGGAACGGCCTTCGCCGTATTCTTCCTCGCCGAATATGCGAACATGATCCTGGTCGCGACGCTGGCGGCGGTCATGTTTCTGGGCGGGTGGCTTTCGCCGTTGCCGAGCGCACTGGCGGATTCGACCGGCGCGCCCTGGCTCGCGGCAAACGGGCTCCCGTGGCTGCTGGTCAAGATCGCCTTCCTGCTGTTCTGTTTCCTGTGGTTCCGCGCGACGTTCCCGCGCTATCGCTACGACCAGATCATGCGCCTGGGCTGGAAGGTATTCATCCCGCTGACCATCGTCTGGCTGGTGCTGATCGGCGGCCTCATGCAGACCTCATGGTGGCCATGGTGAATACGGGAGCCTCGGGACGGGCGCGGCAATGATCGAACGCCTGCGCGAATTCTTACGCAGCTTCCTGCTGTTCGAGCTGGTAAAGGGCATGGCCCTGACCGGCCGGTATTTCTTCGCGCGCAAGATCACGGTGCAGTTCCCGGAAGAGAAGACTCCGCAGTCCGGCCGATTCCGCGGCCTGCATGCATTGCGCCGCTATCCGAATGGCGAAGAACGCTGCATCGCCTGCAAGTTATGCGAGGCGGTGTGCCCGGCCCTGGCGATCACCATCGAGTCGGAGCAACGCGCCGACGGGACGCGCCGCACCACACGCTACGACATCGATCTGACCAAGTGCATTTTCTGCGGGTTCTGCGAAGAATCCTGCCCGGTGGATTCGATCGTCGAAACCCGCATCCTCGAATACCACGGCGAGCAACGTGGCGATCTGCTCTACACCAAGGAAATGCTGCTGGCGATCGGCGATCGCTACGAAGAGCAGATCGCCAGGGATCGCGCGGAGGATGCGAACTTCAGATAGGCCTGGTGAACAGTGAACAGTGAACGGTGATGGAGCACGGGCCCTCGACCATTACCGCCCACTGTTGACTGATTACTTATAACAACATGGATTTCAGGGCGGTTACTTTTTACTTTTTCGCGGCGGTCATGGTTTTCGCCGCGCTGCGCGTCATCACCGCGCGCAATCCGGTGCACTCGGCGCTGTTCCTGGTGCTCGCCTTCTTTACGGCTGCCGGGTTGTGGATGCTGCTGGAAGCGGAGTTCCTCGCCATTGCGCTGGTGCTGGTCTATGTCGGCGCGGTCATGGTGCTGTTCCTGTTCGTCGTCATGATGCTCGACATCAACCTGGACCGGTTGCGCGAGGGCTACTGGGATTACCTCGTGCCGGGCCTGATCGTCGCCGGCGTGATGGTCGCGGAAATGGCTCTGGTGCTCGGCGGGCGCTACTTCGACCTGGAAGGCATGCCGCAGCCGGCCGCACATGCGGCCGACTACAGCAATACGCGCGAGCTCGGCCGGCTCATTTATACCGATTACGTGTATCCCTTCGAAATCGCGGCGGTCATCCTGCTCGTCGCCATCGTGGCGGCCATCGCGCTGACCCTGCGCCATCGAAAGGACACCAAATACATCGATCCCGCGCAGCAGCTCAAGGTTCGCCGGCAGGACAGGGTGCGCATGGTCTCGATGCCCTCGGAGAAGCGCGCCGGGGAGGAGCCGAAATGATCGCCCTGTCGCATTACCTGATTCTCGGCGCGATCCTGTTCGCGATCAGCGTGGTCGGGATTTTCCTGAACCGCAAGAACGTGATCATCCTGCTGATGGCCATCGAATTGATGCTGCTGGCGGTGAACATGAACTTCATCGCCTTCTCGCACTACCTCGAGGACACGGCCGGACAGATCTTCGTGTTTTTCATCCTGACCGTGGCGGCCGCTGAATCCGCGATCGGATTGGCGATCCTGGTGGTGTTGTTCCGCAACGTGCGCACCATCAACGTGGACGATCTGGACAAGCTGAAAGGATAATTACGGTGCTCAGTGCTCAGTCCCCGGTGCAAATTGTGCGGCGCCCAATCCTCAGTCCTCAGTCCTTATGGGAGAAGCCCGGTATCCAGCGAATTCTGGCAGCGCGCGGCGAATGGCGATGAGCATGCAGGCTCTCTATCTTCTCGTCCCCCTTGCCCCGCTCGCGGGTGCGCTGATCGCCGGCCTGCTGGGCTGGCTCATCGGCCGGCGCGGCTCGCACGCGATCACCATTGGCGGCATGGTGATATCGGTCATCGCTTCCTTCCTGGTATTCAGGGACGTGCTGGAGGGCAACACCTTCAACGGGCCGCTCTACACCTGGATCACCAGCGGCGATGTCACGCTGCAACTGGGATTCCTGATCGACAAGCTGTCGGCGACGATGATGCTGGTCGTCACGTTTGTGTCGCTGATGGTGCACATCTATACCATCGGCTACATGGCCGACGATCCCGGCTACCAGCGTTTCTTCAGCTACATATCGCTGTTCACCTTCTCGATGCTGATGCTGGTAATGAGCAACAACTTCCTGCAACTGTTCTTCGGCTGGGAGGCGGTCGGGCTGGTGTCCTATCTTCTCATCGGTTTCTGGTACACCCGCCCGACCGCAATCTATGCCAACCTCAAAGCCTTCATCGTCAACCGGGTCGGCGATCTCGGGTTTCTGCTCGGCATTGCGCTGATCCTGGTTTATTTCGGCACACTCGACTACGCCGAAGTGTTCGCCAGGGCACCGGAGCTGGCGCACGAGACGCTGGGCGTGGCCTTCACCGACTGGCCGCTCGTCACCACGATCTGCATCCTGCTGTTCATCGGCGCGATGGGCAAGTCGGCGCAGTTTCCGCTGCACGTCTGGCTGCCGGACTCGATGGAAGGCCCGACGCCGATTTCCGCGCTGATCCATGCCGCAACCATGGTGACGGCGGG